>JBOHNM010000062.1:0-22219 GCA_050730675.1 Phycisphaerales bacterium | reverse complement strand
TGCAGGACGCCGATTCCGGCAACCTCACACCCTCGCTCGACAATACGACCAAGCAGCTCACCACGCACTATGACCCGCGCGGGCGCGTGTGGGCGGTGATCTCGCACAATGCCACCTACGACGCGCTGACGTCGCCGCCGGGGACCGACTCGGCGATGAACACGATCCTCCAAGGCTCGGCGGTCCAGAACTTCATCAAGTACGACTACAACCACCGCGGGCTCATCACGCGTCTGCGGCAGGGGGCCGAGGGGCAGCTGCCGGCCAGCGGCACCGGCAAGGTGCGCGACGTCACGTACAGCTACGAGAGCGGCACGCCGACGGCGTGGAACCCGGGGTCGGGGGCGGCGGTGATCGCGTACCAGCGGACGAGCGTGGTGCAGCATCCCGACCCGATCACGCCGGTCAACGCGGACGACGACACGTACGTCTCGTTCCTCTACAACACACCCGTGGACGACGCGTTGAGCCGGCCGGGGGCGCTGGGGATCACCGACGGGACGCTGGAGGGAATGCCGTTCGTCCAGTACCAGCGGCTCGGGATCGGCACCATCGCCGTCACGGACTTCTTGCAGATGGGCATCCAGCTCGACCGGACGGTGGAGACCAATGGCCACCGCTCCGCGGCAGGCTACAGCGACAACCCGGGGCGGTACGGCGGCTGGGACAAGTTCGGGCGGCTGACGCTCAACTCGTGGGTCAATGTCGGGTTCCACAACAACAACAGGCCGATGCTGTGGCAGGAGCGGTACGCGTACGACCTATCAACGCGGAAGCTCTCACGGGCGCAGCTGCGGACGAACTTCGAGAACGTTGATCAGGACTGGGCCTTCGCGTACGACAAGCTCGACCGGCTCACCTCCGCCCAGCGTGGGCAGCTCTCGGGTTCGCCGCCGAGCTTGACGGCGACCACGGGCTCGCTGAGTTGGACGCTGGACAACCTGGGGAACTGGACCAGGCAGAGCGTGAAGGACTCGGCGGGGCACTGGAAGGACGAAGACCGCACCCACAACGCGACCAACGAGCTGACGGCGATCGGCAGCGACGCGCGGCTCTACGACGCCAACGGCAACCTGCGGCGGGTGCGGACGGGAACCAGCACCGACAAGCAGAAGCTGACCTACGACGCGTGGAACCGGCTGGTCAAAGCCGAGACGCTGGTCACCACCAGCGGCGGTGATGTCTGGGAGACGGTGCAGTACCAGTACAACCCGCTGCACTGGCGCGTGCGTGAGCAGCGCGAGATGGTGGACCTGGGATCTGAGGCGTGGCCGCCGCACGGGGCCGAGACCAGCATCCGGCGGGTGTACTACTCGGCCGGCTGGCAGGTGCTGCTGGAGGACGTCGAGGGGTCGGGGGACACGCCTTCACGCCGCGAGCAGCAGTTCTGGGGTCTGCGGGGGGTTGATGACGCGGTCTACCGGCGCGTGGACATCGACAACGACGGCGTGTACACCGGCGAGGGCGACTCCGCCTTCTACCAGCTGACCGACAGTCTGTTCAGCGTGGTGGCGCACATCGATGGCCTGACAGGCAGTGTGCGGCAGCGGATGAGCTACGACCCCTACGGCCGCATGCGCCTGCACCACCCGGCGGACTACGACGCCGGCGGCACGCTCACCGGCAAGGACGAGAGCCATTTCCTCAGCGACTGGTACTCCGACGACCCGCGTGCCGACTTCAACGGCGACGGTGTCGTTGACTCCAACGACCAGGACGAGTTCGGGTGGCTGTACACCAACCCGCACCCGATCGACGAGGTCCGCGTGGGGTTCTGCGGCTACCTGCGCGACCCGAGCACAGGATGGTGGCTCGCACGCAACCGATGGTACGACGCCGAGGCGGGGCGGTGGATCAACCGCGATCCCGCGGGGTACATCGATGGGCTGAACTTCTACCTGTACGTGCGGTGCAATCCGATGAGCCTGGTGGATCCGACGGGGTTGATGCCGCCCGATGGCCGGTCAACCGACATGATGGCGATGCGCAACTCACCCGAGGCGCAGAGTGTTACCGCTGCAGCATGGGACCAGATGTCCGACAGCCCGGCTGGCACGATGAGCGCCGGGGCGTACATTGGATTCGGCAAGAGCAGCTACAACGTCGCTACCGGCGTCGTCGCACTTGTGACGGACCCCGTTACCACAATTGCCGGCATACCGGCGGGTTTCAAGAACGGCGTCACGGGCGCCGGGGCCAAGATCCTCGGTGCGATCTTCAACAACGACGGCGCTGGCAACCCGATGAGCGGGCTGCAGCGCGCGTCGGACTTCGGCGAAGGCGTCTCGGACCTCGCATACATGCTTCTACCCGTAAAAGGAGCGGTGGCGCGATCCTCTCGGGCAGCCGCAGCGGCAACCGCTGGTGCCCGCCCGAGCCCGGCCGTGACGTCCCGCCCAAGCCCACCGGAGACGCCCACTATTTCAGGCCCTGGTGTTGATTCACCAATGCCGCCCGTGAATTCAAGCATCACAGGACCGGGATTGGACAACGCACTCGGATTCTCAACACAGACAATCACGACCCCAACAACACCGCTGCCTGCGCTCTTTGACTACTCGACATATTCTCGACCGGGAGGGTATCGTGTCGGGGTGCGAGATACAGTATTCCGGAATGCACAAAAGGCTTCGCCAGATGGTGCTGTGCGCAGTCCTGGTGGATCCGTCATCGATCCAGGTGTTGCTTGGGACATGGGTCACATTGTACCGTTTCGAATCCAGCGGGCATGGGCATGGATCTCTCGACGTACTCGAAGTGAATTCCTAAACGAGCAAAATAAGCCGAGCAACTATCGACCGGAAACACCATCAGACAACAGGTCTCACAAATATGAATAGGAATGAACTCAACCGCGAACTATCGAGTTGGCGATCTGACGTTCTTGCAATCCTCCGTCGGGTCCTCAAGACCGATCCAATACTCGTGGAGAGACTCAACGCCACAGAAACTACATCACTTGGGCTAGCTCGATTTCCGAATTCGCCACGAATTGGTTGGGCAACGATTGCAACGATCGGACTCAGTGAACACCAGCTTCGAACGGCCGACAACGCGAACTTCCCCGGCAGAATTGAACTTCTCGCACTCTCCACCATGTCCACATCCGGGCTTGAGCTCGGTTTGGCCGCGATCGCATTTTACTGCATCAAACACGGCAAGTCGCCGATGCCAGGCGACGTCTACTCGGATGTGCTCGCTAGAGCGGTCCCAGGAACAACGACGCCTCATTGTTTTCTGACCGATCCGTACGCTTGGCAGGACTTATCTCCTCCGTTGGAGGCTGCTGCCGTCGGAGGACACCAAGTGTACTGGTTGATGGCAGTGCCAATCACCGATGGAGAACTCGCTCTGCACCGAGAACACGGCGAGCAGGCCTTGAGTGAGTTATTGGAGGCACGCGGTGTTGATGTGACGAACTTATGGAGGCCATCTTCGATTTGACTAACGACAGACCGTGCAGTAAGAGTGCGCGGTGGGGGCGTCACGCTCAACAGCCTGCGTTCCAACGGGTTGCTGTACGAGGTGAACTACCCCGCGGCCGGCACCTCCGGCGCGGGTGAGCCGAGTTCGCTCGCGCGTGACACGGTGCAAATGTTCTACAACAACCTCGGCGAGCAGGTGGCCAACATCGACCAGAACGGCACGTCCCACCGCTCGATCCGCGATGCAGCGGGACGGTCGGTCGCCGACCGCGTCGAGTCTTGGGGTACTGTGCAGGACGCCGATTCCGGCAACCTCACACCCTCGCTCGACAATACGACCAAGCAGCTCACCACGCACTATGACCCGCGCGGGCGCGTGTGGGCGGTGATCTCGCACAATGCCACCTACGACGCGCTCACGTCGCCGCCGGGGACCGACTCGGCGATGAACACGGTCCTCCAGGGCTCGGCGGTCCAGAACTTCATCAAGTACGACTACAACCACCGCGGGCTCATCACGCGCCTGCGGCAAGGGCCGAGGGGCAGCTGCCGGCCAGCGGCACCGGCAAGGTGCGCGACGTCACGTACAGCTACGAGAGCGGCACGCCGACAGCGTGGAACCCCGGCTCGGGCGCGCCGGTCATCGCGTACCAGCGGACGAGCGTGGTGCAGCACCCCGACCCGATCACGCCGGTGAGCACCGCCGACGACACGTACGTGTCGTACCTCTACAACACGCCCGTGGACGACGCGCTCAGTCGGCCGGGCGCGCTGGCGATCACCGACGGGACGCTGGAAGGGATGCCGCTGGTGCAGTACCAGCGGGTGGGTCTGGGAACGGTGGCGGTGACGGACTTGTCGCAGATGGGGATCCAACTGGACCGGACGGTCGAGGCCGACGGCCACCGGTCCGCCGCGGGGTACAGCGACAACCCCGGCCGCTACGGGGGGTGGGACAAGTTCGGACGCCTGACGCTCAACTCGTGGGCCAACGTCGGGTTCCACAACAACAACAAGCCGATGCTGTGGCAGGAGCGGTACGGGTATCTGCGCGACCCGAGCACAGGGTGGTGGCTCGCACGCAACCGATGGTACGACGCCGAGGCGGGGAGGTGGATCAACCGGGATCCGGCGGGGTATATGGACGACATCGAAGTCTTGCGCAAAGCCGGACTCGCTTCCTGAACCCTTGACCGATTGATTCGATGCATCTGTGTCTTCGATGACGCACGACGCCAGCGGCGTGGGTCCGGTTCGAAGAGTGTTCATCCGCACACCCGAGGATGCGGCCTTCGTGCTGACGAGAGCAAACTCGCGTGGTACGGCGGGCGTAACTGCGGTCGGGCGTCAGTGCGGCCATCGCCAAGCGAAGATGGCTCCGGTGATCGCGGCGTAGATGATGCCGTCGATGACATGGGCGACGATGGTGCGCTTGTAGGAGCCCCACCAGAGGGCGCTCGGAATGAACGAGAAGCAGTAGGCGAGGATGCCTGCGGTGATTGCGAACTGGAAGACTCTCGCAAACTCTGCGGGGCCGGGAATCGCCACGCGCGTGAGGTATGCAATGAGAATGCTGACGAGGAGGTACAAGATAAATGTGCCCACTATCTTGTCGCCCATGGTGAGCGGCGTTGGCCAGACGCTGAGGTGTCCCACCGGCCCTTCCTTCAAAGCCTTCTCAACCTTCTCCGATTTCAAAGCCTCGCGGCCGCGGAAATCGGGGAACAGGTAGTTGCCGGGCTTGATGCCGCGCTTGCGGAGGTCATCCATGAAACCGTCCTCGCCCCCCTGGGAGTCGGGTAGGCCGATCCAGTCCTGCTTGTGGTGGGGCAGGGCCATGCCGAAAATCATGGAAGCGAACCAGACGACGACGGCGGAGAGCAGGATGGGCAGCCAGAGTGAGAGCAGGAATTCCATGTGGGGGGTTCCTTTCGAGCTTGGCGAGTGTACATGGAGAAGTTTGCCGCTGATGAACCAGATGAGCGCTGTCAGAACGAAACCAAGACGGTGGCCAACGTGAAGATGCCGGCGAATCGGGCGGCTTCGGCTCGCTGATGTCATGAGGCGGGGAAGCCCCGTGGGGCCTCCCGACACCCTCCACCCCAAGAAAGCACAGATGGTCCCGGTTCAGCCCCCACGAGCCGGGGCCGGTTTCGTTCTCGCCGTCAGCCAAGGTGTGCGCGGATCATCTTCGCGGCGGCCTCATCCACAAATGCGCCGCCCTCCACGCCGTACACCTCGGCAACACACTGCACGCCCAGGTACTCGCATGCACGACGGAACGTTGAGAACAGGTCGCGATCGGGCTCGCTGTCGCTGCCGCTGCTCACCAGTGCCCAACGACCGCCGCGCAATCGCCTGCCGACGGCCTTCTGTGACATCAACAGGTCCGACAGGCGGTCGATGAAGTTCTTCATCACCGTTGAATACGAATACCAGTACACCGGCGTGGCGAAGATCACGATCGGCGCGGCGATCATCTTCTCCACGATCGCCATGAACTCATCATCGTCGGCATACCGCTGGTCGTAGCGGAAGCGGGCGATGTTCGCCGCGTTGAGATCGATGACCTCGCAATCAGAACCGCCGATCAACCGCTTCAGGAGCGCCGCGGTATGCCCATCGCACCGCGCGCTGCCGAGGATGGCGAGGGCACGTGCCATGACGGAAGCGTAGGGAAGCACTGACGGCCACGGTTCAGCGATGAGCCGGAGCCCGGTGTCGCTTCTGGATAAACTTGATCCATGACGATTCCGGTCACGATCGCGGCGTACCACAGGAAAATTTCCGGTAAAGTTCCTGGGCGGTATCGGTCGTGGGAACACTGCTTCACGTTCTTTCGTCAGCTCGCAACGCCCGGAGTCGTTGTGGACAGGCAGACAGCGGCGCTGCAACTCGCCTTCTATACTGGCGAGTTGGGGGATGTACCGTGGTTCGAGCTTTCTGCTCCAATACGACTACACGATTCATACAGCGGCCGTGGACCGACTTACCCAACCGCGCTTCGCGCCGCTCTGGGTCCGCGACTTCGGTGGCTCCGACGATGACATCGCACTTGTACCACTGATCCTCGAAGCAGTTGATGCGGTTCGCGAGGCGTACAGCCCTTTCGGGAATGCAACCGATACGCTCGTCACGAAGGTGCTGCTTGGAACGCTCGCGTGTCTGCCGGCAGCGGATCGGCTGTTCCTCGGCGGCTTCGCCAGCTCCGGCTTCAAGTATTCCTATCTCAATCGCAACTTCGTTCATCGCGTCGTCGGCTTCTGCGGCCAGAACGTGGAAGTACTTCGGAGTGAGCAGGCTCGCATCAAGGAGGTCGGTGGAGCGCACTACCCGTTGATGAAGCTCGTCGACATGTACCTCTGGCAGATCGGCTACGAACAGTCGCCTGAGTTTGAAGACATAAGGGAGAGCAACATGGGCGAACTGACAGCGTCGTTCGCGGCCGAAACGGAGGCGCTAAGGGAGGCGTATGCCGCACTCAACCGCAACGATATTCCGGGATTCGTCAACGTATTTGACCCGCAGATCGAGCGGATCGAACCTGCCGACTTTCCGCAGGGCGGCACCTATCACGGGCTCGCGGCAGTCACGGCACACGTGTCGAAAGGCCGCGGGACATGGGCCGAAGGCCATTGCGAGCCTGAGCGATTCATCGTCGCCGGTGATAAAGTCATCGTGCCCGTTCACGTGCGAGTGAGACTGAAAACCGAGACGGAATGGCGCGAAGGACACATCGCGGATGTGTATACCTTCCGCAATGGCAAGGCCATCCAGTTTCGCACGTTCGCCGACGAACGGCAGGCTCTTGAGTGGGCCGGAGTCAAAGCCCCCACGAGGGATGACCATGCCGAATGAGCCACGAACCTGAGGGCGGCCTCGCCATTCGAGATTCGGATCCCGCGAAAAGCACAACCGACCCCGGCTCACCGATGAGCCGGGACCGATTTCCAGTTGTACTCGCCTTCAACCCCCCTGCGGCATCGGGGGCGCGGGGAATCGCTCGTCCATCCACTTCTGCCAGATCGGCTCATCACGCTCGACCGCGGCCTTCGCGTTGGGACCGTAGAGATAGATCGCCATGTACACCATCCCCATCCCCCCGCATGGGAAGACGCCGATGTAGGCCGTCCCGGGCGCGCCGCCGGGCGGCGCGTCGAGCACGAGCAGGACGGTGCTCGGGGTCATCCCGTGCCCCATCGATGTGCCAGTCATGCGCGGGAGACCACTGGGGGAGGCGGGCGTGCTCCACTTCTGCCCTTCGGCAACATTAAGGAGTCCCAATTCACCGCCCAGTTTCTCCCACGCCTTCGCCGCCGGGTCGCTGGCAAAGGTGACGAACTGCATCGCGGAAGACTCCATCCCCCTGAACGTCTCGAGGCGCCGCCGCAGGATGCGGAAGATCGCGGGCCAGCCCTGCTCCAGGCCGTCGAGTTGATTGTCCCAATCGTCGGTGCTCGCAAACAGGCTGTGCACCACGCGGACCAGGCACTTTCCTCCGGCCCGGGCCTCAACGGTCCATTCGGTCGCCACCGCGGGTGACCCGGGCCCGCCCATGTTGCCCTCAGCGACGAAGCGCTTGAGCGGCTCCCACACGGTGATCGTCGCGGGAGAGTCCATGCCAGGCCCGAAGGTGGAGATCACTTCTCCCCCTTGGCGTTCCTCGCTGCGCGTGGGGACGAACCACGAGGAGATGCCCGGCCCCGTGGCGATCGCCCGCCAGACTTCCTCCGGCGTTCCCGGGACCTCGACCTCGACTTGGACCGACCGGCGACCGGATGGTTCCTTCTTTACGCTCATGTGGTTTCCTTTGGCTTCGATTCTTCGGATTTGGTGGGGGTGAGGGTGGGGGTGGGGTATGCCCCGATCATCAGGCGATGGCGGCGTCCGCCCGGCGCGGATTCATCGTGATAGCGCGAAACCAGCGCCGCGACCGCGGCAGTCATTTCGTTGCTGAAGGCGGCACGGTCCTCGGCGGACCGGAATCTCACTTCCGTGTCGATGGAGAGTGTCGCGAGGCGTTTGTTGAGTTCTTCGGACTTGCGGAGAAGCTGCCCGACCTCGCGGACCATTCGAGCCGCCAGCGCAACGAGGTAGCTCGCGGAGAGCCGATCCATCCCCCGCGAGGGATCCGTGGGGGGCGCGACCGGACCGAGCGCTCCGGGCGAGACGACATACGACGAGGCCGTCGCCACCAGCCGCCGCTCGGTCAGTCCTCCCCAACGCTTCTTGCTCTCCACCCGGATCAACCCGTGCGATTCCAGAGTTCGCAGGTGGTAGTTCACCTTCTGGCGCGCGAGCCCCATCCGGCTGGCCAGTGTCGCCGCGGACGCCGGCGTGCGAAGTTCCGAGAGGAGCCGGCTGCGCATGGGGTCCAGTGCCACACTGGCTGATGCGGGATCATCGATGACGCGGAGGTCCACCATCCCCAATAACTTAACCTTGACAATTCTTTTTGTCAAGAGCCAGAGGAGAAGTATTTACTGGAATAGGTACAGACCTCCAGGACCCGTGCGCCCCTCAAGAAAAGTTCCGTTGGCGTCCCATCACCTCTGATTTCATGCGATGTGTCAGAGTTGACTCTGGAGCGCCTGCGCCTGCGACTATTCCACGCCCGCAAGGTCGAACAGCTCGCGCATGAACGCGGACTTGGCCATGGCGTAGCTCTCCCGGTCATCGCCGAACTGCGCGGCCAGGCCTTGCTTCAACGCCGCGTACCTGGCTGCCATCTGCGGGCTTGCCCGCAGGACGTCGCGCACAGCCAAGTGGCGAGTGACCCCTTTCGAACCTTCCACGAGCATGTGGGCGTGGTGCGTTCGTGGCGCACCCTTGACGAACAGGTGCCGCCCAGCGATGCCGAACTCCCCCGCGTACCAGTACCCGAGCGCTCGCATCGGCTGGACACAGGCGAATCCTTCGTCGAAACTCATCACCAGCGGCATGAGGTCGATCACTGGCTTGGCGATCAGCGCCGGGACCGAGGTGCTGCCGATGTGCTCCACGCGGATCACCACAGAACCGCACGCCTGCGCGATGCGGCGGCCCTCTTCCACCGCGGCCACAAGCCAGCGGGGATCATGCGGCGTGAGCACAATCGGCTCGCGGGCCAGCCAGAGTTCCTCGGGATCGATCGCCGGCCGCTCGTTCATTCTCAGAGCCTAGCCCAATCGATCGCCATGATCTGGCGCGTGGCACGCACGCGGTTCGATGGGTTGCGGCCTGAGCGTTACGGGCGCTTGCGGATGGCCGTCTTCTTGCGAGGAGCCTTGGCTTTCTGCGTGCCATCGATGACCGTCTTGGACTGAGCACCAAGCTCATTGAGGACTTGTTCGATGCTCTCGCTGGGGCCGGCGCCGAGTTCCTCCACCATCCGCCGCGCATCGACCGGTGAGCGCAGCTTGACGGCCGTGTTGTCGAAGAATGTGTAGACGTCACGTCCCGACTTGGCCGCGGGTGCTTTGCCGCCGATTCGCCGCGGGTCCGGTGGTTCGCCGCCTTTGCTCCAAGCTCGGATCTTGCCGGCCCAGCCAGCGATCTCGCGGGGTGTGTAGCCGGTCTCGTCGAGTTCCCGAGCGCCGTGGAGTCGAACGTAGATCCAGTCGGCGGTCACATCCTCGGCGGTGGGAAACTTGCTCGCGGCATCGGCGATGACCATCGCAACATTGTGCTTCCGCAGCAGGTCCACGAAGGGCTCGGTCATGAAGCTCTCGTGCCGAAATTCGACCGCATGGCGCACTGGCCGCTTGGCGTCGGTTTCCAGTTCGACGTGACCTTCGACAAACGAGTCGTGTTTCTTGGCAAGCCGCACGAGTTCGGTCGTGTCGTGCGGCAGCAGATCGAGGAACTCGGCGACTCGGTCCTTGTCAAAGATCATGTTTGGAGGCAATTGCCAGAGGATCGCGCCAAGCTTTTCGCGCAGGCCCAGGACGCCCGACGCAAAGAAGTTCGCCAGCGGCTGGAGTGGCTCCTTGAGCCGTCGCTTGTGGGTTAGGTACTCCGGCCCCTTGAGCGTGAAGACAAATCCGGGGGGAGTCTGCTCGTACCAGTTGCGGAAGCTCTCCGGGCGCTGCAGTGAATAGAAGGTCCCGTTGATCTCCAGCGCGTTAAACCGGCGGCTTGCGTACGCCAGCTCGCGCTTCTGTGTCAGCCCCTTGGGATAGAAATTCCCGCGCCACGGCGCAAAGGTCCAGCCCGAGATGCCGACGCGAAGGTCTGCCACGCCGGCAGGATATTCCTTGTCGGAGGGTGAGCGGCCGGGCGAGGGTGAACCCGCCGTGTTACGCTCACCGCGCATGACTCGGCTGCCCGTGCCACCACCCGCCGCTCGCTTTCGGCATCCGCTGCTGCGCACACGTGCGGGTGCGATCGGCCTGGCTGTGCTCGCGTTCATGCTCGCGGCGTGCGTGCTGAGCCTGCCGTGGACAGCCACGAGCGTCGTGGCGGGCGGTGCGCCGCGGTACGAGCACCAGGAGCGGGCGACGCCACGGATGCCGCCGGTGTGGTGGCCGCTGAACGCGGCGCAGAAGGCGGAGCTGGCGGCGGCAGGAGTGGCACGCCCTTGGGCGCTGCTCGGCACCGATGTGCTTGGGCGCGACCTTCTGGCCCGGTGCCTCTTCGGCGGGGCAATCTCGCTGGGCATCGGCGTGGCCGCGGCGGCGGTGTCCGTGCTGTTGGGCACGCTCTACGGCGCGATCGCGGGGTTCATTGGCGGACGGGTGGACAACCTGATGATGCGAGCGGTGGATGTTCTGTATGGCCTGCCGTACATCCTGCTGGTCGTGCTGCTGGCGGTGGCGGTGGACGGCGTGCTAGAGCGTTGGCAGGCGGCGCGGATCCAGAGCGCCGGCGCGAGGGTCGAATCGCGAGTCATCGAACTCGCTGCATCGCTCTCGGACACGCAGAAGCGCGAGCCGGGGCGGCTGACGGCCCTGCGCGGTCAAGCCCGTGCCGAGATCGGTTCGGGCGAGCTTTCGGCCGGGCAGGTACAGGCGGTGAACATCCTCACGATGGTCGCGGCCATCGGTGGGGTGAGCTGGCTGACGATGGCGCGCGTGGTGCGCGGTCAGGTGCTGAGCCTCAAAGCCCAGCCATTCATGGAGGCGGCTCGCGCGATCGGTGTGCCGCGGCGGCGGCAGTTCAGCCGGCATCTGCTCCCCAACCTCGTGGGGCCGATCGTGGTGTATGCCACGCTGACGGTGCCGCAGGCGATCCTGCAGGAAAGTTTCTTGAGCTTCCTGGGGATCGGCGTGCGACCGCCCGTGCCGAGCTGGGGAAACCTGGCAGCCGAAGGATTGGCGGAACTCAATACTGTGCAGAGCAACTGGTGGATGCTGGTCTTCCCGTGCCTGCTGCTTGCCTCCACGCTGCTGGCGCTGAACTTCGTCGGCGAATCGCTGCGAGACGCGATCGACCCCAAGCGAGTGGGGGGGCGGGCGTGACCCACCAGCCGCCGCTGCTGCAGATCCAGGACCTCGCCGTGAGCTTCGCCCGGCGTGACGGCGGACGGCATCGCGCCGTTGATGGGGTGCGACTGACCGTCTACCCGCGCCAGACGTTGGCGGTCGTGGGCGAGTCCGGCAGCGGCAAGTCCGTTACGGCGCTGAGCGTGCTGCGGCTGCTGGCCTCGCCGCCGGCGGCGTACGAACACGGACGGATCACACTCGACACCGGAACCGGTCCGCGCGACCTGCTCAAAGTACCGGAGCACGAGATCCGCTCGGTCCGCGGTGGCGACATCGCGATGATTTTCCAGGAGCCGATGACCAGCCTGAACCCGGTCTACCCGATCGGCGACCAGATCGTGGAGGCGATCCGTCAGCACAGAGACGTGGACAAGCGGCAGGCCGCGGAGCTGGCGGTCGAGGCACTGCGCGAAGTGGGGATGGCCTCGCCGGGCGACCGACTCGGCGCGTACCCGCACGAGTTCTCCGGTGGCATGCGTCAGCGTGTGATGATCGCTATGGCGTTGGCGTGCCGACCCAAGCTGCTGCTCGCCGATGAGCCGACGACCGCCCTCGACGTCACGATCCAGGCACAGGTGCTTGAGTTGCTCGCCGAGCTGCGCCGCACGCGCGGGATGGCCGTCATGCTCATCACCCACGCCTTGGGTGTGGTGGCGCAGAATGCCGATGTCGTCTGCGTCATGTACGGCGGGCGCGTCGTCGAGTACGCGTCGGTGCAGGAACTCTTCGACAACCCTCTGCACCCCTACACGCGGGCGCTGCTTGCCTGCACGCCGCTGATGCACGGGAGTGTGGCGCGGCTGCGCACCATTCGGGAGGTTGTCGGTGACGAAAGCGAGTTCACGCGGCTGGCCCCGCTCCGCCCGTGGTGGCCGGGGCACACGCCGCCCGCGGACATGCAATGGCGCGACGGCCCTGCCGGCGACTACGACCTGAACGAGGTCAAACCCGGGCACTGGGTTGGTGTCTGGCGGACCGGGGCGGCAGCGATCTCCGGGCGCATGCCCGAATTGACGTGGCGCGATGCAGCGGTGGCGGTCACGCCGGGCACTGCGGGTGCGTAGTCGCGTCGGTACACTCGCACCGCCCACCATGCGCATCCTGCTTCTCACAGACCGCGACTTTCTCCAGCACGAGCGATCGATGCTCGCTCGCCTGGAGATCGGCCTGGCCGACGAGGGGCACCGTGTGCTGCACGGAGTGCCGGACTCGTTGAGCGAAAGCGGAACATCGGTCGATGTTCCAGCGGTCTATAGCACGCACGTGACCTACGCCGACACGGGCCTTCCATTCACCAAGGGACTTCGGGCGCAGGCTTTTGTCGAGGCGGTCCAAGCCGCGGCCCCGATGGATGCGGGCCAGCCAATGGCTGACGCGGTGCATGTATTCGGGCGCGGCGCCTGGGACATGGGAGCGAGGTTGGCACGCCGCACGAAGGCGACGCTGCTGATCGAGGTGTACGAGGCGGCGGCGATCGCACCGGCGTGTGAACTGGCGGCAGAGAACCGGGGGGCGCACCTGGTTGCCGCGGACGGACCGATCGGCGAGGAGCTGATCCGGAAGACGGACCCGAAGCGTGTCCACATCGCGCCGTGGGGCGTCCACATGGCCGACCACGCTCACGATGACGAGCTGGTGGCACGCGGGGCCGGGACGCTGACATTCGCACTGCTCTCCTCGGGGGACGATGCGGACGGTCTGAAGGCGGCGGTGCAGGGGGCGGCCGCGCTTGCCGGCAGGCCGGAGTTCGCTCAGCGCGGCGTCATGGTCTTTGTAGATGCAGAAGTCGCTCGGCGGCAGCCCGTGTGGAAGTGGGCGGACGACTCGGGGCTTTCGGGGCGGCTGAGCGTCATCGCGGACATGGAAGGGCGACGGGAAATGGTGCTGCAGGCGGACGTGCTGTTGATCGCCGATGCTGGGGGAAAGCAACGCAGTTTCGTGCTTGATGCCATGGCCGCGGGGATGCTGATAGTCGCGCGGCCGGACCCGATGAACAGCGCGTTGATCGACGGGCGCACCTGCCGCCAGGTTCAGGGTGAGGGCGGAGCGGAATGGGCCTCGGCGATCGCGTCAATCCTGGGGGCTGACCATGCCCAGGCGGCGCGAGCGTTGGGTGAATCCGCGAGAGCGTTCGTCCGCGCTGAGCGGTTGGCGAGCCGCCACGTCGCGGCGGTGCTGGCGGCATATGCCAAGATCGCGACCCCCGCTGGGGCCACGCCGTGACCGGGCGGTTGCCCTTCAATCCGAAGCAGACGGTTGCGGCGCAGGACGCCGCGGCGAAGAAGACCGCAGCACCCGAGACGGCGACAGCCGCGCCCACGGGTACCGCTACCACACCAGCAAACCTGACCGTCTCGCAACTCGCGGCGATGATCGGCGACGCGGTGCAGGGTGTCACCAAGCAGTCCATTCGGGTAGTCGGCGAGATCGGCAACTTCACCGACCGCACACACTGGTACTTCACGATCAAGGACGCCGAGGCGGTGGTGAGTTGCGTGATGTTCGCAGGGGCGGCCCGCAAGCATTCGGCGGGGTTTGTCCCGCAGCCGGGCCAGCAGGTGGTGGTGACGGGCAAGCTGGATTTCTACAAGCCGCAGGGGAAGGTGACGCTGATCGTCGAGCGCATCGAGCCCGTGGGTCAAGGGGCGCTGGAGATCGCGTTCCGCAAACTCTGCGAGGACCTACGGGCGCTCGGGTGGTTTGCGATCGAACGCAAGCGCGAACTGCCGGTATTTCCGCGGCGGATTGCCATCGTCACGAGCCGAACGGGTGCGGCCCTACAGGACGTGATCGATACCGCGCGGCGGCGCTGCCCGGCGGTGGAGATCTGCCTCATCGACACGCTTGTGCAGGGCGCGGGCGCGGCACCGGGCGTTGCCGCGGCTGTGAATTGGGTTTCGCGGCACGCGGCGCGGCTGAACATTGACGCCCTGCTCGTTACGCGTGGCGGCGGGAGCATGGAAGATCTCTGGGCGTTCAACGAGCGGATCGTCGCGGAGGCGATTGTCCACTGCTCTGTGCCCGTAGTCGCGGCCATCGGTCACGAAACGGACACGACGATCGCCGAACTGGTCGCCGACTTGCGGGCCGCGACACCGACGCAGGCAGTCATGCACCTGACCCCCGACCGCGAAGCGATGACCGAGCAACTCGCGGCCACCCAGAGCCGGCTGGCAACGTTGGTCAAGCGTGGCGCCCGCGAGCGAAATATGCATCTGGCGGCACTCGTCAAGCACTTGGGAGCCGCGGGCGCGACGAGCGCCGCCCGCCTTCGCCGCCGGCTCGATTCCGCATCGGCCCGTTTGGAGCGGCACCGGCCGACCGCGATCTACGCCCAGCGCCGCGCGGCGCTGGAGCGGGCCGCTCAAGAACTCCACGACTCCATGAAGGCTCGCCTCGACCGCGAGCCAATCGACCGGGTTGCGGCGGACCTGGCTCGTGCGGTCCAGATCGCAGGTGACCGTCGTGCCGAGCAACTCGCCGCCATGCAGCGCCAGCTTGATCTCGTCGGGCCGATCGGCGTGCTCCGCCGCGGCTTCTCCGTGACGCTGAACGCCGCTGGAGAGGCTGTCCGGCAACCGTCCGACGCCCAACCGGGCGAAGCGATCACCACGCGCCTGGCCGATGGCACGATCCGGTCGGTCGTACAGGGGCGGAGCGACGAGGCCCTCCCGCCGCCGACGCGGCTGGCCCCGCGGGCCAAGGGCTTCGGACGGCGCAAACGGACGGACGATTCGACACCCCGCCTGTTCGAATGACCGCGGCAGGCCATGCCTCCCTACCGTCCCGCGTGGCTGCCAAACCCGACAAACAAGATGTCAAACCCGTCGATCCTGCGACTCGTTACGAAGCGGCGCAGGAGGAACTCGAGGAGATCATCCGCCGCATCGAGGCGGGCGAGGTGGGACTCGAGGAATCGATGGCGCAGTACGAGCGAGGCGTGCTGCTGGTGAAGCACTGCCGTGAACTGCTTGACAAGGTGGAACAGAAGTTCACCGACCTGACGGCGCAGATGCAGGACAAGAAGTGACGCTGTCGTGCGGATTTCACCCCGTTTCCGCCCAGATTCGGCGGGAAAGAATTGGGCAGGGGGTTGTGATTCTCCGATCTTGACTGCCGGGGCAACTGTTCGCCCGCGAGCCGTATGACCGTTTCATCGAGGCCCATCGTTTCATGCTCACTCTCGCCGACACGCTCTCGGTCCTGATGCTCTGGGACAAGCTGCTCCCGATGATCTTCATCGGGGCGGTCGGGTGCTGCGTCGGCTCGCTGCTCAACGTGCTGGTCTGGCGGATGCCGCAGAACCTCGGCGTCGTCAGCCCGCCCAGCCGCTGTCCCAAGTGCAACACCCGGTTGACCTGGCGTGAAAATATCCCTGTGCTGGGCTGGGTCCTGCTCCGCGGCCGTTGCCGGTTCTGCAAGAGCCCGATCAGCGCCGAATATCCGATTGTCGAAGCGTTCGTCGGCCTGCTCTTCGTCGCGGTGTACTGGCTCTTCTACATCGCCCCGCCGCACACGATGGTCTTCGGTCTCGACCTCGGGCTTATCGGCCCGTTCTGGGCCCGCAACGGCGCGGCGGCGACATGGCCGACGTTGGTGGTGGTCCTCGGCCTCTTCGCCGCACTGATCGCGATGACGCTGATCGATGCCCGGACATTCACGATCCCCATCGAACTCTGCTGGTTCACCGCCATCCTCGGTGTGGTTGGTCACCTCGCCCAGGTCTTCTGGTGGCAGGCCTACAGCCAGCGTCTGGCGGGCTCGATGCAGAACTTCAAGACGGCCCCGGTCTCAGGCGGCACCTCGATGGATGGGTACTGGCTTTGGACTCTGCCGACGCCTTCCGACGCTGCGGCGAGCTGGTGGTGGATCGGCGCGACCATCGGTGCGACGGTTGGACTTGGAGTGGCTTGGCTGCTGGTGCGAACGGGCGTGCTCCGCCGGTCATTTGACGACTTCGACACGTGGGAGAAGGAGACCTTGGCTGCGGATCAGGCGGCAGCCGCCGTAGGCGTTGTGCAAACACAATCCGAACAAGCCGAGCCCACCGACATGTGGCTCCGATACCCGCACGGCCGTCGCGAGATGGTGCGCGAGATGGCGTATCTGGCTCCGGCGGCGTTGCTTGGCTGGTGCGGGGGCTGGATATTCGACAAGCTGTGGGGCGGCGCGGACGCCGCTGGCGGCGTCACGCAGTCAGAGCCGGGTGTGTTGGCCGTCGGATTTGCCCAGCACGTGCCGCCCCTGTGGCTGGCGGTGCTCTGCGGCGTGCTGCTGGGCTATCTCGTTGGGGGGCTGACAGTTTGGGCGATCCGGATCATCGGGACGGCAGTCAAGGGGCAGGAGGCGATGGGGATGGGGGACGTCCACCTGCTGGCCGGAGTGGGGGCGTGCCTGGGTTGGATCGCACCGGTGGTGGTCTTCTGGGTGCTAGCGCCGGTGATCGCGCTGACGATCTGGGCGGGGCAGACGGTGTTCCGACGCAAGGCGGCGCACGCGATGCCGTACGGCCCGTCGCTGGCCGCGGCGAGCGTCCTGTACGTGCTCGGCCGGCCACTGATCGAGATGGGCATCACTGCGGTGCTGCGCGCTCCCCAGCCGATACATCTGCCCTGAGGCCGGTTCGAGCGAGGAAAGTTCGCGGAATCCCGTGTGCGGATTTGAAGCGTGAACGCTCGCTCGTAACAATGGCCCCACATCGGCAGCACGCCGGCGCGCACGTGGACCGTGCCGCTTCATACACCACATGGAGGTCGTCATGGCTGGTCTCTTCACGCGGTTCTCTGGGTTGGCAATCGGTGCGGTCATTCTCGGTAGCCTCCTGGCGGGCGGGTGCGCCGAGCAGAAGGAAAAGCAGGCTGCGCTGACGGAAGAGAACACCAAGCTGCGTGAGCAGAAAGAGGCGATGACTCAGCAACTCGCCACGGCCGATGCGGCGGCGCGCCAGGCGCAGGCCGAGAAGGACCAGGCGCTGGCTCTCCTGGCGCAGAAGAACACACAGGTGCAAGATCCCCCGCGTGGCGGCGGCGGTGGCGGTAAGCCCAAGGGCGGCGGTTCTTCGGGCGACACGGTGATTACCGTTGCTGGCGACGTGCTGTTCGCTCCCGGCCAAGCGACGCTGACGGCTGGCGGCAAGAAGGAATTGGACAAAGTGGCGTCGGACATCAAGAGCCGCTACAGCGGCCACCACATCCGCGTCGAGGGGTACACCGACAGCGACCCGATCACCAAGAGCAAGTGGTCGAGCAACGAGGAACTGTCGTCGGCTCGCGCCGTCGCGGTTGAGAAGTACCTCTCGACCAAGGGCGTCAGCAAGAGCCGCATCGAGGCCGTCGGCATGGGCGCAGCCAAGCCCAAGGCGACCAAGAAGGACAGCCGCCGCGTCGAGATCGTGATCGTCGGGAACTGACAAACGACGCGTGGCGGCTTCACTTCAATACGCAATCCGCGACGCCCCGAGGCTTGGCCTCGGGGCTTTTTTTCTTGGCCGAGCGGGGCAAGGACTGGGCATGCCGCGAGTCGATCGACGGGCTTTTCTCTGGTCGGGAAGCGATCTATACTCGTGCCCTCTGCGGGCGATTAGCGCAGTTGGCTAGCGCGCTTCCTTGACATGGAAGAGGTCACTGGTTCGAATCCAGTATCGCCCATTGCCTCGCTTTGCACCCGATCGCACCCGATCGCACTCGTTCGCGTCGGGCTGCAAAACCCCAGCAAAACAAGGCTCAAACGACTCTTTCCGCGAATCCGTGCGATCCGGTGCGGACGGGTGCTGCGCCGCGTTTTGCGCCTGAAGTGCGCCGCTTTTTGCGCCGCCTTGTGGGGAGGGTGACAAGCCCGCCGCCATCTCGAAGTGGGCGTCCCGGGTTTGGAGGTAGTGCTGGGCGGCGATCAGTGGGCTGTGCCCGAGCCACCCGGCCACGACGTGATTCGGGAACCGCTCGACCCAGTCGGTGGCGCAACTCGCCCGCAGGTTGTGGAACAAACGCGGCCAAGGCTTCTCACCGGCCCTCGTAATGATCTTGCGGAACGTCGTCCGCAGGTTGGCCTTCGGGTCACGCAGTCTGGGAACCACGGCCTCGCACCCCGGCTCGGCGTGGTCAAAGAGGTCCTGGAGGATTGGACGAAGCTCCGGCGCGATCGGCACGATGCGGACAGCGTGGCCGTCGTGTCCTTCTGACCTGCCTGAGATCTATGTACCAAGCCGAGTGAGGGCGACTGAGTTTATCTTCCCTTCTGGCGACGTGCAGGCGGGCGACGGAGCGGAGGCGAGCGCAGCGAGCCGGAGCGGAGGAGCCTGCCTGCACGTCGATGCGAACGCCGCGGGGGTGCGGTAGGCGAGGCTGCTGTGCGGACGTCGATCGTTGTACTCCCGCCGGAAGTCCTCGATCACCACCCGCGCTTCGCGCAGGCTCGTGAACAGCTCCAGGTTCAGGCACTCGTCGCGCAGCTTCCCGTTGAAGCTCTCCCCCACGCCGTTCTGCCACGGCGCCCCGGGCTCGATGTACAGCGGACCCACGTTGTTGGCTGCCAGCCACGACCGCACCGCCCCGGCGATGAACTCCGGGCCGTTGTCGCTGCGGATGTGCCGCGGCACGCCACGCTGCGCGAAGACCCCGCGCAGAACGCCCACCACCGCCGCGGCCGTGATGCCCCGCGCTACCACCGCCGCCAGGCACTCTCGCGTGTACTCGTCCACCACCGTCAGGATCTTGATGCTCCGCCCGTCGGTCGTCTGGTCCTTCACGAAGTCGTACGTCCACACGTGGTCGATGTGCGCCGCCGCGTGACGCGTGATCGAGCCCGCCGATGTGCCCAGACGCCGACGCCTACGCGTCTTCCGCGGCACACGCAGCCCGTGCTGACGCCACAGCCGGTGCACGCGGTCGCGGCCCGCCCGGAACCCTTCCTGCTCCAGCATCGCGTGGATCCTCCGGTACCCGAACCGTGGGTGACGCCGCGCCAGCTCCGCCATCGCCGCCGCCAGCGGACCATCCAACACCTCACGCCGCGGCACGTACCGCTGCGTGCTCCGGGGCTGCCCGGCCGCTCTGCACGCTCGCCGCTGCGAGATCGACAGCACGCCCGACACGCGCACGACCCCCTCACGCAGCGCCGCCGGGCTCAGTCTTTTCCCTTCAGCAGCTCCTCGATGATCTGCTTGTCCAGGACCAGGTCTGCCACCGCCCTCTTCAGCCGGCGGTTCTCCTCCTGCAGCTCCTTCATCTGCTTGACCTGGTCGTCCCCCATCCCGCGGAACTGCTTCCGCCAACGCGCCAGCGTCTGCTCGCTGACCTCCAGCTTCTGGCACACCTGTGCCGTCGTCTGCCCCTGGCCCGACAGCACCTCCGCCTCGCGAAGCTTCCTGATGATCTCGTCCGTCCCGTGCCGTTTACGCTTCATCCTCGAGAACCTCACGGGTACTTTGTACCCTCAAAGGCCCTCACTCAACCCGGTTCAGTTTTCCCAGGGCAGGTCAAAGCTTCCTGATGATCTCGTCCGTCCCGTGCCGTTTACGCTTCATCCTCGAGAACCTCCCGGGTACTTTGTACCCTCAAAGGCCCTCACTCAACCCGGTTCAGTTTTCCCAGGGCAGGTCAACAAGGGCGTGCGGTATCGTGAACTGATGGGTAGTGTGCCCCGATGCGACTAGCGGAATGCAGCGCAATGAACGATGTATGGCGCAGAGTACTTGCACGGGACAAATAAGCCACCGGTCTACTTAGTCGGATTCGACAGTGCTGTGCTGCCGCACTCAGGGCAGGTAGTTCCAATTCCCCTCGTATCGTATCCACAGGATTGGCAAACGCCATCAGTTATTTTTATAGACTTGCGACGCGCCAATACAATCCACAGCCCCATTGCGATCCCCAATCCGGGCATCCACACCGGCAAGATTCGCCACGATTGACCGGGATATGAAGGGATCTCGAAACCCCAGTAGTAGTGAGGCTGCGACAATTGAAACTCGATATTGAATCCGTCAGCACAGTCGATATGCGAATATTGATTTGCGTGCGCCCAATAAATTACACCAGCTCCTATTCCAATGACGTCTCTCCGCGAGTTAAAACAATATGTAGATTGAACCATGCAACTAATAATATATATCAGCAAGAAAATAATAATGATCACCAACAACCTAGCCCACATATACATATTTATCGTGTCCGATCGGAGCGGGTTCATTTGCAATCCCTTGCGCGGTCACACCACCACTTCTCGCCTTCCCTTGCTCGTTTCTCCTCGGCGGTCTTCCACTTTTGGCAGTCGGTGAATAGGCCGTTTTCTGCTATTGGGCAGGTAATAGAAGAAATGCACATCACTGCCTGTCTTGCTGCTCCACACTTTGCCTTGTAGAGCCGGCACGCACCCTCTCGATCTGTAACTGGGCTTGGCTCAATTGGGTCTTCACCATTTCCCCTGCCAACACAGGAGTTGGCGGGAACAGTCCAAAGCTCAAATATTGCAATGCAACGGAAGAACTGCCGACGAAAATCTGCGTCAGCGTCTGGCAGCCCAGGAGAGTTGGGATATTGTAACGGCTCGTTTGTGCAAGTGCATGCGATGACTTGTTCATTGCAGCAGACGTTCCGACCGGCCGGAGTTAGCCCGTTTGGATCCGGACGCGCGCACGTTCGTTCGCAGCAGAGGCTGGTTGTTTCCAGGGTTCCGGGTTCAAAATGGGGATGCGAAGCGAGGCACATGTTCCAACAAAAATCATCGTCATCAAAGCCGTACCGCTTCTTGCAACAACTAAAACAATCGCTGTAGTTCGGCTGCTGGAGGCATGGTAAATATCGGATAAAGAAAGGGCTAATGGGAGGCATTACTAGAGAAACTCGTATTGAAGACGCGTATGGAACAGCGTCTATCATGTAGAGGGTCACCGCTTGATTCCACTCGGCGCCTGTCGTGCCTTGTTGGTTTGCCACCCCCGCCACACTCAACACCCCCCTGCCCGCGGCATCGCCAAGGCGGGGACTGACGATGGCCAAGTCGGAGGAGTCCACATCGCCGTCGAGGTCCAGATCGCCGCGAACGTGGTAGTTCGGGGTGTAGAGTTTGACAATCTCGCTGGAGTCAGTTGCGTTCACTGTGCCGTCGGCCGTCACGTCGCCGAGTGGAATTCCAAATGGCACTGCTGTTGCGGAGTACCTGTACTGCTCAGCCAACGCACCAGTGTCGGTCACCATCGCCACGACATTGCCACGGAAATCGCTGGCGTAGTAGCGTCGTTCAGTCCGCGTGCTGGCCGCGGCCTGCTTGGCCCAGTTCTCGGGTTTGTCGCAGTCGCTGTCGCGGTCGCGCAGAAGCGGACCACCCTTCCAATGC
>JBOHNM010000061.1:0-22331 GCA_050730675.1 Phycisphaerales bacterium | reverse complement strand
GCGTAGGCCTAAACCCTGAGCTGTTTTGGCACAACACCCTTCCGCGTTACGAACCGGTTACCCCTGCCGACCCGTCTCATGCGTCTACTTCTTCGTGCCCAACCGCCGTCGGCTGGCGCTCAAGGAGCCGCTCATGTCGCCACGCATTCCTGCCGTCCTGACACTCGCCCTGCTCGCCGGACTGCCCGCCGTGGCTCAGACGGTTACCAGCACGCCGATCCCCGGGGTGCCGCCCGCGACTCCTGCCCCTGTTCCCGATGCGCCGCCGATGCCGGCGCCGATCGTCATCGTGCCGCAGGCGCGGCGCCACTGGGTACCTGCACCGCAGCGGGCCGTACAACTTGAAACCGTCAACGCGAAGGTCGCGATCGATGGGCAGATCGCGGTGACGACGCTGGAGTTGGCCCTCAAGAACACTGCATCCTTCGTGCAGCAGGCCGAATTGGTGATCCCCGTCCCCGAGGGCGTGACCGTCCGCTCGATGGAATACGACGGCGCTGGCGCCGAACCGTTCGCCAAGCTCCTGCCCAAGGACGAGGCCCGCCGCATCTACAACAGCATCGTCGCCTCGATGCGCGACCCGGCGCTGCTGGAGTTCGCCGGGTACAACCTCATCCGCACCAGTGTCTTCCCGATCCCTGCCGGCGGCACACAAAAGCTCAAAATCGTGTACGAACAGCTGGCCACGGTGGACTCCAACCGGCTGGACTACTGGTTGCCTCGCTCGGACAGCTTCGCCGCATCCGGAGGGGGCACCAACTGGACCATCGGCGCCTCGGTCAAGTCCGAAAGGCCGATCGCCACGATCTACTCCCCCAGCCACGAACTCGCCATCGAGCGCGTGGGCCCGAAGGAAGTCAACGTCCGCGCCACGGCGCCCAACACCGCCGGCGCGTTCCGCCTCTCGGTGATCAACGAGAAGTCCTCCGAAGGCGGCATGACCTCCTCCGTCATGGCCTTCCCCGACCCCAAGGTGGGCGACGGCACCGGCGGGTACTTCATGATGATCGTCAGCCCCCCCGCCGCGCTCCCCGTCGACGCCAAGAAGCAGACTCGCGACATCACGATGGTCATCGACCGGTCCGGCTCTATGCGCGGCCAGAAAATCGAGCAAGCCCGCGTCGCCGCAGAGCAGGTCGTCGAGGGCCTCAACGAAGGCGAATCGTTCAACATCATCGACTTCTCCGACTCCATCAACTCCTTCAGCGACAAGCCCGTCATCAAAAACAAGGAATCGCTCGCCAAGGCCCGCGCGTACATCCGCGGCATCAATGCCAACGGCGGCACCAACATCCACGATGTGCTCGTCGAGGCCCTGCGCAAACCGCCCGCCGAAGGCTCTCTGCCGCTCGTCTTGTTCCTTACCGATGGCCTCCCGACCGTCGGCGTCACGGGCGAGGTCCCTATTCGCGACGCGGTGAAGGCGGGCAACTCGTTCAAACGCCGCATCTTCAGCTTCGGTGTCGGCTTCGACGTCAACTCTCCGCTGCTCAACAACATCGCCCGCACCAGCCGCGGCGCGACCACCTTTGTCCTCCCCGACGAGAACGTGGAACAAAAAGTCTCACAGGTGTTCCGCCGCCTCGACGGCCCGATCCTCTCGTCGCCGAAGGTCATCTTCCTTGACGACAAGGGCGAAGCGACGACGACCCTCGCACGCGAGATCCTCCCCGCCGAGATGCCCGACGTCTTCGAGGGCGACCAAGTGGTCATCCTCGGTCAGTACACCAGCGCCAAGCCCGTGCGTGTCCGCATAGACGGCAGCTACCTCGGCAAGCCGCAGGAGTTCACGTTCAGTCTCGACACCAACACCGCGACGGTCAAGAACTCCTTTGTTCCGCGCCTCTGGGCCACGCGCAAGATCGCGTCGATGATCGACTCCATTCGCCAGCTCGGCGCGGGCGCCACGCCCCCGATCACCGACCCCGCTTCCGACACCCGCACCAAGGAACTCGTTGACGAGATCATCCGCCTCAGCACGACCTACGGAATCCTCACCGAGTACACCTCGTTCCTCGCCGTCGAGCCGGGGAGCCACGATCGCCTCGCGACGCTCTACGACGGCTACGGCGACCTTGCCGCATCGACTCGGCACGCGGCTGGACGCACTCTTGAGGCTGAGGCCATCAGCAAGCGCACCGGCAACGAAGGCGCCACCAAAGACGGCAACATCGCTCAGCAGTCCCTGCAGTCCGCTGCCCCCGCTACGGCCAACGTCCAATACCGCTACACCGCCGCGGGCAAGCAGGAAGAGGTCCGCTACAACGGCGTCCAGCAGATCGCCGACCAGACCGTTTTCTACCGCAACAGCCGCTGGATCGACGCCCGCCTCCTGAAGCAGGAGGACAAGGCCCCCGACCGCACAGTCGAATTCGGAACCCCGGAATTCGATGCGCTCGTTGACCAGCTCGTCGCCGAAGGCCGCCAGGGCCTGCTCGCCAACTCCGGCGAAATCTACATCCTCGTCAACAACAACCAGAGCGTACTGGTGAAGATGCCCACGCAGACCAACTGAGACGTCCCCACGGGGGACCCGGCGAAAGCCCGGCTCCCCGATTCCGTACCATTTGATCGGAGCAACCATGGCCTTGGGGACGATCCTCGTTGTTGAAGACGATCCGGCGATCCGGCGCGGGCTCTGCGATGCGCTGAAGTTCGCCGGCTACACCGTCCACCAGGCCGCAGATGGCGAGGCGGGCCTCATGGCCGCGCTCGGCTCGGAGATCGACCTGGTCCTCCTGGACATCCTGATGCCCAAGATGGACGGCACAACGATGTTGCCGAAGCTCCGCTCCGCCAAGCCGGTGCTCCCGGTGATCTTCCTCACCGCCAAGGGCGAGGAGCAGGACCGCGTCCGCGGCCTACGCCTCGGCGCCGACGACTATGTCGTCAAGCCTTTCAGCGCCACCGAGCTGCTCGCCCGCGTCGAGGCCGTACTCCGCCGCTCCCCCGAGCGCCCCCGCCCCTGCCGCACCGTCAGCATCGCCGGACGCACCATCGACTTCGAGCGCCGTGAGGTCCGTTTCGACGGCGAGGCCCGCTGCGAAAACCTCAGCGAGCGCGAGGCTGAGGCCCTGGCCTACCTCGCCGCCAACGCCGCCCGAGCCGTCTCGCGTGAGGAACTCCTCCAGCGTGTCTGGAACGTTGACCCTCGAGGCCTGCACACCCGCACGGTGGACATGACCATCGCCCGCCTGCGCGAAATCCTCCGCGACGACCCGGTTGATCCCAAGGTCATCCTCACCGTCCGCGGCAAGGGCTACATGCTCGCCGCGCCAGCCGAGCAGCCCGTCGGGATTAACGGCAAGGCCCCATGAACTTTCGCTCCGGCACATTCTGGGTTTTCACACTCGGCGCCTGCGTGCTGCTGGGCGTGCTCGCGTGGTCCACCGCCACGACCTTGCGCCTTGAACGCTCTGAAGCACTCGCCCGCGTCGAAGCAACCCGTCAGGAAGCCCTGCGTCTGGCCCTGTGGCGCATGGATTCCACACTCGCGCCCCTTATCGCCCGCGAATCCGCCCGCCCCTACTTTCACTACCAGCCCTTCTACGCCGCCCAGAGCGCGTACACCAACATGCTCAACGCCGTTAAGCCCGGCGATGTGCTCGTCCCCTCGCCGCTGCTCAACAACGACACGCCCTTCGTCACGCTGAACTTCCAGCGGATGGAAGAGGGCGCTGGCAAGGCACTCAGGTACAAACTCACCTCGCCGCAAGTCCCCTCGGGTAACCTGCGCGACCTCGCCGAGTCCAAGCAAGGCTTCAACGCGCCTGTGGAGCAGAGCGAGGCACGCCTGGAAAAGCTCGACGAACTCTTCCGCAACATCGATGCGGACCGCTTCTACTTCAGCACCTTGCCATCACTCACAACCACTTCGCTCGACGCTCAGCCATCGCCCGAACTCCGGCCCGGACAAACCGGTGAGGTCGGCGCACCCCGCTCTCTGCGTGCCCAGGTCCAGCAGGAACTCCAGCAGCAATCACAGGCCGTGAATGATCCGGCGATGGACTACGCCATTCGCCAGCAAGTCACCCAGAATGCCTATAGCGGCCTGCAGCAGAACCGCGCGCCGCAGCAGGCGGGCAAGCCCGAAGCTCCCACCGACAACGAAGCCGCCCGCAAGTCCAGCACCGACGAGAAAGACCGTGCGGCACCCGAGGCCGCCAAAACCGGCGAGCCCGGCACCGGCGGCAATGCCCCCGGACGCCCCGGCGCGCCGCTCGCCGACGGCGTTGACAAGCTGGCGGACAAGCGGAAAGACGCCGAGATCAAGCTCAAGCAGGATGCGGGTGCCGACAGCAGCACAACGCGTGGGCTCACCACACCGACCGGCGAACGCGTCGGCGAAGGTGGCGGCGGCACCGGCGGCCCGAGCGATAAAGAAAACGCTTCCGCGCCGACGACCAAGAAATCCGAGACTCGCGACGAAGCCGGCGCGGCTCTTTCCAAATCGCCGGTTGCAGCACCTGCCGCTACGCCCGCAGGGATCTCGGCCACGCCCGCCCCCCCTGCACCTGTTACACCTTCCGCTTCCTCCGCAGGCGCGGACCCCACCTCATCTGTTGCAACGTCGCTCTCGACGACGGCCGCGCCTTCTCCATCTCCACCCGCTCCGGCGATCTCCGGCGCGTCCGTCGATGCGCTCGGCGTCAATGGGACGCACTTCGATCAATCGAAGCTCTACGCCGGCTATATCGACAACAGCACCGCTTGGAAAGATGCACGCGGCGACAGCACCGTCACCACCCGCATCGAACAAGGCGAGTTCCAACCCGTCTGGCTCGGCGATGCCGCCAATCGTGAGTTGGTCTTCGTCCGCTGGGTGACGATCGACGCTCGCAGGGTGCTGCAGGGCTTCTGGGTCGATTGGCCGGCCCTGCGCACGTCGCTCCTCGACAGCGTCAAGGACTTGCTCCCAACCGCTGCACTCCAGCCCATCAACGACCACACCCCGCCGCCCAACCCCGGCCAGACCCTCGCGGCGATCCCCGCCGAACTCGTTGCCCCAGCTATCGCCCCAGCCGCCGTGGCGATCCCCACGTGGACGCCCGCCCGCACCACTCTCCTGCTCACGTGGATCACCGTGCTGGCCGCCATCGCCGTCGCCGGTTGGATGCTCCACAGCGCCAGCGAACTCGCCGAACGCCGCGGGCGCTTCGTCTCCGCCGTCACCCACGAACTGCGCACGCCCCTCACAACCTTCTGCCTCTACTCCCAGATGCTCGCCGACGGCATGGTTGACGGCGACGAGGCCCGCAAAGAATACCTCGGCACGCTCAAGAGCGAGTCCTCCCGCCTGGCCGGGATCGTCGAGAACGTCCTGCTCTACGCCCGCCTCAGTCGCCCCAGGCACGCCCCCCGCAACAGCAACGGCCATGCCGGGCACACCACCGTGGACGCTGTTCTCGAACGTATCCTGCCAGCGCTCACTCGTCGCGCTGTCGAGGGCGGAATGAGCCTTGAACTTGAGCGCAACCTCGCATCGGGCGAGCCCCTGCACGCCGACCCACAGACCGTCGAACGCATCCTGCTCAACCTGGTGGACAACGCGTGCAAATACGCCGGCGGCACGCCCGACCACCGCCTGATCCTCCGCGCTGCCCGCTCGGGCAACTCAGTCCTCTTCACCGTCGCCGACCATGGGCCGGGCATCGCCCCAGCCGAAGCGTCACAAATCTTTGAGCCGTTCTATCGCGCCCCCCACCACGAGGGAACCACCACCCCGGGTCTGGGGCTCGGCCTCGCCCTCGCACGGGGCCTGGCCCGTCAGGCCGGTGGCGATCTGGCTCTCGACCGCTCGCCCGGCCTCGGCGCGGCGTTCACCCTGACGCTCCCCGCGACCTGAGGTCCGAGAACCACGCACAATCTCCACACCACCCAGCAGCGTGGCAGCCCGCCGGATCGCGGGGGGCGTTGTCACACACGCCGGTGTGCCACGTCAGAACAACGGGTGATGCCGGGAATCAAGGGTGGTTTGGAGTCGCAGCGCTCATTCCCCATCCGTGTTTTCATTGGCGTACGGGTCAACTCACCCACGTGGGCGGCCGATCAGGTTCGGACGGAGCCAGCCGCATGCCCCCGAGCCCTCAGACACCACCGCAGCCGCCGATCCGGAGCGAATTCTGCTCCGATCCGGAGATGCGTGAGATCGTCGAGATCTACGTGGGAGAAATGCCCCATCGCGTCGCCAGCCTCACCGGTCACTGGGAATCTCAGCAGCTCGAGGAACTGCGCCGTCTGGCCCACCAGATCAAGGGCGCTAGCGCCGGCTACGGGTTCCCGTCGATCGGCGGCGCGGCCGGCCGCGTCGAGCAGACGCTCGTGACCCTCGGCAACGGCGGCCTCGGGTCATCGCTCGACCAACTCCGCAAGGAAGTCCACGATCTCATCAGTCTGTGCCGACGTGTAAGCATCTGACCACGCCCGGGGCGTGGTCAGATTCCAGGGATGGTTCGCAGTTCGAAGGATCGGACCGTGAAGGAACAGCAGTTGTCCACCGGCGAGAATAAACCGATGGTGCTGATGATCGACGACTCGGTCGAGTTGCACCGGCTTGTCGCGGCCCGCCTGCGCACCGAGAACGCCGAGTTCGTCTTTTCCACCTCGGGCGACGAGGGCCTGGAGATCGCCCGATCACGCCGCCCCTCCACAATCTTCCTCGACCTCGACATGCCCGGCACCGACGGCTTCGCCGTCCTCCGGGAGCTCAAGGCCCGCCCCGAGACCAGCGGCATCCCCGTTATTGTGATCTCGGGCATGACCGACGCCATGGACAAGGTCACCGCCTTCGAGCTCGGCGCCAACGACTACGTCACCAAGCCCTTCGACATGGCCGAACTCAAAGCCCGTCTGCGCGCCACCCTGCGCCTCGACCAGCTCCTGCGCCTCCTGGCCGATCGCGCCGAGGTGGACGGGCTGACCGGTCTCTCCAATCGCGCCAGTTTCAACAAGCACATCACCCGCGAGACCGCCGAGGCCGGCCGCCACGGCACCCCGCTCACGCTGGCGATGCTGGACATTGATCACTTCAAGACCATCAACGACACGTTCGGCCACACCGCAGGCGACGAGGTCATCCAACGTTTCGCCAAGATCATCCAAGCCGCCTGCCGCTCGTCGGACATCGCCTGCCGCTACGGAGGCGAAGAGTTTGCGGTCATCATGCCGCAGACCTCGCCGCAGGATGCCATGACCGTCGCCGAGCGCATCCGCGAGGCGATCGCGGCCGTCGTCTGGCCGCGCCACCCCGAGCGCCGGGTCACCGTCTCGATCGGTCTCACCGGCTTCGGCGCCGGTCGGGCGCCCACCTCGCCGCCTGAGCAGCTCACCGACGCCGCAGACAAGGCCCTCTATGCGTCGAAAAAGGGCGGGCGCAACCGCGTGACCATCGGAAGCGCCGAAGCGGTCGCGGCCAAGGCCGCCTGAACCGGCGCGCTGATGGTCAGAACGGGATCACAAAACCGACCACGCCCATGACGCCGTTGAGCGCCGGGTTGTTCGAATCGCCCGCGATCCGCCCGTTGCTCACGTGGTTCCAGCGCACCGCGACGAGCAGTCGAAGGTCGTCGTCCAGCCGTTTGGTGAACCCGACGCCTACGCGCGGCAAAAATGCCACATTCTCCCCGCCGGTGGGCACAGGATTGGCCGAGAACAGCGCCCCCACCGCCGCTTCTGCGAAAACCGTCCAGTCGCGCTCCTGCGTCCCTTCAACCAGCGTCTCGTAAAAGTGGAAGCGCACACCGAGGCTGAAACTGCCGCTCCCGGTGTCCGGCCCGGGCTGGTGGATGTACCACGCACCCAACTCGACCAGGAACTCGAGCCGGTCGGCGAAGAACACCGAAAAATCCACAAAGGCGTTGCCCTCGTTGTTGCCGCCGCCGTTGTAGGCGAACCCCGCGCCGATCGTCGCGTACCACTGGTAGGTGTCCTTGCCCGCGAGGCCGTACGGTGTCCTCGTGCCGAGTTCGGTCGGCTTCGTCTCGGGCGCCGGCTCAGGCGGCTCCGCGTTCGTCGGTTGCGATCCACTCGGTTGCGACGCCATCGCGGCGGCGACATCGAGCGAGAAGCCCGCGTCCGGGAGCACGATGTTGGTGTCGGCCAGGGCCGCGGATGCAAGTGAGAGCAACACACACAACGGGAACGTCTTCAGCATGGTGCGGAGGTTATCCTCTGCGAAGACGAGGTGCATGAATGATCCCTCATCCACAGCCCGACGATCTCGCACAGCGCGTGAGCCGACTTGAGGAATCCCTTGCCTTCAGCGAGCAGGATGCCGCGAGAGTCCGCGAACTTGCCGAGGAATTGAGCCGCCAGGTCCGCGACCTGCACGCCCAGGTGCAGCGACTCCAGCGCCGGCTCGACACGGCACCAAACCCCGCCGCCGAACCACCTTCGCAACGCACCGATGGGTAACTGCTATACCAGCAGCGACCGCCCCGTCATCTCCACCGGCTGCGCCATTCCCATCATCGCCAGCGCCGTCGGCATCACGTCCGCCAACCGCCCGCGGTCGGCCCCATCGCGAAGCTTGCGCGCCTTGAACACCTCTCCCACCACGTAGAGCGGCACGTCGTACGCCGTGTGCGCCGTGTGCGGTGAGTTGTTCACCGTGTCCCACATCTGCTCGGCGTTGCCGTGGTCCGCCGTGATGATCAGCGACCCGCCGCGCTTGAGCGTCGCCTCCATGATCGCCCCCACGCACGCGTCGGTCACCTCAACGGCCTTCACGGCCGCCTCCAGCACACCCGTGTGTCCGACCATATCGCAGTTGGCAAAGTTGACGACGATCACATCCTCGCAGTCGGGCGCGGCCAGCCGGGCCAGCACGGCGTCGCGCACCTCGTGCCCCGCCATCTCCGGTTTGAGGTCGTAGGTCGCCACCCGCGGGCTCGGCGGGTTCGTGCGGCTCTCGCCCGGGAACGGCTCCTCGCGGTAGTCGTTGAAGAAAAACGTCACGTGCGGGAACTTCTCCGTCTCGGCGCATCGGAACTGCCGCAGACCGGCCGAGGAGAACACCTCGCCGGCGATCCGCGGCATCTTCGGCGGCTTCGGGAACGCCACCGCCAAATACGGCAGCAGCGCCTCGCTGTAACCGGTCATCGCCACAAGTTTGATGTCCGGCTTCGGACCGCGATCAAACCCGATCTTGCCATCCGGCGACGGTTTCACCTTCGCCCACTGTTCATCCGGCAGCACAAACGCCGAGACGATCTCACGCGGCCTGTCGCCGCGGTAGTTGTAGAAGATGATCACATCTCCGTCGCGCACGCGGCTCGCGGCAACCTCGGCGTCGCTCGCGCCGATCACCCGCGGCATGACGAACTCATCCCCCTTCATCTCGTTGCCCTTGGAGTCTTTGCCGGGGTGGGCGTAGGCCTCCTGCATCGCCGCCGAAACACTGGCGAACCGCGGGGCCGGCACACGCCCCGTCAAGCAACCGAACGCCTTCTGCACGCGGTCCCACCGGTGGTCGCGGTCCATCGCCCAATATCGCCCAATGACCGACACCACGCGCCCCGCGCCGATCCTCCCAAGTTCAACCTCCGCACGTTCCACGAAACCCTTGCCCGTGAACGGCCCCGTGTCACGCCCGTCGGTGAACAGATGCACCGCCACCTTCTGCTGCCCCGCCGCCTTGCACGCGCGACAGAGCGCATAGAGGTGCTCCAGCAACCCATGCACGCCGGCATCCGATGCGATCCCCATCATGTGGACCGTCGCGCCGCGTTTCTTGGCATCCGTCAGCGCATCGCGCACGGCTGCCACCTCGCCGATCTTCCCCGCGTCGCAGGCCTTGCTGATCCGCACGACCTCTTGGTCCACCACGCGCCCGGCCCCGATGTTCTGGTGCCCCACCTCGCTGTTGCCCGTCTGGTCCGGCGGCACGCCGACGTCTAAACCGGACGTCTTGATCAGGCAATGCGGCCAGTCCCGGCGCAAACGATCATCCACCGGCTTGCGCGCCAGCTTGATCGCGTTGAACTTGTCGTGCTCCGGGTGTGGGTTCTCACCCCAGCCGTCCCGGACAATCAACACCAGCGGCGTGTTTCGCGGCTTCGCCATGGCGCGAGCGTAGGCCCCTGCCCCGGAGATTCGACCGCCGTTTCACCCAACCTGCGCCAGCACTTCCTCGATCTTCATGGCGTCCTTGGCCTCGCGGCGCTGGCTCCATTTCACCTTGCCGTTGCGCCCGATGACCACCGTCCCGCGCTGCGAAACGTTCAGGTCCGCCCAGTACAACCCGTACGCTTTGCACACCTCGCGCTTCAGGTCCGCCAGCAGCGTCTGCTTCAGGCCCAAGCTCCTCGCCCAGGCCTCATGGACGAAGAACGAGTCGCACGAGATGCCGACCACCTGCGCCCCCTTGGCCGCCCACTTGCTCAGTTCGTCGTTGGCGCACTTCATCTCGGTGCTGCACACCGGCGAGAAGTCAAAGGGGTAGAAACAAAGGACGACATCCCCCTTCTTGAGCGCATCCGACAAGCGCCACTCCGCCTTGCACTGGTCCTTGAGAACAAAATCCGGGGCGGTTTCGCCCGACTGGATGAACGTGTCACGCGGCTTAAGGTCCATGATCCACTCCTGAATTCAGCACAACACGGTAGCCGCGCAACACCTGCCCGATCTCCGCTATCCTTGAGCCCGCGCACACGGCAGGAGGCCACGTGACCACCCTCGACACACTCCGCGAACGCTACACCGACGTCAAGGCCCGCATCGCCAAGGCGGCGGACCGGACCAACCGCAACGCCTCGAGCGTCATGCTCGTTGCCGTAACCAAATACGCCGGCATCGACCAGGTCCGCGAGCTCTACCAAATGGGCCACCGTGACTTCGGCGAGAACCAGGTCCAGCAGCTCCTCCAGCGCGCCGCCATGTTCGACGAGTGGCGCACCCGCCAGACCGGCCCCGGCCGGACCACCCCGCCCCCGGAGCCACCGCGCTGGCACGCGATCGGCCACCTGCAGCGCAACAAGGTCCGCAAGGCCCTCGAAGTCGTCCGCCTCGTCCACTCCGTTGACTCGCTCCGTCTCGCCGAGGAAATCCAGGCCGCCGCAACGAAGCTTGACCACACCATTGACGTCCTCGTCCAAGTCAACGCCTCTGGTGAGCGCAGCAAGTTCGGCTGCGCCATCGCCGCCGCACCGCACTTAGCCGAGCAGATTGACACGATGGTTAACGTCCGCGTCCGCGGCCTCATGACCATGGCCGCCCCCGCCGAAGACCCCGAGGACGCGCGGGAAACCTTCGCCCGCACCCGCGAACTCTTCGACGAGATTCATAAGGCCGGCATCGGTGAAGGTCACTTCAACATCCTCTCGATGGGCATGTCCAACGACTACGAAGTTGCCATCAGCGAGGGCGCCAACCTCGTCCGCATCGGCTCGGCGATCTTCGGCGCGCCCGTCACGCACCCCGGAGACGAACCCGAAGAGCCCGAAGAACTCGACTGATCATCCGCATCGCCCCGTGCAGCGCCCAAACAGACCGGTTCCATCGCGCGTCGCTCGGGCATTTCTCGCCTTCTTATCACCGCTCACCCCACCGCACCCAAAGCACCCCGCCCGCGCCGGTCGATCCACTCGTCACGCGCCGGCCGGCTCGGCCGTGCGCAGTCGCTACCGTCCTGAGTCCGATATCCGGGCCCCATTCGTGAAGGACCCCATGCTCAGCCCCAACCAAGCCCGCATCCAGTCATTCCGCGTCGTGCCGTCGCTCCCCGAGCCGCTGCGCCCGCTCATGGACATTGCGCACAACCTCTGGTGGTGCTGGAGCTACGAAGCCATCGCCCTGTTCGCCAAGCTCGACCGCGACTTGTGGGAGAAAACCAGCCACAACCCCGTCGCCATGCTCGGCCAGATCTCCCAGGAAAAGCTCGACCGCGCCGCCACCGACCGCTCCTATGTCCACCAGCTCGGCATGGTCCACGCCAAGCTCACCGAGCACCTGCAGGAGCACGCCTGGTTCGATCAGAAGGCCGCCGGCGAGGTTCTTGCCTCCAGCCGCCCGTTCAAAGTCGCCTACTTCTGTGCTGAGTTCGGCCTCACCGAGTGTTTCCAGATCTACTCCGGCGGTCTCGGCGGCCTCTCCGGCGACCACCTCAAGAGCGCCTCCGAACTCGGCCTGCCGCTCATCGCCGTCGGCCTCCTCTACCGCCGCGGCTACTTCCACCAATACCTCAACCCCGATGGCTGGCAGCAGGAAACTTACCCCGAGCTCGACGCCCCCAACCAGCCGATCCACCGCGTCACCGACCCCGCCACGCGCCAACCGCTCAAGGTCCACGTCGAACTCCCCGGCCGCTCGGTCGCCGTCGGCATCTGGCGCTGCGATGTCGGCAAGATCCCCCTCTACCTCCTCGACACCAACCTCCCGGAGAACAGCCGCGAGGACCGCGACATCACCGCCAACCTCTACGGCGGCGACATCGAGATGCGCATCAAGCAGGAGATCGTCCTGGGCATCGCGGGTGTCCGCGCCCTGGCCGCCGTCGGCGAGTCCCCCACCGTCTGCCACATCAACGAAGGACACGCCGCCTTCATCGCCCTCGAGCGCATCGCCGATGTCCGCCGGCGCAACCCCCACCTCTCCTTCGACCAGGCCCGCGAGGCCGTCGCCTCCTGCCACGTCTTCACCACACACACACCCGTGCCCGCGGGCATCGACCGCTTCCCGCCCCGCCTGGTCGAGACCTACCTCGCCGGCATGCTCGGCTCCCTCGGCCTGGATATCGAGGGCATGCTCGCCCTCGGCCGCGAGAATACCGCCGACCGCAAGGAGTTCTTCTCGATGGCCGTGCTGGCCATCCGCACCTCGCGCTTCTGCAACGGCGTCTCGCGCCTGCACGGCGAGGTCAGCCGCGGCATGTGGAAGCACATGTGGCCCGCCACCCCGCAGAACGAAGTCCCCATCGGCCACGTCACCAACGGTGTCCATCCGCGCACCTGGCTGAGCAAGGACTTCGTCCGCCTCTACGACCGCTACCTCGGCGAGGCCTGGGCCGCCGAACCGCAGAACCCCCGCTCCTGGGCCGCCGTGAGCGAGATCCCCGACGAGGAACTCTGGGCAACCCACTGCCGCCGGCGCGAGAAGCTCATCGCCTGGTGCCGCAGCAAGATCCGCCGCCAGCTCGCCAGCCGGGGCGCCGGCGCTCTCGAGATCGAGCGCGCCTCCAGCGCCCTCGATATGGACACCTTCACCATCGGCTTTGCTCGCCGCTTCGCCACTTACAAACGCGGCACACTCTTGTTCCGCGATCTCGAGCGCCTCAAGCGCCTTCTCCTCTCCACCGACCGCCCCATCCAGCTCCTCCTCGCCGGCAAGAGCCACCCCGCCGACGGCGGCGGCAAGCAGCTCATCCGCGACATCGTCAGCTTCTGCCGCACCTCGGGCTGCGGCCACCGCGTCGTCTTCCTCGAGGACTACGACCTCCACGTCGCTCGCCGCATGGTCCAGGGCTGCGACATCTGGCTCAACACCCCCGTCCGCGGTCTCGAGGCCTCCGGCACCAGCGGCATGAAGGCCGCCATGAACGGCTGCATCCACACGTCCATCCTCGACGGCTGGTGGGACGAGGGCTTCCACCCTGAGGTCGGCTTCGCCATCGGCCGCGGCGAGATGTACGAGGAAGCCAGCCGCGACGAGCAGGACGACATCGAGTCCCGCTCGCTCTACCAGGCCCTCGAGAGCCAGATCCTCCCCGAGTTCTACGACCGCGACGGCGCCGGTCTGCCGCGCCGCTGGGTGCAGCGCATGAAGACCTGCATCCGCGAGATGGCCCCGCGCTTCAACACCCACCGCATGGTGGTGGACTACACGCGCAAGTACTACATCCCCGCACACAACGCGGCCCTGCGCCTCACCAACGACGATTTCCGCCAGGCCCGCGAGCTGGCCGACCATCTCGACCGCTACCGCTCCTGCTGGCACGAGGTCCGCGTCCACGAGAGCGTGGCACAGGTCTCCTCCGGCTCGGTCGCCGTCCGCGGCTTGGTCAAGGTCACTGCCAAGGTCGCCCTCGGCCGCCTCGACCCGTCGGAAGTCCTCGTGCAGCTCTACCACGGCCGCCTCACCAGCCTCGGCGAGCTGACCGACGCGACGCCGATCGCCATGCAGCACGCCGAGCCCCTCGGCGAGGGCGTGCACCGCTACACCGGCGTCTTCGCGCCGGCGCACTCCGGCCAGCACGGCTTCTCCGTCCGCGTCCTGCCCTCCGACGACCGCCTCGTGACGCCGTTCGTCCCCGGGCTCATCACCTGGGACACAGGGGCCGAGACGCAGACGCCCGCACAGCTCGTGACGACGTAACCCGCTCGGTCTCTGCTCCCTCTCCCGGTTCCTACCGGGAGAGGGCTGGGATGAGGGCGACGCTCCCTGTGTTGGTATTTCGACACAGACGTTTGGGTATGGGGTTAGACTCACCCCATGTCCAAATGGTCGCCCATCGACATCACTCCCCTCCACGACTTCGTTGGTTCGCCCGCCGCGATCAGCGGAGCCAAGCCAATCGGCTTCAACTCGGACGATCTCCTCGTGGTCGAGGCTCAGGAAAACTACCCGGAGCTGTGGAGTATCGCCGTCTACCACTGGCCGGAAGTTCTTGCGACAATGCTCCTCATCACGACCCTCGCCATTGTCGTGCTGTTCATCCGTATCAAGCACCGCCCACAAGTCGTCGGTTCGCCCCATTGCCGCAAGTGCTGTTATGTGCTGGATGGTGTCCCCACACGCACATGCTGCCCGGAGTGCGGCACCGATCCGGTCCGCCGCCACCCCACCATCGGTCGTTCCACTCTGCGTCGAATGTCCTGGCCACTCACATTCTTGCTGCTGTTTGGGCTCGGCTACGGCGCGCTGCACGCCTCGCGTGTCGGCCGTGTAAACGCGGCCGCGGAATGGCTCCACATTGTTTCGCCCGCGGTCACCGACTACGCGAGGCAGCATCAGATCCGCTGGATCCAGCTCCACGATCGACCGTGGATGGTCATCACACTGGTCGATCCCGATTCAGGCAGGATAGTCGCGACCCTTCGTCGATCAAGTTCCGGCCGCCTGCACCGTTCATTCAGCCTCGACCGACGAATCGGCATACTTCAGAGCAATGGCGGAAGGATGGAGGCGATCGATCTCACAACCGGACGCGCCGGTACCTCACTGACCGCACTCGACAACCCAACCGCCCCGTCCGTCCCGCCCCCGACCAGTTGGCGCGACGTCGTGGGATGGGCAGATGCAGAGAACGTATACGTCCAGCAGGGAAGCGCACGCCCGGAGGACGCCGCCCTCGATCGCTGGTCTATTCCCACCGGAAAACTCACACGAATCAGTCAACTCCATGCACCGGTTGGCGACCCCTCAATGAGGTTGATCAAGCGGCAATCAAGCGTGCTCGTTGCGATTCCCGGAACGACGCCGCTCCAAGCAGTCGAAGTACCACCCCGCGGACCGAAAACTGACTATGGATCGCCAAGCACTCTTCGTGTGATAAACCTTGCCGACGGTTCGCTTGTGCGAGAGATTACCGACAACTTTTGGACAGAGGTTCTTCCTGTACCACGCGGCGAGGGAACATTCTTCATCCGCGTTTGGGGAGATGGAGATGACATTGCGTTGTGGTCACTGAACGGCGATCGTCGTGAGGGTGGGATGAAGTCACCCGGTTTCATGGGCACCCTACAAGATGGCCCGGCAGGCCTCGCCTTCAACACTGCCACCGGTCGCTTGTTCGTGGCAACTTCCAGCGACGCGGTCTACGTCCGCGACACCGCGAAAAAAAACTGGATCGCACGTCTCCAGTACAACCTCAGCAAGCAGACACTCCCCGACGACCACGTCGTCACCTCCTCGGACGGCCGTTGGGTCGCCATCGCCGTTACAGATTGCGCCCCGCGCACCACCTCGCCCTCCTCAGTTCCCGGTGGACCGCCGGCGGCATCAACGATGCAATTTGTTCCCCACCTGCTCATCTTCGACCTCAAGTCGCTCAACCTCCCTCCCGTCGCGCCGCGGTGAATCAGCAGGAGCACGATTGCGATTCAATCAAGGGTTACCACAGGGTGTGCCTCCGCACCGATTGCCTTCCCTCTACCCTCCCCACGATCACCCGAGGAGCCACCCATGCCCGTCAAGACCCCCGCCTTCGCCGCACAGACCGCCACCACCCCCCTCGCACCGTTCACCATCGATCGCCGCGATCCGCTGCCCAAGGACGTGCAGATGGAGATCCTCTTCTGCGGCGTCTGTCACTCCGATCTGCACGCCTCGCGCGGGCAGTGGCCCGGCATGGTCTTCCCGCTCATCCCCGGGCACGAGATCGTCGGCCGTGTCACCAGGGTCGGCTCGGAGGTCAAGGGCTTCAAGGCCGGCGACCTCGCCGCCGTCGGCTGCATGGTCGATTCGTGCAAGTCCTGCGGCAACTGCAACAAGGGCCTGGAGCAGTATTGCGAGAAGGGCATGGTTCTCACATACAACAGCCCCGACGCCCACGCCCCGGGCAAGATGACCTACGGCGGGTACTCCAAGAACATCACCGTCCACGAGCGGTTCGTGCTCCGCGTACCGCCGAAGCTCGACCTCGCGGCAACCGCACCGCTTTTGTGTGCCGGCATCACGACGTACTCGCCGCTGCGCCACTGGGGCGCGGCCAAGAGCAAGAAGGTCGGCGTCGTGGGCTTGGGCGGCCTCGGCCACATGGGCGTCAAGTTCGCCCACGCGTTCGGCGCGCACACCGTCCTGTTCACGACCTCGGCAAACAAGATCGAGGACGGTAAAAAACTCGGGGCCGATGAGGTCGTCGTCTCCAAGGACGACGCCCAGATGGCCAAGCAGGCCGGCTCGTTCGACTTCATCCTCAACACCGTCGGCGTCAGCCACAACCTCGACGCCTTCACCAACCTTCTCCGAACCGACGGCACCATGTGCCTCGTGGGCGCCCCCGAGCACCCGCACCCCTCCCCCGCCGTCTGGCCCCTGCTCATGAAGCGTGCAAGCATCGCCGGCTCGGCCATCGGCGGCATCCCCGAAACCCAGGAAATGCTCGACTTCTGCGCCATGCACAACATCGTCAGCGATATCGAGATCATCCCGATCCAGAAGATCAACGAGGCCTACGAGCGCATGCTCAAGAGCGATGTGAAGTACCGGTTTGTGATTGATATGGCGTCGCTGAAGTAAACGCCTGCCTTCGCCTGTCCTGTATCGGTCTTAACTCTGTGTCACTCTGTGTACTCTGTGGTGAAACGGCGTTTCATTTCTTCGCGGGATACAGATACTCCAGCTCCGGTCCGAACCGCTTCGCCCACGCCTCCTCATTGTGGACCGCCTCCGGGTCCACGTTCAGCATCAGGTTCCCGCCCACCTTGTCCTTGGCGAACCCGTAGAACTCCGTCGCCGAGTCCGCGTACTGCTTGTTGAGCTTCTCCGACTCCGGCTTGGTCCCCGCCTCGCGCCCGCCCATCCCGAAGACCACCTTCCGCGGCCACTTCTTCTGCTCCGCGAACCACCGCATCGCGGCCTTGTCCTTCATCACCAATGGTGTGCTCTCTGCCAGCACCAGCCCGAACACGTCGGACCGCGTGCACCCGGCGTACAGGCTGATCAGCCCGCCCAGCGACGCCCCGCCGATCCCCGTGTACTCCGGCCCCGTCTTGACCCGGAAGGCCCGCTCCACCCGCGGCATCACGCTCGCCATCATCCACCGGATGAACGCCTCGCCCCGCGGCTCGACGCCGTCGAGCAGCGGCATGAATGTGTACTCGCTCATCCGACCCTTTTCCGCATGCGGCACCCCCACGATGATGAGCGGCTCGACCTTCCCCTCGTCGATCAGCTTCGTCGCCGTCTCGTCCACGCTCCATTCCGCGGGCGTGCCGGGCATCTTCATGAAGATGTTCTGCCCGTCCATCATGTACAGCACCGGATACTTCCGTGCCGTGTTCTCCGGCTTCTCATACCCCGGCGGCAGCCACACAAGCAGGTCACGCTTGAACGGCACGCCCCCGCCGCCGACCTCAAGCCGCTTGACCGTGCCCGTCACCTGCATGGTGTAGTACGGGTTCAGGTCCGGGCGCACCGCGGCGTCTGGCCGCTGGTCCCCCCACTTCACCACCTTGTAGTCAAATACCGGCTGCTTGCCCCCCGCCGGGTATTCCGCCTTGCTCACCGGCGGCAGCATGTTGTTGCCGGGCACCGTCAGGTCCTCGTTCAACTGCTCCATATCCCACGAGCCGCGCGTGAACTTGAACTCGATCTTGGCGTTGTTCTTCACCTGCGGGATCACCACCTGCCACTTCAGGTCGCTGCGGCGCGTCAGCTTCCACTTGTCGTCGCCGGGATTCCACCCGTTGAAACTCCCTGCCACATAAATGGGTGAGTCATTGGACGCCAGCCCCGTGGTGTCCTGGACCACCAGGATCACGCCCTGCGGCAAAAACTCCGGCTGGATCGTCGTGTCGTCCGCGGCCGCCACCCCCCCGGGCTTGGGGGCAGTCGTCTTCGCGCCGGCGGGCTTCGTCTCGGCCGCCTTCGCGTCGGACGGCTTTGCCGCCGGCTGCGCGGCAGTCGCAGCGCCGGCTCCCAGCTTCTGTGCTTTCTTGGGGATCATCAGGTACATCCCTCCCACGATCACGATCGGGGCCAGCAGCCACGCCGTCAGCAACATCCGGTTCATCGGTCGGGTCTCCACACATACCACCTTTGGCAAGCGACGCCGATCATAGAGCGATGCGCTGACCGCACCCTCTCCCTGCCCAACGAAAAACGCCCCCGTTGTCGAGGGCGTTTCAGTGTTACGTTCAATCGCTCAGTGCTTGGCCGCGGCGAGGTTCTTAGCCACCTCACCCCAGTTCACCACGTTCCACCACGCGCCGATGTAGTCCGGGCGCCGGTTCTGGTAGTGCAGGTAGTACGCGTGCTCCCACACATCCAGCCCGAGGATCGGTGTGCCGCCGCAGCCCGCGACCGCCTGACCCATCAACGGGTTGTCCTGGTTCGCCGTCGAGCAGACCTTGAGCTTCTTCTCGCTCGCCACCCAGCACAGCCACGCCCATCCGGAGCCGAAACGCTTGGTCGCGGCATCGGCGAACTCCGCCTTGAACTTGTCCACGCTCCCGAACGACGCGTTGATCGCGTCGACCAGCTCGCCGCTGGGCGCCCCGCCGCCGCCCTTGCCGGCCGGCGCCATGACCTTCCAGAACAACGAGTGGTTCACGTGGCCGCCGGCGTTGTTGCGCACGACGGCCCGCTTGTCTTCGGACAGGTCGGCGAGCATCGTGATGACCTTCTCCGCAGGCAGGTCAGCCCACTTGGTCCCCTCCAGCGCCTTGTTGGCGTTGGTCACGTAAGCGGCGTGGTGCTTCTGGCTGTGGATCTCCATCGTCTTGGCATCGACATGGGGCTCAAGAGCATCGAACGCGTAAGGCAAAGCGGGCAGGGTGTACGCCATGGTGGTCTCCTCAAATGATTGGAATGCTGTCCTCGGCCGATGCGGTCCGACTGGGAACTTAGGAATCCTTACCTCCCGCACTCACGGACCGGGGAACAACCGATTGTGAAAAGTCCGTCATTCGTATCGCTGGTGGGATGGCGATTCGGCGGTACCTTAGGGGTGGACAGTCTGAGTCTCCCGCGGTTCTTCCTAACTGGACCTTCACATACTGCAAACGCTTACATGATTACCTGCCATATGCCGAACAAAATGCTATGATTACCTCTCTTTTACTGGGCAAGGTTGCCCAAGAAACGCCCAATTGTGCTGGAATCTGAAACGAAACGTCGATTTTCACGTACAATCAAGGAATCGAGATAGGAAGTCTCGCCTCCCCCCTCTGTGGATGAGTTGGGTAGACAAAGTCCGAGTTGACCCCGACGCGCCGAGCGGTTGTACTCTCTGAAGTTTCATTTTTCGTAAGTGTCCGAAGGATTCGGGACTTGCGGGATTCTACCGATCTGCTTCAATAAACCCTTACTCCATCCCCCAAATTCGCATTACACCCCATTCGCTTTTCCCGATCTTCACATTTTCGCCAGACGTATGGAAGTCAAGACCAACCCCTGAGTTCGCCCGGACGATCTCCGACGACACTCAATTTGACGGCGACCGGCCTCGACGGACGCCAAGGACCGCACGACCCATGGAACGCACGAATCTCATGCCGATCAGCAGCAGCCCGAGTCCGCTCGAGCAGCACCGTCGGCGCAACCGCGTCGACCTGACCGAGGTCAAGCCGCTTGTCGGCAAGGCCCCAGGCAAGAAGGTCAAGCGCGCGCTGAGCAAGGACGACGAGAAGCTCCTGGCCCTCATCATGTCCGAGGAGCAGGACTTCATCGACAGCCCCGCGTTCTACGAGTCGGACGCGGAGAAGAAGATCTACGACGATGCGCCGGAGATCCCCAAGCCGGATACCAGTTGGTACCACCCGGTGATGGACGATCTCTCCGGTCGTACGCGCTCCATCAAGCACGCCCAGCAGGTCATCCTCACCGGCGCGCAGGAGAAGGTCCTCTTCCACCAGTTCAACTACTCGCGCTACCGCATCTGGAAGCACCAGCAGGCCATCTGGAACACCCCGGCCCGCAAGCCCACCGGCGAGCAGGCCGAGGAGATCCTCCGCTGGTACCGCCGCGGCGACCTCATCCGCCAGCAGATCGCCAATACCAATCTCGCCCTCGTCCTGGCGATGGCCAAGCGCACCCGCATGAGCGAGGTGGACTTCGCCGATCTCGTCAGCGAGGGCAACATGGCTCTCCTGCGTGCCGTCGATAAGTTCGACGCGGGCCGCGGATACAAGTTCAGCACCTACGCCTGCCGCGCGATCCTCAAGGCTTTCTCGCGTCAGGGCATGAAGCTGAGCAAGTACCGCCAGCGGTTCCCGACGGACTTCGACCCCAAGCTCGAGCGTTCCAACTATCTCGAGACCAAGCGTTCGACCTTCGAGAAGGACGCCGCCGAGGAAGTGAAGCGCATCGTCATGGACAACCGCGCCGCTCTGACTGACGTAGAGCGCACGGTGATCGAGCACCGCTTCGGCCTCGAGAGTGGTGCCGATGACAAGCCCATGACCCTCGAGCAGGTCGGACAGATCATCGGCGTCACCAAGGAACGCGTCCGCCAGATTCAGAACAAGGCCATGGAGAAGATCCGCATTGAGCTGGAGGCCAACTTCCTCGGCAACAAGGCACTCAAGGACGCCCTCGCGGCGGCCGCCGGCGCCGATGCCGAGGGGAATCAGCCGACGCTCGAGCAGCTCCTGGCTCTCCGCTGAATGAGTAGAACACGCATTTTCGCAAGGGCCCGGCCGCAAGGCCGGGCCCTTTTCATTTCCTCGCGCTCGCTCCGCGCCTCGGTGCATCACCTGAACATGTAACCGCTCAACCTCCGAATCGCGCGGAACTCTCTTTCCCATTCCCCCGAACATCCTGCCGGGCCCGCAGGCCCATCCGGTTTCTGCTCAGGTTAACCAAGTCGGCGGCCGTTCAGCCCGGCGGATATCAGGTCCGCACGGGTTCTCTGTCGAGCACTCGCTCAAAGCCGCCCTGCTGTCGGAGAGAGGGGCACGGTTCCCCGACCTTGGCGACGACCTGGACACAAGCCGGCTGCGGCACCCATGGAGATTCCCGCACCCGTCGGTGCCCGGGGCTCGAAAAGACGTGGCACCCGGACGGGACGCGCGTCATCCTTCTACCATCGCACCCTTGTCCCGGGACGGCCGCACGCGTTTGCATCGGCCGGGTAATGGTCCAGATGAGCCGAACATGAGCACACCGCACGACCCGATCGAAGTGAAGCGCGCCGCGACCCACACCGAGCCGTCGGCCTCGCACGTGACGATGGACCCCGACACCGCGCACGACCCGCACGCGACGCGTTTCGGCGACTTCCTCAAGGCCTGTATCAAGCTCAACGCCTCGGACTTGATCATGAAGGCGGGCAAGTCCCCGGCGGTCCGTATCCGCGGCGCCCTCAAGCCGCTGGACACCCCGCCACTCACCCAGGAAGAGTTCCTGAAGATCGCCAAGCACATCCTCTCCGAGGAGCTGATGGCGGACCTGCACAAGTTCGGCTCGGCCGACTTCGCCTACGACTACGACGAAAAGACCCGTTTCCGTGTCAATCTCTTCCAGGCCAAGGGCAAGCTCTCGTGCGCCTGCCGCCTCATCACCAGCACCATCCGCCGCTTCGACGAGCTGTACCTGCCGGAAATCATGACCCAGATCGCCCTTCAGCCGCAGGGCATCGTGCTCCTGTCGGGCGTCACCGGCTCGGGCAAGACCACGACGATCGCCGCCATGCTCGACTACGTGAACGAGCGCAAGCCCGTCCACATCGTCACGAT
>JBOHNM010000060.1:0-22343 GCA_050730675.1 Phycisphaerales bacterium | reverse complement strand
CATCCATCTCGGCGAGCCCGGCGCGGGGATCGCCGAGCCGGCGCAGTGGCCCCGCAGCCTCGCGGCCAAGCTCACGGGCCCCCCCGACCCGCGGATGAAGCCCGACCAATGGGCCGCACTCAAGGCCTTCCGCGCATGGATGCTGCGGGTCGAATGTGCGCGTCTGCACGCGGCCCTCCTGCTGGCCGGGCGCGATGAGGCGGCCATGGCCGTCGCCGACGTGCTGCTCAAGTCCGAGAACTCGGCGCTGAACCGACGTTCACTGGTGGCCGCGGCGCTGGCTTCTCGCCAGGCCCGCCCCCAACACCTGACGTGGCTCGACGGGGCAACCGATAATCAGGCGAGCACCGACGCGCTGCGAACCCATGCCGGCGAGTTGCTCAGGGCCAAGAAGACCGACCCATGATGCGCCGCAAATCCACACTCGACGACGACCTCGAAGCGCTGCCCGGCCAGCGCCCGTCGGCGACGAGCGTGGACCCCGCGACCGGCGAGGCTCGCGTCAAGCCGCGCGGCGCGTGGAAGTTCGCGGCCCTGGCGTTCATCGCGATGGTCGTGGTGCTGGCGCTGAAGAACAAGTTCCCGCAGCCGACGCTCTTTACCAAGTCGCCGCTTATCGAGGCTTCCACGACGGCGCAGAAAAGCGGAAAGCTGCTTGTGATCGACTTTTTCGGGACTTGGTGTCCGCCGTGCGAGCGGATGGACAAGGAGACCTGGCGCGACAAGCAGGTTGAGCGCTGGGTGGCCGACCATGCCGTCGCCGTGCGAGTGAACAGCGGCAGCCCCAACGAGAAAGAACGCGCTGTGGCTGAGGCCTTCGGCGTGCGCGAAGTGCCGACGGTGGTGCTGGTGCGCGACGGCAAGGAGGTCGGGCGCAAGGTTGGGTTCATCGACGGCCCGGCGCTGGCGGAATGGTTCGAGTCTCGACGGACGGCTCCCGACGAGTCCGTTCGGTCGACGGCTGGTGAGTGAAGGGGCGAACGCGCGGGCACACCTAGGATTGCCGTGTCTACGGAAGGACGGCGGGTGATCCATGCACATCTCGCGTGAAATGAGTACGGCCAAGCGCATCGCGCTGGTGGCGCACGATTCCAAGAAAGTCGAACTGCTCGAGTGGGCGCGCTGGAACAAGGCCCTGCTCGCGCGTCATCGACTGCTGGCGACGGGCACGACGGGCAAGCTCCTCGAGGCCGAGCTGGATGTGCCAGTGACCAAGCTCAAGTCGGGCCCGCTCGGGGGCGATCAGCAGATCGGCGCCAAAATCGCCGAGGGGGACATCGATCTGCTGGTTTTTTTCTGGGATCCGCTCTCGGCCGCGCCGCACGACCCGGATGTGAAGGCGCTGCTGCGGATCGCGATGGTGTGGAACGTGCCGGTGGCGTGCAACAAGTCCAGCGCGGACTTCATGATCTCGTCGCCGCTGATGCACGCGGCGTACCCGCGGATGATCCCCAACTACGAGACGTACGTGGACCGCGTGGTGCAGGAACTCAAGCCCGAGCGCGACGGCCGGCCGGTGTGAGATTCACGGACGCTGGGTGCCGCGCAGGTCCTGGAACTCGCCGGCGCGGAGCGAGCGTTCGATGATCTGGCGGTCGGTGTTGTTGCCGCTGCCGCTGCGGTTGATGTCGGTGCGGACGACCTCCCAGCGGTAGGCGTCGTCGATGGTGACTCGCTGGTCGGCGTCGATGTCCTCGCTGGAGCGCTGCACGCGGGCGAGGGGGTCGCCGACAACGACGGCCTGCCACGAGATTGCCGGCAGTGCGGTGTACGCGGCCTCGGCCCAGCACATGTCGCCGAGGAAAAAGTGACTCAGCAACTGGAGGCTGTCGGGGATGGTTGACGAGTAGGGCTCCCAGACGTCGCCGATGAAGAAGGTCACGCCCGACGCGAGGGCCTCGCCGATTTTGGTCTGGTTGAACCGGCGGTCCAGCCCGCCCAGTGCGCGGGCGTTGTACGACTCGAGTGTGTTGCACACACCCATGGGGGCCCAGAAGAGCGTGTTGACCAGTTGTGGACCGGCGCTGCCGCCGCCGGGCACCGTGCCGTGGACGTTGGCGTTGTTGGCCTCGCTGGTGAGCAGCACGACGGGGTCGGAGACGAAGATTCCTTCGGTGTAGCTGAGTCGCGGGCCGAGGATGTAGTTGGCCGCGCCGCTGAGCCCGTCGTAGTAGATTTTTCCCGGGGTCCAGCGTCCGTCGGTGGTGGCGAGGTTGCGCGTCTGCTCGTAGTCATCCCCGCCCCAGAGGTAGCTGTCACCCACGGTGTCGCCGAAATCCTGGTTGTCGAACTCGGGTGAATTCACGGGCGTGGTGTCGGCAACGCCATTGGAGGCGGTCTCGTCAAGGATGATCGCTCCCGTGTTCATGTCCACGTAGCGCGTCTGGGCGCGATCGATGATGGTGCGCACGCCGGCGACGGTGTCGGCATCCAGGCGGCAGACCAGGTACATGTCGCCCGCGGTCAACGCCGGACCGGTCGGCAGCGTTCTCCAGAGGATCCCCGCCGGCGGGCTGTAGAGGGGCTGGAGCGATTTCTGCGTGTGGAGGTTCGGGCGGTCGAGCTTGGAGATCGGCTGACTGGCTCGCCAGTATGGGTTGATGATGATGCCCGCGGCACGCGAGCCCTGCGATTGGCCGTTTGCTCCATCGTTCAATGTCTGCCAGAGCAGCACCAGCTCCGAATCGACGGAGGCGTACGTGAGGTTTCCGGCGTTGAAGGGAGCTTCCAGATTCCACGGCTCGTCACCGACGGTCGGGCTGGTTTGATCGAGGATGCGGTGGGGGATGCCCTTGGTCAAGACGATGCAGCGGACGATGTCGGTCGGATCGGTGGCGGTCAGGTGGGCGCGGATGGGGTCGCGCAGGCGCGAAGTGAACGTGGCGTAGTCGATGTCCGGGATGCCCATCGCCGGTTGCGACGTGGCGGCGAGGTCCATGACGCGCACGCCGGGACGGATGCCGTGAAGGGCTCCGGCGCCACCGGGCACCTTGGGGGAGCCGGCGTAGTACTCCGCGACGGCGAGGCTGTCGACGATGCGGCTGTCGTAGACGACCAGAACTTGGTCTTCACGGAGCTGCGCTTGGGCGTGGGCGCCCAGACATGCGACGAATAGGGCCGCGAACCAACGGAGCCACCGGTGGCAGCAATGGGGTGTGGCGACGCGTTGGAGGGTGAATAGGGGCATGAGATCATGGACTGGATGGTGGCCGAAGTAATTTACCCTTGACCCTGTCAAAATCCAGACCTGTCCGCAAAAGCGCCCCCAGATTGCGCAACGCAGCGTCCTTTCGCGGGTTCTGGGAGCAAGGATGGGCCATGCCGCTGATCGTGTTCGATGTTGATGGGACCCTGACGCAGACCACTGGGGTGGACGATGACTGTTTCGTCCGGGCGATCCGCAAGGTTCTGGGGGTGGACGGGTTCTCGACGGATTGGGCGGAATACCCGCACGCGACGGACTCGGGCCTGACCAACGGAATCTCGCTGCGGACACGGGGCCGCCCCGCGACGACGGCGGAGCATGCCGCGATGCACCGGGAGTTCATCGGCCTTCTGAACCAGACGCTCGCGAGCCACCCTGACCGGTTCATGGCCGTGCCGGGGGCGGCGGAACTGCTGCGGCGGATCGAAGGCGAGGCGGGGTGGAGCGCGGCGCTGGCGACGGGGGCGTGGAAGGCATCGGCGGAGTTGAAGCTCGGCGCAGCGCGGATCGGGATTGATGGGCTGCCGTTTGCGACGGCGGATGATGCGGAGTCGCGGCACGACATTGCGCGGATCTCGATTGCCCGCGCGATGGGTAATGGTGCGCAGTCACACGCGCGACTCATTGATGAAGCTCATGAGCGGTTCGGCGGCGTCGTCTACGTTGGCGACGGCGCGTGGGATGCGCGGACGAGCCGTGACCTTGGTCTCGGGTTCGTGGGTGTGCGGGTGCGCGGGGACGAGGCCGGGCTGCGCGACGCGGGGGCGCGGCGTGTGGTGCGCGACTTTGCGGACGCCGATCGCATCTGGGCGCACTTGAATGATGCCGCTACCGTGGAGGGGCGGCGATGGTCGTGATCCGGGATGATCCGGCCGCGCCGGGGCGCGCGGTGCTGATGGCGGTCAAGGCCGTACCCGGGGCGAGCCGCGACGGGGTCGCCGGAGTGCTGGGCGATCGACTGAAGGTGCGCGTGAGCGCGCCGCCGGAAGGTGGAAAGGCGAACGAGGCGATCTGCGGGCTGCTGGCTCAGGCCGTCGGCGTGCCGGCGCGGTCGGTAGAGGTGGTTGCGGGGCACAGCCGGGCCGAGAAGACGGTGCGGATCGTTGGGGTGACGGTGGAGGTCGCGGCGAAGGCGTTGGGTGTGGCGTGACGGCTCTGGTACGATGCGGGCCATGACCAGTGGTTCCGGCAATCTCGAGCCCGCGGCACGCTTCCGCGTCACGCGGGCGGCGCACCGCGCCGAGAACGCCGAGGACTACGTCGAGGCGGTATCGCAGCTTATCGAGCGGCAGGGCGAGGCGCGGGTGAAGGACCTGGCGCGGATGATGGGCGTAAGCCACGTGACGGTGAGCCGCACGCTGGCGCGGCTGGCCAAGGCCGGGCTGGTGGTGGCGGCGCGGCACCAGCCGGTGGAACTGACGCCGCAGGGTCGAAAGCTGGCCGAGGATGCGGCACGTCGGCACGACATCGTGCTGCGGTTCCTGCTCAGCCTTGGCGTGCCGGCCAAGCACGCGGAGCTGGACGCCGAGGGGATCGAGCACCACGTGAGCGAGACGACGATCCGGGCGATGGAGCGGATGCTGACGAAGTAAGCACGTGAGTGGGTGGGACGATGGGGCGAGGATCTCGGTAGGATTCGGGTATGAGCCAGCCGACTCCCCCACCCGTTGTCAACCCCAAGCCAAAGCCATCGAAGTCGTTCGGATTGCCGGAGGCGGCGGTATGTGTGGCCCTGGTCGTGGTGGTGGTGATCGGCGCGGTCAAGTCGAGCGGCGCTTCGATCTACGCGGCGAGCGAACTGATTGGTCGATTGGTCGGCGCCATCCTGGCGTCGGCGATTGTGGCATTCGTCGTTCGGCTCTGCACTCAAGCCAAGGCTCCCAAAGCATGGGTCTGGACCTTTGCCTGCACATTAGTGGCGATCGCGATGATCTCTACAAGCTTCTCCCAGGCGAACTCGGATGCCAAGACCAAGATTGCGATCACCGACCTGAAGGACGAGATCGTGAGGGCACGTGGCAATGGGCCTGCTGGGTCTCGCGTGGACGTGGATCGGATGGATCGAGCGGCGGACGAGTTTGCGGCCGCGGCGGGCGGGAGGGACAGGGTGGTTGCCCAGATGACCGCAGATTTCATCAAGTACTCGGCGCAGATAGGGCGTTCGGCGCAGGACGCGCTGCAGAAATTCCAGACCGCCGGGGGGATGGATGTGGCGAGCATCACGACAGCGGCCGACTGCGAGAAGCGGATCGCGGCGGTGACGGAGTATGACCTTGTTGCCCGAGCAAACTTTGAGCGGGCACGCGGGATCGAGGCGGAGATCGATCGGCTTGCCAAGGTTCATGGGGTCGGGTTCGACGACCTCCAGGAATTCAAGCGGGGCATCAGCAAGTCCGCAAGTCTGGAAAAGGTCGTGCGGGTGCGGCAGATCGATGTCGAATCAGCGGAGCAATTCCGGGCGTACTTCACGTTGCTCCACGACAACTTCAACAAGTGGAAGGTGCAGGACAAGAAGGTGATGTTCAGCGAGCCGAAACTGCTGCCCACTTTCAACGAGATTGTTGTGAAGATCCAGACACTGTCGGCTGAGCAGAACAAGCTGCTGGGTGAGTTGTCGCAGCCGACGCCGTGAGATCAGGGCATTCAAGCGCACATTATTTGTATTTGGCGGAGGGGGCGATGGCCGGCGCGTCGGAGACAGAGCGAAGCGAAGTCGGCCCGCGGCGTGGTACGTGGCGGCATGCAGCGTGGGGCATGATCGGGGTCATTGTCGGGTTGCTGGCGTACGCGGGCATGATGTACCTTCGGAGCGAGGCGTTTATTCCGTTCTGGGGGAAGGTGCTGCGGATCGCGTGCGCGTCGGCCGCAAGCATGCTGCCCTTGCTCTTGCTGCTGCTCGCTCGTCGTGTGAAGCACACGCGGTCGCGGCGGCTGGTGGGGTGCATGGGCATTGTGATCAGCCTGGCGGTGGCCACGACGGCGGCGGGCTTTGCGCATTGGCTGTCACCTCCAATCTTCGGTGCCGCCGCGTACATGGCCGCGAGCACCGAAGCGAGAGGGCAACTTGGGAATATGAGCGAGCGGTACGCGAACCTGACGAGTCCGATCCGTGCCGCCGGAGGATTGTCGGCGAGAGGCATCCGTTCTGTCGAAGACGCCGACCGCCGTTTGGCGGCCGTTCGAGAGGTAAAGGCTGCTCGCGATCGACTCGAATCGGATTTTCGTGGATTTCGCAGCGAGGTTGAGGGGTGTTTTCGAAGGCACGCAGTTCCGTTATGGCGCTGCGATGTGTGGGTGAATCTCTACTCTGGACATGGCGGCCGATGGCTGGGGAAGTACCAGCGGCTCCTTCGCAGCGACAAGGATCTCTTCGATCGTTTCGAGGAGTATGCGTTTCTGCTGCGGCGCGAATTTGGACACTGGCACTTCCAAGATGATCGACTGCTGTGGGACGACTACTCGGCCGTGGATCGTGCCGACCAAATCGCCGATGAGATCAGCGAGATCACGCAATCGCAAGCGCGAATATTGGACGCCTTGGAAGGTAACGGCAAGCCCTAAGCCTTCTCAAACGCAAACCCGCCACCCCCCGCGTTGACCAGGATCTTGTCGCCGCTGACGAACTGCCCCTGCAGCAGCCGCGTCGCCAGCGGGTTCTCGATGCGCTGCTGGATGACGCGCTTGAGGGGGCGTGCGCCGAAGGCGGGGTCCCACCCTTCGGTGGCGAGCTGGGCCTTGGCCTCGGCGGTGAGCTCGATGGAGATGCCGCGTTCGGCGAGGCGGTGACGCAGGCGGCCGAGCTGGATCTCGGCGATCTGGCCGATGTCCTCGCGCCGGAGCTGCTTGAAGACCACGACCTCGTCGATGCGGTTGAGCAGCTCGGGGCGCATGAAGGTGGTGTTGCCCATGGCCTGCTGGGCTTTGATGATGGCATCCACGACCTTGGGGCTTGTGCCCGTGGCCTTGCCGAGCTGTTCCATGGCGGCGCCCATCGGGCCGCGGCGGAGCAGGTCGCGCACGGCGGCGTCGATCTCCCAGTCCTCGGCGCCGCTGGCGGTGAGTTCCTGGATCATCTGCGAACCGAAATTGCTCGTCATCACGATGATGGCGTTCTTGAAGTCCACGGTGCGGCCCTGGCCGTCGGTCAGGCGGCCGTCGTCGAGAACCTGCAGCAGGACGTTGAAGACGTCGGGGTGGGCCTTTTCGATCTCGTCGAGGAGGACCACGGCGTAGGGGCGGCGGCGGATCGCCTCGGTGAGTGCGCCACCTTCTTCGTAGCCGACGTAGCCCGGCGGCGCGCCGATGAGGCGCGAGACCGCGTGCTTTTCCATGTACTCGGACATGTCCAGGCGCACCATCGCGTCGGGCGTGTCGAAGAGGAACTCGGCGAGTGCGCGGCACGTTTCGGTCTTGCCGACGCCGGTGGGACCCAAGAACAGGAATGAGCCGATCGGACGGTTGGGGTCGCCCAAGCCGCTGCGCGAGCGGCGGACAGCGTCGGAGACGGCGCGGAGTGCGTCGGACTGACCGACGACGCGCTTGCCAAGCTCGTTCTCCATGCGGACGAGTTTTTCGCGCTCGCCCTCGACGAGCCGCGCGACGGGGATGCCGGTCCACTGGCCGACGACCTCGGCGATCGCCTCGGCATCCACCTCTTCCTTGACCATGGCGTTGCCCTTGGCGCGCCGGTCTTCCATCGCCTTCTCGGTGGCGGCGAGCTTCTTCTCCAGCTCGCGGATATCGCCGTACTGGATGCGGGCGGCGGTCTCGAGATCGCCGCGGCGCTGGGCCTGCTCGAGTTCGGTGCGCTTGCGCTCGATCTCGGCTTTCACCTGCTTGACGGCGTCGAGTTCCTTCTTTTCTTCGTCCCAGCGGGCGGAGAGGCCGCGGTTGCGCTCTTGGAGGTTGGAGAGTTCCTTTTCGATCTTGGTGAGCTGCGCCTTGGCGCCGGACTTGTCGGTCCCGGGGCCTATGCCGACCTCGAGCTTGACGGCCTCCCGCTCGATTTCGAGCTGCATGATCCGGCGGCGGATTTCGTCGAGTTCCGTCGGCATCGAGTCGTTCTCGATGCGCAGGCGACTGGCGGCCTCGTCCACCAGATCGATGGCCTTGTCGGGGAGGAAGCGCTCGGTGATGTAGCGGTTGGAGAGGTTGGCCGCGGCGAGGATCGCCGAGTCGAGGATCTTCACGCCGTGGTGGGCCTCGTAGCGGGGCTTGAGCCCGCGCAGGATGGCGACGGTCTCTTCGACCGAGGGCTGATCGACGAAAACGGGCTGGAAGCGCCGCTCGAAGGCGGGGTCTTTCTCGATGTGCTTGCGGTACTCGTCGAGCGTGGTCGCGCCGATGCAGCGGAGCTCGCCGCGGGCGAGGGCGGGCTTGAGGAGGTTGCCGGCGGAAACCGCGCCCTCGGCGGCGCCCGCGCCGACGATGGTGTGCAACTCGTCGATGAAGAGGATGATCTGGCCCTTGGAGGCTTGGACCTCGCGGAGGACGGCCTTGAGACGCTCTTCGAATTCGCCGCGGAACTTGGCGCCGGCGAGGAGCTGGCCGACATCAAGGGCGACCACGCGCTCGTCGCGCATGGATTCGGGGCAGTCGCCCTTGACGATGCGGAGGGCGAGACCTTCGGCGATGGCGGTCTTGCCGACCCCGGGTTCACCGATGAGCACGGGGTTGTTCTTGGTGCGGCGGCTGAGGACCTGCATGCAACGGCGGATCTCGTCGTCGCGTCCGATGACCGGGTCGATCTTGCCCTGCTGGGCCTTCTCGGTCAGGTCGATGGTGTACTTCTTGAGGGCCTCGTAGCTGCCCTCGGCGTTGGCGTCATTGATGCTGGTCACTCCTGAGGCGGCGCGGATGTCCTTGATCGCCTGCTCGAGGCTCTTGCGCGATGCGCCGGAGACGTCGAGCACGTCCTTGGTGCCGGGCAGATCGGCGAGGGCGAGGAGCAGGTGCTCGCTTGAGACGTAGGCATCGCCAAGCTTCTTGCTCTCGGTCTCGGCCTTGGTGAGCAGTTCGAGGATGGTCCGTCCGGCCTGGGCGGCGTTGCCGCTGACTTTGGGCAGGCGGCCGAGTTCGCTCTGGGTGATCTGCGCGGCGCGGGTGGCGTCGGCCCCGGCCTTGGCGAGGATGGAGTTGCTGGTTGAGCCGCGCTCGTTGAGGAGCGCGTGCAGGACGTGCAGGCCGGTGACCTCGGGGTTCCCGCGCGACATGGCATCGCTCTGGGCGTCGGCGAGGGCCTGTTGGGCGACGGTGGTGAGGCGGTCGGGGCGCATGGAGGGAATAGGTCCTTTCCGGGGCGCGCTGTCAGCGTACGGCTGGAACGGGCGTCGGTGGAGAGGGGCAATCGGCGCGCCAGACGAGCGAGCAGCAAGGCCCCTGTGCCGATGGCCGATCACCGGGCAAAGGCCGGGTGCCCGCCTGCCGGATTGGCACTCCGCGGCCTGTTCGGTGTCAGTCGGTACCCTCTGGTGATGGCCGCGCTGCTGGATTGGGACTGGTTGTTCTTCGCCGCCGGCGGGTTGCTGGGGGTTGCGGCGTTGTGGCTGCTGTGGCGGGGGTTGTTGGCGGATCGGTCGAGGGGGCGGGCAAGGTGCCCGAGGTGCTGGTATGACCTGGGTTCCTTGGTCGGTCTCGCTGCGGGAGGGGGCCGGGGTGAGGGTGCTTCAAGCCCGATGTTCTCGCCGGTTACGTGCCCCGAGTGCGGACGCGTCGTGAAGCGCGAGCGGCAGATGCACCGGACGCGGCGGCGGTGGCGGATGGTGGTGGCAGGTGTGATGGTGGTGGTGATCGCGGGCGGACTGGCGCTGACGCCAAAGGTGCGGCGGGATGGGGTGTGGGCGGTTACGCCGACGTGGGTGATGATCGGGCTGGTTGGTGTAGTCGACCGAAGCGAGTGGCCGACACTCGACCGTGCAATGCGAGAACGGATCTTCGATGATGGTGTTTCAGATGCTGCCGTGCGGGCGCTCTTCTTGAGTGATCGCAACGCGATCCGATTTCGCAGCAAGTGGCCGCGAGGTGTGCCGCTGGTATTGGGGGGCTCAGGAGTTGCGAGCAAGGACCGGATCTCGCAGGCGGTGCTCGCTATTAACGATCAAGCTTTCCCTGGGGACTTCTTTCCGAAATACCCGGAGGGTTTCTGGGACTACTCATATGAAGCGAGTTGGAGCGACGCCGCCTTCAAAGTGGGGGATCCAGAGGCAGGCTTGGACTACGCCATCTGGGTCTGGCCGACGACCGCCCGACGACGGATTTCGATCAAGCTGCCAATTGAAATCTGTGACTCAGTCGATCAGGCCATCACGCCCGTGCGGGGAGCCGCGATCAACACGCTGGTTCGTGAAGGCCTCCAGCTCCGCATCAGTCATATGCCGACGAGCGAACGGGCGTACCTGGCCGCCCGGAGCATTGGCACACGAGAGTTGCAGGGCATGGTCATCGCGCCGCACGTCGAGATTCGGGATGGGCTGGAAGTTGTTGGACGAGCTTTGTGGTGGCAGACTCCGGGACGTGACAGCCATGTGAACGGACTTCCGATCTTGATCGACGGACCAGCAACAAGGCTCGATGCGCTCCTGCGCGACCCCACCAACCCCCGCTACACCGTCCGCGTCCGCGGTGACGGCGAGATGGCCCTCCGCGATTTTGACGGCAGCAAGTACTGGGCGGGCGAGTTCACGATGCCGTTGAGTGAACTAATCCGGCCGTCCGTCAAAGCGTTCGAGGCCGGTCAGCCGCCGCAATAGGGACTGCCGCCCAGGTCGGCAGTCATGCCCCGGCGTGATCGCCGGCGCGGCACAAATCAGCGCAACAAGCCTCGCGGAGGACCCGCGACGCAATAGCATGTAGGCATGAATCCCGTGCCCACGGGCTTGTACGACTGGGCCTTTCATGTCGGCGGTTGGGCTGTTGGCGCTCTGGCGATCGGGCTGCTGCTGTGGGCGATGCTCCGCGATCGTGCCCGCGGCCGGCTCCGCTGCCCCAAGTGCTGGTATGACGTGGCGTCGATCGCTGGCGCCAGCGTCGATCAAGCTGATCAGCCCGCCGATCGCCTTCTCACCTGCCCGGAATGTGGGTACGCCTCCACGCGCATCAAGCGATTTGCCCGCACTCGACGTCGCTGGCGCTGGGTGCCCATCGCGCTTGTCGTCGGGCTTGGAGGGTGGCTGCTTTACCAAACTCCGGAACTGAACAGGGCGGGCTGGACTTCCCTGATCCCGACGACCGGTCTGGTCTATCTCGCGCCGGCTGATGACTACGCAGGGAGCTTGCCTCCGCCGGCACCGGCAGTGCAAATGTGGTCAAGTTCGGCCACGTGGAATTCGAGCTTGGTCATGCCTGCGCCGCCGCCAGCGACCCCGACGCCCCCTCCGCCACGCACGTGGCGGGAGCAGATGGGCGATGCCGCGTGGGAGCGGTTGTCGGCCGGGAAAATGTGGCGCTGGCAATCCACCGTCTTTCTGGATCGGCACTTCGCGGCCGTGCATGACCATCCCGGCGACCTGCTGCGGGTGCCGTCGCGGTGGCCCGCCGGGTCGCGCGTGCCGGTCATGGTGACGCCGACGCGCAACGGCGCCACGTATCCGCTGTCCACCGTTCGTGGATCGTACAACGGGACCACGCTCTGCCTGTCGCGCCCGGCCGAGGCCCCGGGTGTGCCCGTGCTGCTCGACCTTGAACTCGCCAACGAGGGCGGAATCGTCGTGTGGAAGGGGGTCGTGGTTGTGCCGTGCGACATCGTGACCACCCCCGAGGAATGTGTCCGCCCGGTTTTTGATTTCGAAACCTCGAACGCCGTTGGCAAGGCACTGGCGCTTCGGCTCGCGCGGATCGGCCCGACGATCACGGCGGTGTACGACAGTGACCTGTCGAAGCCCAACTGGAAGGACGTGGATTGCCTCCTGGGTTTCCGGCTGGACCTGGTCGTGGACAATCGCGTCGTCGCGACCGGCCGCGGCGGTGTGAACCAGCGTGCCGGAATGACCACAGCGTGGAACGAGATCGAGTTGTTCTGGGCGCCGGACGAGTACGAGCGATTCAACGACGCCTCGAAGCGCCGGCATGTCAAGGCCGCGTTCCATGTCTCTGCCGATGTCCGAACGGCGATCGACACGTGGGCTCAGGCGCCGTTCGATGATCTCTTCCCGCGGGTGTGGTTCGGCTCGCTGATCTGCCCGGCGTATCTGCAGACGCACCCGAGCATTTCGCCGCCAATGCCGCCGACCGACGAGTGATCCGCGCGAGGCGCCCGACAAAACGCACGTCGCCTCGCATCCGGTTTCGCATAAGCGACCGAAGGCGAGGCGGCGGTTGGATACGTGATCTATCGGACAGGGTCCGTTGAGATCATCAGTTCGGAACGCGGAAGCGGGCCATGGCCAAACAGGCCACAATCGCGACGGTGGCGATGCACTCAAGGGCGTTCATGGTCAAAGCGATGCTGCGATGCATGGTTCTCTCCTCTGCGTTGCCGCGTCTCTCGACGCGGCAAACCTCTATCTGATCTCTAGATTACCAGACATCCGGGCCGGTGGCCAACAAAATCCCTGGTAAGAAAACGTGAATTACCCAAACTAATACTAAACAAATAGCAAGGCATCCCTCGGCAGCGTGAGATCAGGCGATGGTCACCGACTTGTCCAAGTAGACGTCCTGTACGGCGTGAAGCAGGGCGACGCCGTCCTTGATCGGCTTCTGGAAAGCCTTGCGGCCGGAGATCAACCCCATGCCGCCAGCCCGCTTGTTGATGACCGCCGTCTCGACCGCCTCGGCCAGGTCGCTGGCGCCCTTGCTCTCGCCGCCGGAGTTGATGAGGGGGATGCGCCCCATGTAGCCGTTGGCGACCTGATAGCGGCAGAGGTCGATTGGGTGGCCGCCGTGGCCGGACTCGTCGGAGCCGCAGAGCTGCGTGTAGACGCGCTTGTCCCACTTGCCGTAGGCCGAGCCGCCGGTGTTCAGTGCGGCGTACCCACCGTTGTTAGTCGGGAGTTTCTGCTTGATGATGTCGGCCTTGATGGTGGCGCCGAGGTGGTTGGCCTGCGAGGCGAGGTCGGCCGAGGCGTGGTAGTCCACGCTCTTGCCGTCGGCGCCCTTCACCTTGAAGGCGTTGTTGCGGGTGTAGCACCACAGCACGGTGACCATGCCCAGGTCGTGAGCCTGCTCGAACATGTCGCTGACGTACTTGATCTCCTCGCGTGAATCCGAGGAGCCGAAGTAGATCGTTGCCCCAACAGCCGCCGCCCCCATCTCATAGCACTGCTTCACCGAGCCGAAGTAGCTTTGCTTAAAGATGTTGGGGTAGGTCAGCATCTCGTTGTGGTTGAACTTGACCAGGAACGGGATCTTGTGGGCGTACTTGCGGGCCACGGAGCCGAGGACGCCGATGGTCGAAGCGACGGCGTTGCAGCCGCCGTCGATCGCGAGCTTGACGATGTTCTCGGGATCGAAGTAGGCGGGGTTCGGGGCAAAGCTCGCTCCGGCCGAATGCTCGATCCCCTGGTCCACGGGCAGGATGCTGACAAACCCGGTGCCGCCGAGGCGGCCGTGGTTGAGGATGTTCTGGAAATTGCGCAGCACCGGCACCGGGCGATCGCTCTGGGAGACAACGCGGTCGATGAAGTCCGGCCCGGGCAGGTGCAGAACGTCCTTGCTGATGGTTTTGCTGGCGTGCTTGAGGAGCCCGTCAGCCTGCTCGCCGAGGGTCTTGCGGATGTCGATCAACTGGCCGTTGGCGGTCGCGGACGCGGGGGCGGTGGTTGCGGGCATCGGGTCATCTCCTGCGGGAAACCATGCTAGGGAGTAGGAGGAGTGGGGGTCGAACGGGCGAGCGGAGCATCGGTGGCTCTTTCGTCCTTGTGGGCAATTCGAGCCGAAATCAGGGGCGTGGAGACCGTGCGAGTTCAACCCGGCATCGCCCGACGCCTGTGGCGATGCCGCTGGCATGTTCTTCGCATCGCGGTTGCCGCCTTCCTTCTCTGGGTGGTCGCGGCGGACCTCTCCGCGCAAGCCGCGCGGCGGGCGCTGGCGGCGCTTCCCGGGTTCGATTACATCGGCGAGGTGCAGTCGCTCCGCAAGGAGGGGCGCTACGGCGAGGCGTTGGCGATCGCCGACGCGGGGCTGGAAGATTTTGTTGATGGCGGCAAGCCCGTTGATGCCGCTTCGCTCAAGAAGCTGCGCGACGAGGTGGAATCAGAGCAGGGCTCGCTGGTCCGGCGCGTGAAGGACGTCGGATGGGGCGCGATCAGCGGGCGCGGCGACACGATCGAGTCGCTCGTCGGCGCGATCGCCGCGGACCTGTTCGTGATCGGTGACGTGCGCGACCTGTTGATCGAAGGGGGTAAGTGGATCATCGGCGGCGAACCCGACCCACTCATCGCGGCCCTCTCCGCGGCGGGGCTGATCACGACCCTCGCGCCGGAGATCGACTGGGTGCCGTCGCTCCTCAAGGCCGCACGCAAGACCGGCGCGCTCACCAAGTCCTTCGGCGAGTGGATGCTCAAGGCGCTCCGAGCGAGTGACACCGCGGCGGCTAAGCGCTCGATGACCAACATCGCGCACCTGGCCGAGCACACCGCGCCGGGCGGCGCGATGCGTGTCATGAAGAATGTCCACACCGCCGAGGACCTCACACGTCTGGCGACCTTCGCCGAGCGGCGCGGCAAGTCGGGCGCTCTGGCCTTGCACGTGGCGGGCAAGGAATCGCTCGATGTTCTGACCGAGGCGGACAAGCTGGGCCTCAAGGCCGCCGACCCCGCGCTGGTCGACGGCGTGCTGGTGAAGGCTGCGCGCAAGGGCGAGGCCGGGCGGAAGTGGCTGGCGACGGGCGCGTGGCGGGCCGCCGCGAAGCCGCACCCGCTGATCGGTCTGGCCAAGGGGGTCTATAAGGGCAACGCCACGGCCCTCATTCAGCGCATGCTCGATGCTCTGGGCCCCAAGGCCTGGTGGCTGCTGCCCCTGCTTGCGGCCTGGCTGATGGTCGAATTGGCGTGGTTGAGCTTCCGAATTCGGCCCGTAGGGCGCGTGCACCCCGGGGAAACCCGCTACCCGGGAAACCCCGGTGCCCGTCGCGGCGAACAATTGGCCGCGAGGTGATGTGATGGCGGGATGCTGGTCCAAATGGACGTGCATGATGCTGGTGGTGGTCGTGGCGCACTTGGTTGCGCCGGCCCGCGGCCAGGAACGGATCTTCACCGACGATGTCGCGGTGAAGATGTCCCTGAGGCAGGCGGCCGACAAGGCCCGCCAAGAACACAAGGTGCTGATCGCCCGACTTTCGATCACCCCGCCGACACAAGGCCGCCGTCCGATGTGGGACAACGACACACTCCGCGCCTGGGCCAGATGGCACGCGGTTGTGGTCGATGTCAGCGCCGAAGACGCCGCGCTGCTGAAGGCCACCTACGGGTACGACTTGCCGGAACGCAAGTGGCAGGCGTACTTCTTCGCCAACGACAAGCGGTTCAAGCTCTTCTGGCCGAAGCTTCAGCCGGGGGACATGCTGCCTTCGCCGTTCCCCGATAGCCGGAAGATGTACAAGCCCGGCGCACAGGAGAGTTTCGAGCAGCACTGGCCGACGGCGATCATGGCGATCCACCAGTTCCAGTTGAACTTGGAGCGGGCCCAGGCCGCCATGCCGGTCTGGGATGAACTCCACACGCGCGACAACGCGCCACCGGCAGCGCCCGCGCGCCGCGACATCTTCCGCGAGGGCGACGGACTCGCCGACCCGGTGACCGACCCGCGCGATGCCGACCGGAAGGCCGGACGCCCCGCCGCCCGTGTCGATGTGCTGGCCCGCCTGGAGGAAGCCCGGGCCGCCGCCCGCGACGGCAACCCGCGCCGTGCGATGGGCCTCTACACCTGGCTCTGGGAGCGCGGCGCCGAGGACGAGCCCGCGTTCAACGCCGTCCGGCTCACCGCCGTGCTGCAGGAGATGAAGGCTCTGTCCGACCTCACCCAGTCCTCGCAGAAGCGCGTGGCAAAGCTGATCGAGTCCGAACTGGCCCAGTACCCCTGGGGTGAGTTCCAGGATCGCTACGAGTACCTGCGCATGGTGCGCGAGTTGGACAACGGCGACGATGTCGTGACGCGACTGGACATCGAGAGCAACGACCCCGACGAAGCGTCGATGATCCCCGCCGAGGACTTCGCCGCGCTGCGGCTCATGACCGAGCGCCTGGAGGTGAGCCCGAGCCAGGCCGTTTCACGCGGGTGGGTTGAGCAGCAGACCAAGCGGCTGGGCCGCGGCCGACCGGCGCGCATCCCCGTCGATGCGTGGAAGTCGCTGATCGCCTTCGAGCGGTGGATGATCGTCCACGAAGCCGTGCGTTCCTATGGGATCCGGCTCGGATCCGGCGACGAGAAGGCCGCTGCCGAACTCGCGGACGCGGCGATCTTGGCCGCGGGCGATGAGCCGAAAGCCGCCGCCAACGTGCGGCGTTCGCTGGGGTGTATTGCCGCCGCGGCCGGCCAATCACGCCCCAACCACGCGGCCTGGCTTGCCGAGGCCGCCAAGCTCGATCCCTCGGCGAACGAGCGCGGGCCGGACCCGCTGGCGGATTACATCAAGTAACACCTGTTCAAGTCGTGAGCGCATCGCGCATGAGCGTGCCGAACGTCCCCAGCGCCGCCGGGCTCTCACTGTCGACATCGTCGTCCAGCGGCTCCTGGATGTAGCGACCGTCGGGCTGCAGCACCCAGGCGTTGCGCCGGTCGACCCGCATGACCTCGAGGATCCGGTGCAGCCGCGCCCGCGCGCCCCGATCGAGCACGGGGCACGCTGCTTCCACCCGCTGCTCCAGATTGCGGTACATCCAGTCCGCCGAGCCGATGAACCACTCGCCGTCGAGCGGGTCAGCTTTGCCTGCGCCGAAGTGGAAGATCCGCGAGTGCTCGAGGAACCGCCCGACCACCGACGAGACGCGGATGTTCTCCGACATCCCCTCGACACCGGGGCGCAGGCAGCAGAATCCACGAACAAAGAGCTCGATCTTCACGCCCGCGCGGCTCGCCTTGTACAGCGCCTGCATCGTCTGGCTGTCTTCCAGCGCGTTCATCTTCGCGATGATTCGCCCGCCCACCGGCGAGCGCCCCTCCGCGTGCAGCCGCGCGATCTCCGACTCGCGGGCAATCAAGTCCATGTACCGTGGCTTCATCGTCGCGGGGGCCACCAGCAGCCGGTTGTAGTCGCGCTTGCGCGAGCGGCCGGTCAGCAGGTTGAACAGGTCCACAACGTCCTCGGTGATGAGCGGATCGCAGGTGAACAGGCCTACGTCCGTGTAGAGCATCGCCGTCGAGGGGTTGTAGTTGCCCGTTCCCAGGTGCGCGTAGCAGCGCAGCCCCTCGGGCTCCTTGCGCACCACCAGCGCCGCCTTGCAGTGCGTCTTGAGCCCGACAACGCCGTACGCTACGTGGACGCCGGCCTTCTCGAGCAATTGCGCCAGGCGCACGTTGCGGCCCTCATCAAACCGCGCTCGCACCTCGACCAGGCACGCCACCTGCTTGCCCTGCTCGGCCGCGCGCACCAAGTGCCCGATGAATGGAGAATCGCGGCTGGTGCGGTAGATCGTCTGCTTGATCGCCAGGACGTTGGGATCCGCCGCGGCCTCGGCGATGAACCGCTCGGTCGAGGCGTTGAAACTCTCGTACGGGTGGTGGACGAGGATGTCGCCGCGCTTGATCTGATCGAAGAGCGACTCGTCGCGATCGGCCAGGCGTGCCGGCACAACGGGCGTCCATGGCGCGAACTTCAGGTCCGCGCGCGGCAGGTCCGCGATCTCGAAAAGGTTGCGGAAATCGAGCAAGCCCTGCGAAGCATCGGTGTCCTCGGGCTTGATCTGCATCATGTCCGCGAGCTGGCGGATGAGCGTCGCCGAGGCCTCGCGCGGCACCTCCAGCCGCACCACGCGCGCAAAGCGACGGCGTTTCAGCGCCGCTTCCACTGCATCCAGCAGGTTCTCCGCATCCGCTTCGTCCCCCGCGTCGCCGCCACCGTCGGCCGCACGCGTCACGCGGAAGGGCATGACCTCCAGGATCTGCATCCCGGTGAACAGGTCTTCAAGATTGTGCCGGATCAGGTCGTACAGCGGCACGAACCGCCCGCGCCCCTGCTCGACCTTCTCGCCCGGGGCCGACGGCACCCGCACCCACTGAGGCATTCCTTGCGGCACCTTGACCCGAGCGAACACCGGCTCGCTGTTGCCCGGCTCGGTCATCAGCACCGCCAGGTTCTGCGACAGGTTGCTGATGAACGGAAACTTGTGCCCCGGGTCTACCGCCAGCGGCGTCAACACCGGAAAGACGGTGTCGCGGTGGAGCTGGTCCAGTGATTTTTTCTCGTCGTCGGTGCAATCGGCATACCACAGCAGGTCGATCCCCTGACGCGCCAGCGCCGGGCGGATCGATCGCTCGTAGCAGTCCGCCTGCTGTTCTTCCAGGTGCTCGAAGGTGTGCCGCACAGCTTCGAGCAATTGCTGCGGCGAGAATCCACGATCCCCGTCGGGGTCCAGCCGGCTCTCGATCACCTTCTTCAGCCACCCCACGCGCTTCATCACAAACTCGTCGAGGTTGCTGGTGAAGATGCCCAGGAACCGCACGCGCTCCAATAGCGGCAGCCGCTCGTCGAGCGCCTGGTAGAGCACGCGAGCGTTGAACTGCAGCCACGACAGGTCTCGGTTGAGCGACGTGCTGCCGGGCCGCAGGTCCGGCCGCGTCGCGCCGTCACCCACGGGCGTCAGGCTGACCACCGGACCGCCCTGTTCCTCGTGGGCCACATGCCCGTTGGCCTGCACCGAGCCGCTACGGCGGCCGTTCTTTCGGGGTTTGCTCTCGGCGGTGCTCATGCGGCAGATTCACTCACGATCGACGACGGGGACTGCTCCGATACGGATTGACGCGGTCCTTGTGCTTCCCGTGCGGGGCTTGCGGTGGGAAATACACCGCCGCGCAGCCTACGGCTTCTGTGACGCGGACGGACCGTACGCGCACGGCAGGGGCGACCTGATTCTTCGGGGCTTCTCGGACGCGGCTTTGCAGGCGCTCTGTAAAGACTGTCGCGATGTGAGCCGCTACGCGCTCCGCGGTCGGATTCAGTTTGTCAAAAGGTGGGGTTTCGTTCAGGTTGGTATTGCGGAAAGGCGCAATGATCGCTCTCAGGTCCTCTTGCGCCGCATGGAAGTCCACCATCAGACCGTCCTCATCGAGCAGCTCGGCTTCGAGGGTCAGCCGCACGCGCCAGTCATGCCCATGCAGAGGCTCGCGCCATCCCTTGATCACGATCGCGTGTGCCGCGGAAAACGTGTCGTCGATGGTGAGTCGGTACATGCCGGATCGTACGACACGCGCACCTGCACCCTCTGAAACCTACATTCCCGCCCCAAGGAGCCCCTGTACATGTCCGACGCTGATGTGCTGATGCTGAGCGTGTCCGGTTGCCGCGGCATCATCGGCACGTCGATGACGCCCGACGTCACCGCCCGCTTCGCATCGGCGTTCGCCCAGTGGCTCGCCGCGCGCCCGCGCAAAGGCAGGGCCCCTGTCACCATCGTGCTCGGGCGCGACGGCCGGCGTGGCAGTGATCTCTTCGCCGGCATCGCCCGCTCGGCCCTCCTCGCCCGCGGCTGCGACGTCATCGACCTCGATATCGCCATGACCCCGACCGTCGGCGTCATCGTGGACCAGGCCGGCGCCGACGGCGGCCTGATGATCACCGCCAGCCACAACCCGCAGCCATGGTGCGGCCTCAAGCCGATCATCCGCCGCCCCGGCCTCAAGGCGGGCGTGCCCGACGCCGCGGCGCCGGACAAGGCCACGGCCGATGAGATCATCGCCCTCTACCACAAGACCGTGTATCCGACCGTCGGCGGCTGGCGTTCCCTCGGCCACGCCCGTGTCGAGCCCGAACTGACGCACGGCCACCTCGGCATAGTCCGCCGTGCGGTGGGCGATGCAACGCTCAAGAAACTCGCCAAGCTGCGCACCGGCGCGGTCATCGACAACCTCGGCATGTCCGGCGCGTACATGAGCGACTGGGCCGTTCGCACGCTCTGCCCTGCCGCCGTTATTGAGCAGCTTTACGAGTCCACCGGCGACCTCGCCCGCACTTCCGACCGCGGCCTCTTCCCCCACACGCCCGAGCCTCTCAAGGAAAACCTCACCGCCCTCGCCAAGGCCGTCAAGAAGCACGGCGGCGATGTCGGCTTCGCCCAGGATCCCGACGCCGACCGCCTGGCCGTCATCGACGAACGCGGTGTCTACATCGGCGAGGAATACACACTCGTCCTGTGCGCCATGGCCTTGGGCGAACTCGGCGGCCTCCGCAAGGGCGACAAGATCGTCGTCAACCTCTCCACCAGCCGCATGATCGAGGATGTCGCCGCACGCTACGGCGCCAAGGTCCTCCGCTCGGCCGTCGGCGAGGCCAACGTCGTCGAGCTGATGAAGAAGCACAAAGCCGCGTTCGGCGGCGAGGGCAACGGCGGGGTCATCTGGCCGAAGGTGACGTACATCCGCGACTCCCTCAGCGCCATGGCCCTGGTGCTGGCCCTCATGGCCAAGACTCGCCAGCCGATCAGCAAGCTCGTCGCCGGCACGCCCGCTTACGCGATCGTCAAACGCAAGGTCGATCTCGCCAGCCGCGAGATCGCCACCGCTGCAGGAGAGAAAGTCGCCCGCGCCTACGCCGCCGAGCGCGTGGACCGGACCGACGGTGTACGTGTGGACCTGGTTGCTCGCCGCGCGTGGCTCCACGTTCGCGCCAGCAACACCGAACCGATCATGCGTCTCATCGCCGAGGCCCCGACGATCACCGAAGCGAATGCAATTCTTGACGATGCAGCACGCGTGATCGGCTGAGTCGGTCTGTGCAGCCCCTCCTTACGGGTCCATCTCCTCATCCCCCGGCGCCCAGTCCACGCCCGCGAGCTGCCTCAGCCGGCGCTCCATCCCCGCCACCAGCCGCGCTTCGCGGTCCGGGTCGCCGTTGCGTCCGATCTGTGCTTCCAGTCGGATGGTGCATGCGCCCTTCCCGTCCGGTTTCGCCGGCCCGACACGCGTCGCCGTCACCGTCCCGTACTCCTCCGCGATCGACAGCACCCTCCACGCCCGTCGGTTGGCGGTCTCTCCCGGCAGTTCATCAATCTTCGCGCACTCCGAATCCGTCAGCCCCACCGGCAGCGCGGCCTCCAGATCATCCCAATCCGCAACGCACTGAAGATGGACGGGCGATCCCTCGGCCACGAGCGCCGGGTCCGCCGGAGGCAGAACGGGTCCGCAAGCGTTGAACACAAGCAATCCACCGGCAATCCCCAAATACCAAACATATCGCAAATATCGACGTATGTTCGTATCATGTGCGGGCATGTTCTCGGTCCCATCCATCCTATTGAGGCCCTCGCCCCACCCCGTGCATTCTCCATCGCCGGCCGCTGCCCCGCTAGCATTATTCCGGGCCAAAACTCGCGGCAAACCCGCCGCGGACCTCGGCCCGGGCCCGGTCAATTCGGCCCCTCGGAGTTTGTCCCGCGTGGATCTGATCATTGCTGTACCCCAAGGCCCGGCTCGTCTGGCGATGCTGGGACCGACGGATCGTAACTTGAAGATGATCCGCGAGGTGCTGGGGGTGAAGGTCACCTCCCGCGATGGCTCGATCCGGGTCAGCGGCCCACGCACCGCCGTGGCCGCCGCTCGGGATGTCTTCCGCGCCATCGAACTCGCCGTCGCCCGCAACCACTCGCTGAACCGTCAGCAGGTCCATGACCTGCTCGGCAAGGCCATGACCGAGGCCGCCGAGAAGGAAGATCTGGCCGAGTACGTCGGCGAAGGCGCCGCCCTCGACGGCCCGGCTTGGGGTGCGCAGCTTGATGTCTATGCCGGCGGCCGGCTGATCAAGCCCCGGACCGCCAACCAGCAGGTCTACCTCGACGCCATCCGCGATTGCGACGTGGTTTTTGGCATCGGTCCCGCGGGAACCGGCAAGACCTATCTCGCCGTTGCCGCGGCGGTCCACCTCCTGAAGAGTGGACGCGCCAAAAAGGTCATCCTCGTCCGCCCCGCGGTCGAGGCCGGCGAGAAGCTCGGGTTCCTCCCCGGCGATATCGCCGCCAAGGTCAACCCCTACCTGCGCCCGCTCTTCGACGCC
>JBOHNM010000059.1:0-22849 GCA_050730675.1 Phycisphaerales bacterium | reverse complement strand
AGGTTGAAGAGAACGAACTTGATGGTCCGGTGGTGCTTGCGGTCTTTGAGGACGCGAGCGATTTCCAGCAGCGCGGCGACGCCCGAACCATTGTCGTCGGCGCCTGGTGCGGCAGGGACGGCGTCGAAGTGAGCGCCGATCAGCAGGATCTCCGACGCGAGGTCCTCTCCTCGAAGATCAAAGGCGATGTTCTTCCATGCCCGCTTGTCCTCCGGAGCGTCCGAGCGCCGCGACCACGACACATCGGTGAGTTCGGGTGCATAGCCCATGTCCTTCACCTTCGCGGCGAGCGCGGCCTGCGCTGCGATGAGGCCGTCGGCGCTGGCGGCATCTCCGGCCGCGGAGCGATTGACCGGCAGCGACGCGATCGTGGCCATCAGCCGTTCCTGCTCGACCATCTCGGCGGGCGACTTGGAGGCCGGGGCGGCAGCGGGGGGCTGGCTGTGCGCGAGTATTGCCGCCAGCGCGATCGATGGGATGAGCGTGAAGATCATGCCCGAGCGTACCACGCTCGCGCGCCGTTGTTGCGTCTAGGCGGTGATCCGTGTGCCGACGAGCTTGCCGCTGCCGGCGGCCAGCGCGAGCACCCCGCCGACACGCCCATCGACGATGCAGACGTGGCCGACGCCCGCGTCGAGCGCGGCGAAGCACGCCTGCACCTTGGGGAGCATGCCGCCGTCGATGACGCCGGAGGCGATCAGGGCGCCCAGCTCGGCGCGGCTGAGCGTCGGCGCGAAGCTCGATGGATCGTCCGGCCTCGTGCGGATGCCCGGCGTGTCGCTGACGAGGATGAACCGGCCGGGCTTGACGGCCGCGGCGACCGCGCCGGCGGCGAGGTCTGCGTTGACGTTCAGGCGACCGGTCGGGGGGTGTTCTTCATCGAGCGCGACGGGTGCGATGACGGGGATGAGCCCGTCTCCGGCGATCCCCAGGATCGTGCCGGCATCCACTTTCGAGACGCGCCCCACCAGCCCGAGGTCGGTCTGCGGGAACTCCGGCTTGCCCGTCTCGGTTGTGCGCCGGGCTTTGAGCACGCATGAGCCCAGCGAGTGCAGCGGCGCCGCACGGGCACCGGCCTCTGCGAGCATTGCGCACAGTTCGGCGTTGACGGTCAGGTTGAGCACGCGCTCGGCGATCTTGAGCGTTGCCTCGTCGGTGTAGCGCTGGCCGGCAACGAATCGCGACGCGATCCCGGCATCCTTGAGGGCCGCGGTGATGGCCTTGCCGCCACCATGAACGACGATCGGCTTCGCACCGGCCGCGGCGATGGCGGAGACATCGCGCATCACCGTGCGCATCTGCACAGGATCATCCTGGATCGAGCCGCCGACTTTGACAAGGACCAGTTCGTTCATCGCCACGAGCGTACGCCCCGACGATCAGGCCTTGCGAAGCTTGTGCTCCCGGGCGAGCACCGCGGCCCCGAGAAGCCCCGCATCGGCCTGGAGCCTGGTCATTACGACTTCGACGCGTTTGGCGACCGTCGGGTAGGCGTGGTTGCGGACCGACTCGCGAACCATGCCCACCAGCGTCTCGCCCATCGCCTCGGTCAGGCCGCCGCCGACGACGATGCGCTGCAGGCCCAGGGCCGTGACCATGTTGGCGGCGGCGATGCCGAGGTTGCGGGCCGCATCGTCCACCACGCGCCGCGTGACGCGGTCGTTCTTGATGTATGCCTCGGCGACGATCCCGGCCTTGACCGCCGTCGGGTCGTTGCCCGCGAGCTTTAGAACGATCGACTTGTGGTTGGTGTTGATCAGCCCGAGGATGCGGGCGACCACCGCCGAGCGCGAGCAGTTGTTCTCGACGCTGGTGGTCCCCGGCGGCAGGTGGGGGAACAGCGTCATGTGTCCGACCTCACCGGCGGTGTTGGTGAACCCGTGGTAGAGGTGGTTGCGCAGGATCAGCCCGCCGCCGATCCCCGTGCCGATCCAGACCGCGAGCATCTCGCTGGCGCCGCGCCCGGCGCCGAGGCGGTGCTCGCCGACGGCCGCGGCACGCACGTCATTGTCAACAACAACGGGCTTGCCGAGCTTGGCCGAGAGCGTCTTGGCGAGGGGAACGTTGGTCCAGCGGAGGTTCGGTGCTTCGACGACGGTACCGGTGTGCGGGTCGATCGCGCCGGCGGCGCCGATGCCGATCGCCATCAGCGATCGCGGGGAGATCCCCGCTTCCTTGCACGCGTCGTGGATCCCTTCGACCATGCGGTCGATGACGGCCTTGGCGCCCTCGGCGGCCTTGGTCTTCTTCTTGGCGCGCCCGACCACGCGGTCGTCACCGGCGACGACGCCGATCTGCATGTTGGTGCCGCCGAGGTCGATACCGATGACGGGTCGGATGATGGCCATAGCCCAGCGTAGTCGGTTATCCGGCCACTGAACGTCTAGCGAACCAGGCGGAATCACACAGATCTTCACGCAGGATCAGAAGCCGTCGTCGATCTGCATGGGGGTCGGGGCCGGTGTCCCGGGCGCAGGGGACGTGAAAGTCGAGGTGGGGAGCTGGGGCAACCCGCCGGCGCTCCGCAGCGCGTTCTGCTCGGTGAGTTTGGCGGCGAAATTCGCCACGGGGATCACGTCGACACTGCCGTCGGCCTTGCCGACCATCCGCACCCAGACCGAGCCGGTGGCGGCGCCCATCGACGGCCACCCGCCGATCGGCTCGCTGATCACCAGCCACACGCCGGGATCGGCGGTGCTGATATCCACACCCGTGTGGGCAAAGACGAAATCGCCCAGCGTGTAGCAGGCCGCGCCGGTCGGCCACGAGCCGACGATGTTGTCGATGATCTGCTTGCGCTCGCTCGGCCGCTTGAAGGGGAACTGGTCGAGGGTCGTCGTTCCGATACGGAAACCGCTGGGGGTCTGCACCTGCCCGCTGGGCAGGACCAGGTCGTAGGACATGATCTGGTTGTCGCCGAGCAGCTCCAGGGCATGGCGGAAGTTGGGTGTCTGCATCCTGGCCTGCACCGCACCCAGGACCGCGGTGAGCTTGTTGCCGTCGGCGGGCGATGCCGCGCCGCCGCTGGGCCCGGTGATCGGCGCGGTGGGTGCCGGCATGCCCCACGGCCCGCCGGGGGTGGCCGAATTGGCCATGACGATGGTCCACGCGAAGAACCCGCCGATCGCCAGGAACGAGAGTACCGGGAGCAGGGCCCCGGCGATAATGGCGCGGAGCACACTGACCTTCTGCGCCTTGATAAGCATCAGGATCAGGCTGACCCCGCTCCACACCCAGCCAACGGGGATGAGGTAGAACGAGACGCAGGGGATGGCGCAGATGATCCGCGGGCCCGCGGCGTACCACGCCGCCTGCATGGTGCGCCCCATGCCGTGTTCGCTCGGGCCGGACACGGCGAGCACCGCGTGCGCCGTCGCTCCGTGCAGCAGCGTCCAGACCTGGCCGAGCAGGAGCACGCCGCCGATCATCGCACCGGCGCAGCCAAAGACAAAGCCAATTGCTCCTGCGCCGCCGCCGCGCCCGCCGCCGCCGGCCGAGAAGGCCATGAGACCGATGAACAAGGCCCACGCGCCGTAGCCGATGATCAGGATCAGCAGGTCGGTGAACATCGAGAACCACCACGCCGAGGCGAGTGAACTCGTCGGCGGGGCGGCCTCCATGCAGCGCTGGGGCGTGCCCATCGATCGGCCGAGCGTCACAAAGTACGACTTCCAGAACCCGCAGGTGTGCCGGTCGGGCCAGTTGACGCGGTTGGGCTGGGTGTCGCGCTCGTCCACGCCATCGGTGGGGAGCACGATCATCTCGTCCATGTCCACGGCCTGCCCGCACTTGACGCAGTTGAACGCGCGCGGGACCAGGTGGCCGTTGATGCCCGTGCCGTAGTACGACTGCATGCAGTGCGGGCAGCAGAACTTCACGGCGCTGGTGCGGAACTCAAAGTCCGATGGCTTGAACGCCGAACCGCACTCGGGGCACGCCCGCGACGGCAGGTTCCACAGGGCATAGTTACAGGTCTTGCAGTTCATGATGAGTCAGTTGATTGCCGTTGGGGCGGATTGCCGCACGCCGATCACATCGCCGACCCGCTTGCTGGGACGCGCCAGGACTCGATTTCATCGCGGACTTTGGGCCGGCAGAACCAAACGAGCACGAATGTCGGCCACACCAGCCGAGCGATCCCGTACAGCGCCGAGATCACGATGGCGACGCCGGACATGGCGTTCATCGCGCCCGCCATTCCGGGCGCCGTGCCCGCAGCGCTCGCCTTGGTCATCTCGGCGGCCATCACGCCCATCATTTCCGATTGCTCGATCGCCTGCACGATCGTCGCCCCGATAATGAAAATGACGGCCGCGATGGCCCACCAGCGCATCATCATGCACGCGGGCGAACGCCGCAACGTGAGGATTGAGCCGTACAGACATGCCGCGGCGACGAGCGAGCCAACGGCCGCGATGGCGACATTCACCGGTGTGTACTTGGCAGTGGCGTCCAGGATCGCCTGATTCATCTCCGCGCCCGGCGAACCTCCGGGCGGTTGGGGCATCATGGACGTGAACTTGCCCTGCACGAGGTAGTAGATCCCGCCGCAGACATTGGTGAGCAAGCCCATCGACGACACCACAATGCCGATGATGCCGACGACCTTCGGCCACGCGCTCGGCTGTTGCACGAGCCCGCCGGGGTAGTGAGCAGTGAGGGGAGGCTGGTTTGCGCCACCGGACGGGTTGAAATCGATCGGGTCCATGCCCCCGAGGATACCCGAACCGTGGTGCGGCGCGTGCTTGTGTCAGTTCGTCCCGTACATCCGGTCACCCGCATCGCCCAGCCCCGGCACGATGAATCCGCGTGCGTCCAGTTGGCGGTCCAGCGCGGCGGTGTAGATCGGCACTTCGCGGTGCTCGCGGGCCAGCCTCCGCACGCCCTCGGGCGAGGCGACGAGACAGATCATGCGGATGTCCGAGGCGCCCTCGGCGCGCAGCAGCGAGATCGCCTGGCATGCCGAGCCGCCGGTGGCGAGCATCGGATCGACGAGCACGATCGGCCCGCCGCCGAGGTCCTTGGGCAGGCGCTTGAGGTAGGTGATCGGCTCCAGTGTGTGCTCGTCGCGGGCGAGGCCGAGGTGACCCACGCGTGCCTCGGGCATCATCTCGAGAATCCCCTCGGCCATCCCCAATCCGCTCCGCAGGATCGGCACCACGGTGATCACGCCCGCGAGCTGGTGGGCCGTCGTCGTCTCCAGCGGCGTGCGCACTTGCACTGGCTGCGTCGGGAATGCGCGCGTCACCTCGTACACCATCAGCCCGGCGATCTGGTAGAGCAGCGCCCGGAACGGCCGGTGGCTCACGGATTGGTCGCGGATCCATCGCAGTTTGTGCTGGATCAACGGGTGGTCAAAGACCACAAGGTTCGGGTGGTCGGGGTGGGGCACGGGCATGCCCCCAGCTTACTCACTACGCTCCCGGCCCACCGTGCGCCTGCTGCTGCTTTCCAACCCGCGCTCTGGTTCTCGCCGCGGCCCGCGCCTGGCCGCGACGTTCGCCGAGCACCTTGCTCGCGCGGGCTTCGAGTTGGATGCCGCCGACGTGCGATCGTCTTGGGTCGAGCGGCTCGCTGGTGCCGCGGCACTGCTTGTGGCTGGGGGCGATGGGAGCGTGCTCCACGCGCTGGATGCCGCCTGCCGCACCAGCGTGCCGATCTACCACATTCCCTCGGGCAATGAGAACCTCTTCGCCCGTGAGTTCGGTCACACCCGCGACCCCATCCGTGCCGCCGCGGCACTGCGTCAGATGCGGACAGTGGCCGTGGACTTGGGTCGGGTGACGGCGGCCGATGGCTGGACCAGCCCGTTCTCGATGATGTGCTCGTTCGGCCCCGATGCATCGGTAGTCCACCGGTTGGAGGCCGCCCGTCCTGCCGGCGGCGGGCACCTGGTTTATGCCCGGCCGATCGTGGCCGAATTGCTGAGTCCGGCGATCCCGCGCCTACGCGTGGAAGTCGATGGGAAAGAGCTGGTCGGAAACGAGCGTGGTGTGCTGATTGTGGCCAACGGCCGTCAGTACGCCGTCGGCATCAATCCTGCCCGAGATGCGAGCATGACCGACGGCCTGGTGGATGTGGTCTTCCTCCCGGCTCGCGGTCGATTCGACACTTTGGCGTGGGCGGCCCGCTGCCGCACGCGGGCGGACTTGACGTCGGCGGGCGCATTTCTGAGCAAGGGGCGGGAGGTGGTGGTGGAGCCGACCGAAGGCCTTGCCCACGCCCAATTGGAGGGAGAAGTTGTTCGGAGCGAGGTGGCGCCGGGAAGACCGTTGACAATCAGATGCGACCCCGGTGTGCTGCGGGTGGTGCAGATGCCGTCCGAAAACCAGTGAATATTCGGTGCGTGTTCGGTGGATAGGGTGTTGGGTTGGTTGCGGGGTCATCCCCAGGCGGTACCATTGATGGAAGGGGCTGCACAAGCCATGGCCGGCTCGGATGTCAATCACCATGCACCAAACGCGGCGGACGCCCAAGGGGGTTCCGTCGCGGTAGCGCTATCGGATGCGACGGGTTGCGTGACAGCGGCGGACCAGCGGTGGCTGCTTGAGACGGCCGAGCACGCCGGGCGTGAATTGGGGGCGGCCGGGGAAGTTCGGGTGCGGGTGGTGGCTGATTCGGAGATGGCCGCGGCCCACGAGCGGTATTCCAAAGTGGCGGGGACCACGGATGTCCTGACGTTTGACCTGTCCGACGGCCCCGGCGAGTTGGACTTGGACATCTTGGTCTGCCTCGACGAGGCGGAACGGCAGGGGGCCAGCCGCGGGCACGAGCCGCGGCGAGAGTTGCTGTTGTACATCGTGCATGGCATGCTGCACGGACTGGGGTATGACGACCACGACGAGGCGGACTACGCCAAGATGCATGCGGCAGAGGACCGGGTGCTCGCGGCCATCGGTGTCGGGGCGACATTTGCTCGCGCCGCCGAAGGGGGCGCGGCATGATGGCTTGGGCCCCATGGATCGCGCTGATATCGGCGGCGACGTGCTGCGCCTTGGCGACGCTGTACCTTGCGCTGACGACGGTGCCGCGGGGCGCGGTGGAGGATCGAGCGTCTGTCCGCAACGACCCGGAGTTTTCGGCGCGGTTGTCGCGGGTGCTGGATGACTACTGGGGGCACGCGCGGGTGGTGGGCGTGCTGCTGGCCCCGTTGATTTCACTGTTCGTGGGGGCGGCGGTGGCATGGTGCAGCGCGCTGCGGGGGAGCGAATCGATCTTGCTGCTCGACGCGCTGTGGGCCCTGCCGGTGGTGGCGGTGGTGCTGTGGCTGGCGCTGCTGGTGGTGCCGATGTCGATCGCGGCGCACGCAGGGGCCAAGGTGATCCTCGCGGGCGTGCTGCCGCTGCGGGCGCTCTGGCGGGTGCTGGCGCCGTTCCGCTGGATGGGGGCGGTGGCGGACGAGATCGTGCGGCGGCTCGCCGGCGCCGAGCGCAAGGACGCCACCGAGCAGGTACAGGAAGAGATCATGTCGGTGATCGAAGAGGGCAAGGCCCGCGGCGCCATCGACGAGGACGAGCGCGAAATGATCGAGTCGGTGGTGCGGTTCAGCGACCTGACGGTCGGCAAGATCATGACGCCGCGCACCGAGATCGAGGCGATGGAGCTGACCAACAACCTCGGCGAGATCACGCGGATCACCAAACAGCTCGGCCACTCGCGGATCCCCGTGTACGAGGAGTCGCTCGACCACATCATCGGGATTTTTTACCTCAAGGACCTGATGCACTGGCTCGGCGGCGGCTCGACGGGCAAGGCCTTCGAGCTCAAGAGCATCCTGCGCCCGGCGTACTTCATCCCCGAGACCAAGACGGTGCGCGAGCTGCTCAAGGAGTTGATGGAGAAGAAGGTCCACATCGCGCTGGTGGCCGACGAGTACGGCGGCACCGCGGGGCTGGTGACGATCGAGGACATCGTCGAGGAAATCTTCGGCGACATCAAGGACGAGTACGAGGCGCCGGCGGCGGAGAACCCCGACGTGGTGCTGAAGCCTGCCGATCGCTCGGCGGAGATCGACGCCGCGGCCCGCGTGGTGGATGTGAACGATGCGCTGACGCCGCTGGGCGTGCAGATTCCCGACAGCGAGGAGTACGACACGGTCGGCGGTTTCGTGGGCGCAACGCTGGGGCGGATCCCCGTCAAGGGCGAGAAGTTCCAGCACGAGCGGATGGAGTTTACGGTGATCGAGGCGAAGCCCAACCGTGTGCTGCGGGTGGGGCTCAGGGTCCGTGAGGAAGAGGCGGTGGCGGCGGGGAGTGGGCAGGGGGCCTAGGCCACAAGCTTCGTGCGCACCACGACCAGTTCGGGCGCCGCCGCCCGGATTGCGGCCTCCGCACTGGCATTCGCGTCGAGCGCGAACATCGTGCTCCCCGATCCCGTGACGTGGACCGGCACGGAGACCTCGCGTCGCAGTCGCACGTAGACATCCCCCAGGCGCGGCGCGACAATGCAGGCCGGGGCCGCGAGGTCGTTGAAGAGTTCGCCGGACGAGACCGTCTTGCGTTTGGCGGCCTCGGTCGCGAGCAGGCGCACGCGGCGCTCCTCGAGCGGCCGCGGTGAGCGGTCGTACGACTGATAGACCGCGCCGGTCGGGCAGCCGAAAGGCGGGATCAGCAGGAGCACCTCGGCGGCGATGGGGGGGATGCGCTCGATGCGTTCGCCGAAGCCGGTGACGATCGCTGACCGCGGCGCTTCGCGGATCGTGCCGTCGTCATCGGCATCGAGGAAGAAAGCGATGTCGGAACCAAGCTTGGCGCTCATCTCGGCGAGTTCATCGCGAGAGAGTTTGAGGTCGAAGAGCGCGTTGCACGTACGCAGCATCGCCGCGGCGTCTGAGGAGCCGCCGCCGAGCCCGCCGCCGACGGGCGTGCGCTTGCGGAGCGTCATCGCGGTGGGGAGTTCGCGTCCGGCGTGCTCCTGCAGCAGCGCGTGGGCGCGGACGGTGAGATCCTTCTCGATCGGCCAGTCGATGGGCGAGGGTTTGGGGGCATCGTCGGCCCATGCGATGACAAACCGGCTCGGCTCACCGGGTGCGAGCGCCGTGAGTTCGAGATCATCTCCGAGCGCGATCGGCACGAACCACGACGCGATCGGGTGGTACCCCTTGGGCGGCATCGGCGGGCCGACCGACAGCGCGAGGTTGATCTTCGCGCAGGCGTGGACAGTGACGGTGGCGGGAGCGGCGGGCACGGGCGAGGGTAGGGGAGAGGGGCGGGTCGTTGGGTCTTCCTTCGAAGTTGTTCGTTCTGAGGCAAGAAGTCAAAGAGGATGAGCAACGAGCACGGATTAGCGAATGTCGCGCGCAAGACACAGAGTGTTGAACGGGGACGCGCGTGCACATCGGCTCTGTTCTCTTTGTCTCCAACAACGAACGACCAACAACCAATCACCCCTCCTGCGTCCTATCGTCGCCGCATGACCGCCAAACCCACTCCCACCGTCGGCGCACTTGCGGATGCACTCGCGGCAATCGCGCCGCTCCATCTCGCGGAGGAATGGGACAATGTCGGGCTGATCCTCGGCGACCGCGATGCACACCTGCGCGGGCCGGTCGTGCTGACGATCGATCTCACCGAGCGGGTGATGGACGAGTGCGAGCGGGTGAACGCTGGGGCGATCGTCGCCTATCACCCGCCGATCTTCTCAGCCATCAAGCGGTTGACGGCGTCGGATGCGCGTCAGAAGCTCGTGCTGCGGGCCGCGGCAGCCGGTATGGCGATCTGCTGCCCGCACACGGCCCTCGACGGAGCGGAAGGCGGGTTGGCCGATTGGTTGGCCGACACGGTGATGGATCCGAGCGCGCCCAAGTCAGCGGACCGGCGTGCGCTGTACCCGCGGGCGGAAGCCCGCGAGGGGGAGCAGGTCAAGATCGTCACATTCGTGCCCGCGAAGGATGTTGACCGCGTCCGCGATGCGCTCGCCTCGGCCGGCGCCGGGATCATCGGCAAGTACACCGTCTGCTCGTTCGCCGCAACGGGCACCGGGACATTTCTGGGCGCGCCGGACACCAAGCCGGCTGTGGGCGCCCCGGGCGAATTTGAGACGGCCGCCGAAATGCGTCTGGAGATGGTCTGTTCGCGTCGCGCGCTCGCCCTGGCGATGGCGACGCTCAAGCAGTTCCACCCGTACGAGGAGCCGGCGGTGGATGTCTACCCACTCGAGCCGCGGCCGGTTCGCACGCTCGGCGTCGGGCGGCGCGTGATGCTCGACCACCCTGTGGATGTGCGGACACTGGCCGCACGGGTCAAGAAGGCCCTCGGTGTGGAGCACGTGATGATCGGCGACGCGACGGGCAAGCCCGTGCGGTGTGCGGGCGTCTGCCCCGGCTCGGGCGCGGGGTTGATGGACGCCGCGGTCGAGGACGGGTGCGATGTCTACGTCACTGGCGAGATGAAGCACCACGATGTGCTGGCGGCGATGTCACGCGGGCTTTCGCTGATCCTCGCGGGCCATACGGCCACGGAGCGTGGCTACCTACCGACGCTGGCGAAGCGGCTGGGTGCTGCAGTCAAAGGTGTGGAATTCCGTGTGGCGAGCGAGGACCGGGATCCATTGGTGGCGGTATAGGGTCGTAGACGGCCAGATGGCCAGGCAAGAAGGTGAGAAGACGAACGCGTCTTTCTACTGTTCGTCTGATCGCCTGATTACTTCTTCTTGTCCTTCTCATCCCCGCCGCCGAGGATGCCGCCGATGCCTTTCTTGAGGCCCTCGACTGCCCCGCCGGCATCCTTCTGGATGGTGCCGGGGAGATTCTTCAGGGCGTCCGCGCCGCCGACGCCCAGGTCCTGCAACGACTTGAGCGAGCCGAGTTTGCCCTTGAGGTCGCCCATCAGGTCGGCCGGGAGGATGCCGCCACCCTTCTCCGCCGCGGCTGTCAGCACCGCCTGCACGATGATCCCGGAGATGTCGCCGAGCGTGGCTCCACTCTTGCCGATGCCCGATTGGCCCACATTGGTGAGCTTGATCTCGCCGACGGGGATGTCAAACGTGCCGGCCTTGCCGACGGTGTTGCTGATGACGCCGCCGACGGGATTGCTCGACGCACCCACCAACTCGTAGTGCACGTTCACGTTCTTCAGCACCATCTCGCGGATGACGAAACGTTTTTCGTCGCCGCCCGAAGGGGGTGAGGACTTACCCCCCTGCGCCTTGGCGATGTTGTCGAGGATGACGTCGTAGTTTGCCTTGCCGTCCTTCTTCTCGAGGCGCACGGCGATATCGTCCAGTTCGACCTTGGGGATCTCCACCAGCGGCTCGCGCAGCGAGTTCATCTTGACGTTGGCCTCTCCCGAACCGAGGTTCAGGAACGGCTTGTCGCTGTACCCCGAAGGGTTGGCGACGTTGAGCTTCTTGAGGCCGAAGTCGCCCCACCCCACCGACACGGAACTGACGGTGGTCGGCACGCCCATGGCCCACGTGCCACCGCGTTCGATGCCCGCCTTGGCGATCGAGTTGATGGACATGAAGGCGATGACCAGGCCGACGATGACCAGCAGCACGATGCCGCCGCCGAACCAGAGTACGAGTTTGAAGAGCGTCTTCATGCCATATTGTGGGCGCGCCGAGACCCTCGCGTGGAGTACCCGACGAACACACAATTCCCGGATGAAGCCGTTCTCATCACTTGGTGCCGGTGCGTCAGCTATGACTTCTTGCCCGCCGCGGGATGATCTTCTTCGCGTTCCTTCAGCTTGCCGAGCACACCCGGCAACTGGATGCCGGCCTGGTTCGCCAGTTCGTGCAGCCGCGGCAGTGAGCCGATGAGCCCGCTCAAGAACCCGGCAGTGGCGTTGCGCCCGTCGGGACCGGTGACGCCGCTGTCCCAGACGGTGATCTTGTCGATCTTGAGGCCCTGGATGGCCTTGACCTGCGCTTCGACGAGGTGGGGCAGCTGCTCGATGAGCAGCAGCGTGGGGCCGACGGCGGGGTCGCTGCCGCAGGCCTCGATGAGCTTGCGGTAGCCCTCGGCCTTGGCTTCCATCACCTTGCGCGTACCGGCGGCCTCGGCCTCGTACTTGAAGAGCACAGCGTCGGCCTCGCCCTGCGCCTCGCGTCGGCGCTTCTCGGCCTCGGCGTCGGCGGCGATCTCGATGCGCTTCTTTTCGACTTCCTGGCCGGCGAGGTGCTCCTTGCCCAGCCGCGCGAGTTCCTGCTCGCGCTGGGCGGTGAGGATGGCCTGCTCGGCGTTGGCCGCGGCGACCTGCGAGCGGCGCCGGCTCTCGGCCTGGATCTCTGCGAATTTGGCGTTGCTCTCGGCGATCTGGGCCCGCGAGGTGTTCTCGCCGGTGGTCGCCATGGCCTCGGCCTGGGCGACCTTGACGCGCTGCTCCTGCTCGGCCTGCTTGGTGGCGGCGACCGTTTCGGCGTTGCGCTGGGCGATGGCGATCTCGCGTTCGCGCTTGGCCTCAGCCTCGCCCTTGACGGCGTCGGCCTCGAGCGCCGAGACGCGGACGCGCTGTTTCTGCTCCATCTCCTTCTGGCCCTGGATGGCCGCCGTCTGCTCGCGCGTGACGTTGAGCGTGCGCTCGCGGGTGGCGATCGACTCGCCGGTGGCGCCGTCACGCTCCTGCTGAGCGACCTCGACCTTGGCCCGCTGGATGGCCTCGGCGGCGGCTCGTTTGCCGATGGCCTCGATGTACCCGCTCTCGTCGGTGATGTCGCGGATATTGACGTTGATCAGCTCGAGCCCGATCTTGTTGATCTCCTGCTCGACGTTCTCGTTGATCTCCATCATGAACTTTTCGCGGTCGCGGTTGATCTCCTCGATCGTCAGCGTCGCGATGACCAGACGAAGCTGGCCCAGGATGATGTCCTGCGCCTGCTCGCGGATCGCCTGGATCGGCAGGTTGAGCAGTCGCTCGGCGGCGTTGTTCATCAGCACCGCGTCGGTCGAGATACCGACGGTGAACGTGCTCGGCACGTTGACGCGGATGTTGTTCTGCGAGAGCGCCCCCTCGAGCGGGATCTCGATGGCGATGGGATCGAGGCTCAGATACGAGTAGTCCTGCACCAGCGGCACGACCCATGTGCCGCCGCCGTGCAGGCACTTGGCGGCCTTGTCCACGCCGACGCGGCCGTAGACGACGAGGATACGGTTGGAGGGGCAGCGCTTGTAACCGCGCACGAAGAGCACGAGCACGAAGAGGATGAGCAGCAGCGCGGCGCCGATGACGGCGGTCCAGAGCATCGGGCCGGCGAAGGACGAGCCGGAACTGTTCTGTGCGAGGATGGAGAGGATGGGCGAAGCGGCGAGATGCGACATGGAACTGACCCTCCGGTGTGTCAGTGTACCAGAATTCGGCAATCGCCCGCGCCGGTTTCTCGCGGGGAATCCCAGGCGCATCAGGCCTGCGCAATCTGTGCCGCGACGGTGATGTCATACGTACGGCCTGCACCGCTCCAACCGAACGGGTTGGAAGGAGTCAGGTCAGGTGAAGATGTGCAATCTGCCCGAGCCGAGCTGCGCGCAACTCACGCCCGCGCCACCACGACCGATCGGTCAGCGTTCACGCGCACCACGCGCACGCGCGTGTTCGATGGCAGCGTCTCGGCTTCGCTCATCGCGTTGACCATCCGCTGCCGCTCACCGAAGACCAGGCGCACTTTGCCGAAGGCCTTGCCCCTGGAGGACTGAGGCGGCACTTCAACGTACACATCACCCTCGGCTCCCAGCGCTTTGGCGATGTCTACGTTGCCGCTGGACTGCATCTTGATCATCGCCGTCATCAGGTAAGCCATGAGCGCGAAGAGCGCCGCCCCGCAGCCGAAGCCGACCAGCACCGACATGCCCAGGCTCAAATCGCTGCCGCGATAGGCCGCCAACCCGCCCCAGCCGAAGCCCATGATGAACGCCGTGATGGTCTGGACGCTGAGGTACTTGGCGGCGTCGCTGTGCGTGTCGTGGTGGTCGCCGACCGGCGCGTCGTGGTGCATGTCGCCGCCGGCGCCGCCGACGAGCATCAGACCGAGGCGGATGATGAACAGCAGCGTGCCCAGTGCCGCGGGCACGCCGAACCAGGCATTGACTCCGGTGAACAGCAGGTCGAGCATCGCGGGCCCTCCCAAAAGTGCGGGTCCGATCACTGAACCGCTTGATTGTAAGTCGGCCATCGACGGTGCGTGACGCAATCGATTGCATCAAATCCGGGGTTTGACGGTGTGGAACACGGTTGTTCCACAAGAGGTCGACGGCGGCGAACGGTCAGGCCGCCATCCCGCCATCTTCATTCCAGTCCGTCGGGTCGCCCAGCGCGCCCCACTTCTCGCGGGGGAGGTGGCGGTGGTGGATCTTCACCACGCGGGCCAGCTGCGCACCGAAGACGACGCCCGTCTCGCTCAGCACCGCGATCGACGGCGGCGTGAAGCCCGCCCCCGGCTCGCGGAAGAGCATGAACAGCGCCAGGCACTCGCCGCCATTGCGGCAGGTGAACGCGACCACTTCCTGATCGCCCAGCCACTCGGCGCAATCGCCCACGTGCTGCTCGATCTGCTCGCGCCCCTGGATGTGCAGGAGGTTGTCGAGCTTCTCCAGGCGTGGCGCGGCGACATTGGCCAGATGATCCAGCAGCACCTCGGCGGTGTCCTTCGGGCACGAGTAGTTCACGTACGCGCCGAGCGAGAAGTCGCCCGTTGCGCCGGGGAGGAAGATCGCCGCGTTGGTCGGGCCGATCTGCGCCAGCACGAACTCCAGCACCTGGCGCAGGAGCGTCTCGACGTCCAGTTCGCAGCGGATGCGTGCGGCGAATTCCGTGATGGGTGTGCGGTCGGTCTGCTGCGTGCCGTCCATGGCCGCCTCCGCGTTGGGTGAAACAGGGCTCGTGGTGGAAGTCGGTGAACCAGTGGTCCGCGGCAGCTTCGCCGCCGTCAGTTTGCGGGCATTGCGCGTCGGCGACGCGCCGGTCGTGCGCTCGAGCACCGGCGCAACCGCTGGGGCGTCGGACGCGGCCCGCTGCTGGGCCACCGCCGAACGTACGCGGCGCTGCAGCTCGCGCGGCTTGATGCTCGCCGAGACGATGTCCGCCGCGCCCGCCCGCATCGCCTCGACCGCCTCGTCAAAGCTCACCTGCGGACAGACCAGCACGGCCGCCACGCGGCGCTCGCCCAGCTCGCGGACAAACTTCAGCGCCGCCGGTGAGCAGCGCGGCAGGTCATAGATCACCGCCTCGAACGCCGGCAGGCCGCTGGCCCGTGCCACCAGCATGTCGAGCGCGTCGGTCGTGCATTCCGCCAGGCCGCAGATCACGTCCCCTTCGGTCAGCGCCCGCGTCAGGTCCTGTCGGCGGTCCACCGACTGCGCCACGATGAGCACTCGCGGCGAGCCGCTCGCGCCGTGGCCGGCCTTGGACTTGTCGGATTCGCTGGCGTCGCGAGGCATGTTCCGCTCCGCAGTCATATAGGAAAAAGCCCGGATCCGTCCGGTGTAACCCATGCGTCGGACGTATCGGGGCGCGGGTTTAGGCCGCCTGCTTCATGTTCGCGGGCGCCCGCCACTTGCTCAGGCGGATCTGGGCCAAAGTTCCCTGCCCGGACTGAGAGGAAATTCTCAAGTCGCCGCCATGGGCCTGCACCGCCCCCCGCGCGATCGGCAGCCCCAGTCCCGGCTGCCGTCCGGCCGGCTTCTCGCTGAAGAAAGGGTCAAACGCATGTGACGAGGCAAGCTGGCTCATCCCCGGACCGTCGTCCTGCACGTTGATGACCAATTCTTCGGTCTCTGCCTGCACGATGGCGCGCACATCGACGAGCGTCGAGCCCGCCTCGCACGCGTTGCAGATCAGCTCGACCACCGCGCGGTGCATCAGGTCCGGATCCACGAGCGTCTCGCCGATCGCCGAGTGCACCGTGAGCGCCACCTGCGCCCTGGGCCCGCGCAGCACCGCCGTCCGCTGCTGCGCCGTCTGCACCGCACGCGTGAGAATGTCGCTCAGCCGCGCCGGCCGCTTGTCCGCCTTCGGCGGCCGCGCCACCAGGTGCAGGTTCGTCACGAGCGATGTGAGCCGCGACGCCGCATCGGCGATCTGCCTCGCATCGGACCTGTCCCGGTCCGAGTGCAGCCGTTCGGCGAGCAACTGCGCCCGCCCGCAGATCACCGTGAGCGGGTTGTTCAACTCATGGGCGGCGCCGGCGGTCAATTCGCCCAGCCGCGCCATGCTCTGTGCTTCGGTCAGCCGGTGCTGCGTATCCGCCAGTACGCGGGCCGTCTCCGCCAGTGCCTCGGCCAGGCGCTTGGCGCCTTCGTGCTGCGTGCTCGCCGTCACCGCGCTCGTCCACGCGGCCGTCAGGCTCTCGAGCCCCGCCTTGGTCACCGACTTGTCGTGCAGTTCACGGTCGTGCAGCATCACCGCCGCGGGCCCCACTCCCGAGATCAGCGGCACAAACCGCAGGCTCCGCAGGTCCGGACACTCCGACAGCGACGACAGGTGCTCGCTCAGCCAGGTGAGCAGTCCGATCGCGCCTCCAAGGCTCTCGCCCGAGCCGAGCATCGCCAGGTCCATCGCTTGCCCGCGCGCATCGCGCGGCGCCTGCAGTTCCACACTCGGCTCGGCGTGCCGCCCCGAGCCCAGGCGGTACAGCCGCCACGGCTCGCCCGGACGCGTCTGGTGCAGCGCTGCGCAGAATCCTGCTCCCGCCAGATCCTCTACGCACCGCGCAATCGCCGCGAGCGTGGATCCAACCGAGTCGCTCTGCGCCGCGGCGGCGCCGAAACGCGCCTGGGCTTCCAGCACACGCGTCTGCAGGCGTGAAGTCTCGGTCCGCTCCTGACGCAACTCGTGCAAGCGGCTCAGTCGCTGGTTGGCCTTGGCGATCGACTGCGCCATCAGCTCCGGGCTCGTCGTCTCGCCCAGACCCAGATCCTTGCTCCGCTCCACCAGCGCCTCGTGAATCCGCGGCGTCAGCTCATCCACCCGCCTGACGTCCAGCCCCGCATCGGCGCACAGCGAGCCCAGCGCCCGCGGCTCGCTGAAGTTTCCCGACCACCCCAGATGCAGCCGGCGGCAGAGCGCATCGGCCACCATCACCAGCATCACCGCGCCGCGGTGCTTCACGTCCGGGAGCGCCGCCGGCGTCTGGCCGTGCAGCCAGATCGCATCCTGCAGCAGGTGCGGCAGTCCCCAGTGTTCGGCAAGCCGCTTGCCCGCGACGTGGTGGTCGAGCCCCATCACCACACGCTCGACCGCGGCGATATCCGTCTGCCTCGCATCGGCGAGTTGGATCACCTGCCGGTACGTCCGCGGCAGCACCCAATCCAGCGCCAGCTTGCCGAGGTCGTGTACGAGCCCGGCGGTGAACGCTTCTTCCGGGCGCACTTTCAACTCACGGTGCGCATCGGCGAGCAGCTCGCAGCAGCACGCCACCGCGAGGCTGTGCTGCCAGAACCCGACGCGATCGAACCCGTGGAAGTCCGTCCACTCCGCCCGCTCCTCGCGCGAGTGCGGGTCGTGCTTGAGGATCTCGTAGATCTGCACCGACAGCACCGCCGATTGCACCGCCTCGAGCCCAAGCATCGCCGCGGCCCGACGCACCGTCGTGATCGGCTGGGCGATCCCCGTGGTCGCCCGGCGGCACAGGCTCAGCAGCCGCGCCGACAGCGCCGGGTCCGATTCCAGCAACGTGATGATCTTGTCCAGTTCCGCGTCGTCGGCGCTCGCCAGGTTCATGACCCGCGCCGCGATCGGCGACAGCGTCGGCAGCGTCTCCAGCTGCTGCAGAATCAGCTCGACCTGCCCGGCACGCTGCGACGGGTTGCCCGTCAGCGGCTCCGGCGGCGGCGGGAGGAGGGCGTCCAGCTCTCGGGGCTTATCCATGAATCTGCGCTCCCCAAGGCTGCGATCACACGCCGAGCATGTTCGACATCTTCTCGATCAACTGCTGGATGTTGAAGGGCTTTTTCACGAAGTCGTCGGCGCCGCTCTTGCGCAGGGCGTCGATCTCCGACTGGTTCACCACGCCCGAGACGATGATGATCTTCGTCCCGGCAAGCTCCGCGTTGGCGCGGATCCGCTGGCAGACCAGGTTGCCGTTGATGTCCGGCAGCATGTAGTCCAGCAGCACCAGGTGCGGCCGGAAGCTCTCGGTCATCATCCCCGCGTCGTAGCCGGTGCTCGCCGTCTTGACGTCGAAGCGCCCGTCACGCCCGAAAACATCCCCGAACAGCTCGATGATCGCCGGATCGTCGTCCACGACCAGCACACGCTTGCCCCCCGCCTCGAGGATGTCGGTGGGGATCTCGTTGTCCTGCATGAACTTGATCAGCTCGGCCCGCGGGATCCGTCGGAACTTGCTCCCCGGCACGCGGAAGCCCCCCAGCCGCCCGCTGTCGAAGCAGCGGATGATCGTCTGCTGGCTCACCTTGCACACGTCGGCGGCCTCGCCGGTCGTGAACACCTTCTTGTCCGCCCACTTCTGAGCCTGCGTTGCGGTCGGGTTATCCATAAGAGCAATCCCCTGAACCGGACCACACCTCTCCTCATCACCTCGCCGCGCAAAGAGCGCGCCCAAGCGGTGGTCCGGCTGCACCATCGACTCCCAGCTTGCCCCACTTGACGAAGCTGGCGAACGAGGGCGGCCTGTGCCGCCTGCGCCGGGCCAATAAGCCCGCCGCCCGCCGCGCCCGCACGCAACGTCCGACAATCCGCACGCCGGCACTCACGATTCCAGCCGGCGTCCCTTGTCGAACCGCGTCATCCACTCGACGGAATCGACGCCGCACTCCGGGCACAGTTCGGTGTTGATGTCCTTCAAGGAATACCCGCACGCTGGGCACTTGCCCTGCTCCTGCCACCGACGAGCCCGCTCCGCCAGGTACTCATACCGGACCACCCGCGCCAGGCACCAGAACCCTGTCACCAACGAAACGAACATCAGCTGAGGGATCGCCACCATCACCGGTAGCGACGCCATGAACACCGCCGGCACCATCAGCCGCGGCGTTCTCGGGCCCAGGAGCACCCACCCAATCACCATGGCACGCTCATCATCCTGACCGGTCGCCTGGCCGTCTTCTTCTTATTTCGTCCCCGCCAGCTTCCGCACCGTCATGTCAAAGTTCCGCGTCATGCTCGCGCGGATGCCGTAGACGACCGCGAGGTAAACGCCCGCCGCGATGAACGCGCCCACGATCAGCGCCGCCCGTGCACCGGCCATCGAACTGATCACCGCCTTGTTCATCGCCTCTTCCGGCGTCACGCACGCGTACACCGCGCTGAACGGGCTCATTGCTCCCAGCACCGGGCCGATCGAGTCGATCCCGCTCGACGCGTTCCACGCGCACAGCCCCGTCACGCCCGCGATGGCCGCGATCACGCCCACCGTCCACATCACCGAACCGATCGTCCCCTTGCTCTTGAGCGACCACTGCATCCCCACGATCACGCAGAACGCCACAAACGGGATGAGCACCACCGGCGCAATCAGGATCGCCTCCGGCAGCACCGTGGGCACCATGATCGCCGCGGGCGCCGCGCCGCCGCCCGGCGGTGCGCCCCATCGCCCCATGTTCGCCGGCGGGTTGTACGCGACCTCAGTCGCCGCCGCGTTCCCCAGCCCGTTGAGCGCGACGTACACCGCCGGCAGCGCCAGCGTGATGATCGGCACCGCCAGCATCGGCAGCAGGTACGCCACGATCCCCTGCAGCTTCCCGCTCAGGTACTGGCTCGGCGTGATCGGCGTCGTCAGGATCAGGTCCAGCGTTCCGTCCTCGCGCTCGCGCGACACCGCCGTCGCGCTCATGTTGATCGCCACCAGCACGATCACGATCAATTCGCCGATCGCCGTGAACAGCAGAGCCTGGCGGAATGTCGCGGCGCTCAGCTTCGCCGTGTGGTACGCCCACAGCAGCCCGGCGCCGAAGAGCACGCCCATGACGATGAACGACCAGCGGCTGAGGATCCTGCCGAACGTCGCATTCCGTGCCGCCGCCTCACGCCAGGAGATCGGGTTGTGCCACACCGACCGCGGCGCACGATTCTCCGCCCCCTTGGCCCCGAACCCGAAGAGCTTGCGGTACCACGGCGCGGCGTTCGCATCCCGGTTCCCCGATCCGAACCCCGCGATCCCGCCAAACCGCACCGTGATCGTGGAGGCCGACATCAGGAGCATCGACACGCCGATCGCCAGCACGCACCACGTCGTCACCGGCCGCTCGAGGAACCACGAAGCCAGCCCCGTGTACGTCCCCGGCGCCGCCCGCGGGTAGCCCGTCGGGTCCAAGAGCGCCCGCAGTGCCAAGAACGGGTTGAGCGCCGTCATCCACGTCACGCCAGCCGTCGAGAGGAAGCTGTCAGCCGCGATCGTCACGATCAGGTACGTGATGACCGCGATGTAGAACGTGAACACCGCCCGCTTGCCCACCAGGCGCGACACCGAGAGCGCGATCGCCATCGCGCCCACCAGCAGCGCCGCCGCCGCGGCGATCAGATAACTCGCAAAGATCGACGACCCCGGCACCCCGCCGAAGTACTGCGTCACCGCGAACAGCGGCAAACTCGCGAAAAGCAGCGCAAGGATGAAGAACAGCCGCCCGAAGAGGTTGCCCAGCACGATCTCGCCCGCGCCCAGCGGCGTCGCCAGCAGGATGTCCCACGTCCGCGGGTCCGCCTCCTGCGCGATCGCCCCCGCCATGAACACCGGCGCGAGAATGCAGATCAGCGCGATCTGCAGATAGGCGACGTACGTGAACGCCGCCGAACCCGCCAGCGCCAGCTTCTGATAACTCGCGCTCGCCCCCGACGCGTTGAGCAGCAGCGCATACAGCAGCACCGCGATCATCACGCCCAGGTAGATGGCGCGGATGTAGAAGTGCCGCGCCCGCCGCGACCCGTTCTGCACCAGGCGCACCGTGATCGGATTGGTTGGTCCCAGACGCAGCAACCAGCGCAGCACCACAGGCATGGACGCATGTTAGCGGGCGTGCCCCATCGGGCCGTCACACCCCGATCCTCTCCCGCAACCCGTGGCGGCCGCCGCGTGGGCACATTCTGCACCAGTCTCGGGCCTCAATGGCGACGACGCAGCGGCTGCCCTGGCCGTCACAGTCAGCTTCGGCACCGTGGTCTTCGCCGCCGGGGCCGCTGCTCAGGGCCACCACACCCTACTGGAACGACCTCCGCACAGAGGCTGGTCGGTCGCAACATCTTATATCTCAGGTTGTGGGCGACACCCTCATCGTTCAGTGGTATGTCACGTTCTCTAGCCCCTCTCGGGCGGCGGTCATTTGCTCGCTGCTTGAATCACCCATACACGAGGCCTGCCTTGGTGATTCCACCCTCTTTGCGGGAAAGATATTGATTGCCCAGCTTATCACGATTGTGGGGCGATGGAGGAGTCGTTACGCCGCCAATGGCTTTCTCGGTCTCGGTTCCGCTCATGTAAGCTATTTCCTACGGTTTTTTTCGCATGAGGCATTGACCTCACTGGGGATTGTTGTATGTTGTGGATGGAGAGTGGTGTCTCCACTTCAGGTGTCGCCAGGGGTCAATCCCCAACTGAAGATGTCAGGATTGTCCGGGTGCGGGTCCGCACGCGCTCCGGGTTCCAATGTCGCTGCCGGGGTAATCGCGCGCGGTCCGCGCCCGGTAATTTAGGGAGGAATGGAACGATGAAGGCTGCGATTATCCTTTCAGTTGTTGCGGGTTCGGTCCTGTCTTCTGCCGCCATGGCACAGAATGGTGGCGTGCAGCTGAACAGCGGCATTGCTCGCTACGAAACCGCCGGCGGCGCTGCGAACTCGATCCCGAGCGGCGCGACCGAGCCCACGGGCACGTCCACGGGCGTGACGGCGAACTTCGTCGTCGATACCGGCGGAACGACCACCACGACCGGTGGCGACCACCTCTTCGCCAATTGGTGGTGGTTCCGCGTCAATAACGTCATGACGCGCGAGTCCGCAGTTCGCCCCGCCACGACCGCCGTTCGGTCATTGAACGGTACGAACGGCGTGTCTTACGACTTCGCCCAGCAGGGCGCTGCCTTGAACATGACCATGAGCTACACGGTGGTCAGCACCAGCGCGACCTCTGCCGAGGTTCGTTGCGTGCTCACCGTCCTGAACACCAGCACCGCCGGCGCTGTGGATGTCTCGATTTTCAACTATGTCGACTACTTCCTCAATAACGCCGATGCCAGCGACTTCGCCACCGGCGCCACCGTCGGCAGCAACCAGATCATCACCGTCACGGACATCGCCCGGCCCGGCATCTCCCTGACCCACACCGGGTTCGGCGCCACGGGCTACCTGGTTGGCGGCTTCTCCGCCACCAGCGGCCAGGTTTCCGACGCCAATCTCGATAACTTCGTTGGCAATACGATTGCCAACGTCGGGGCTGGCGGCGGCGATATCGCCGGTGTGATGCAGTGGAACCTCGGCTCCATCGGTTCCGGCCAGTCCGCGACCGTCACGTCGATCATCTCGGTCGCGATTCCGACCCCGGCAGCTGCCAGCCTTCTGGGCCTGGGTGGCTTGCTCGTCGGCCGTCGTCGCCGCTGATTTGCCGGCCTTTTACTCCTTGGACAAACTGCCGCCCGGCCTTCAAGGCCGGGCGGTTTTTTTGTTGGTCGATTGGATTGCAGCCAGGTCGGCCGGGCATCGACCAGTTCAGACCTGTCTAAGCAAGGTCGAGTCCGCGGACGGCCTGCGAGATTTGCCGAGGTGTGCATCTCGGAATAGTAAGGTATTCGATCGGTATACGAGTTCCTGGGTCATTACTCGTCCGATAATTCGGTACCGGTGCGGGATGATTGCGCTTACAGGTGGAAAAAGAGTATCAGAATGCTGGCATTCCCCCCGTCACGGTGTATTTATAGTAACGGAAGTTTGTTGTCGATCGTTGTCGCGTCGAGGGATCAAAACGAGATCAGT
>JBOHNM010000058.1:0-23062 GCA_050730675.1 Phycisphaerales bacterium | reverse complement strand
GCAGAAGGCGTGGTGCAGGGCGAGCCATTCGGGGTTGCTCTTGTCCTGCTTGAGGTCCTTGCGGAGGCGGTCGAGTTCGGCGAGGAGGCGTTCGGCTTTCATGCACGAACAGTAGCCGCGGGGGGCTTTGAGGCGGCACCGGCGAGGCGCTCACGCAGCCACGCGACGGCGAACATCGCGACCATGACGAGCACCACACACGGTCCGGGCTGCCAATTGTTCTCGAACGACAGCACCAAGCCGGCAAGAAGACCTGCCACACCGATGAGGCATGCGAGCGCCACCACCGGCTTGAAGCGCCGGCTGAGCTTGAGGGCGGTGGCGCCCGGAAGCACGAGCAGGGCCGAGGCGAGGACGACGCCGGCGGTGCGCATGGCGGTTACGACCACCAGAGCCAGAATGATCATGAGCGCCGCTTTCATCGCGCCGGTCGGCACGCCGAACGCTCGCGCCGCGTCTTCATCGAATGCCCAGAAGAGCAACGGCCGGCGAAGGCCGACAACGGCGAGCGCGACCAATGCAAGGACGATGAAGGCGAGCCAGATCTCGGTCGGGCCCGCGCCGGTCACCTGGCCGAAGAGGATCGACTCCCACGAGCGCCCGTCGGCCGGCCGCCCGAGGCGAACGGCGAGTTCACGGGCGAAAGCGACCAGCAGCGCCCCCGCAGCCATCGAGCCCACCAGGAACAGGCCGATGGTCGTGTCCTCGCTGGTGCGGCGGCGCTCGGCGATGGCGCCCATGCCGAGTGCGGCGGCGATGCAGAACGCGCCGATGACGGCGAACTCCGCCGTGCCGCCAAGGGAGATAAAGCCCAGCGCCGCAAGCAGAGACGCGACACCGACGCCGCCGAAGGCGCAGTGGCTGATGCCTTGGCCGATGAAGCCGAGGCGCTTGACGACCACCAGCGGGCTGACGAGCCCGCACATGATGACCGTGGCGAGACCGGCAAGGACGCCCGGCAGGTAGACGGCGCGGAGGACCGGATCGCGGAGGTACTCAAGGGTCTGCACGGCGCACCTCCGGGCGGGGGGCGGGAGTGATCGTGACATCGCCGACCGGAAGCATGTGCGACTGCGGCGTGTGTGCGGCGTGAGCGTGGTCGTGCTCGCAGCACTCGGAGGCGCTGTGGGCGTGGACGTGGACCGGGCCGGTGAGGCCGGCGATGCCCGCGAGATCGTGGCTGAAGAGTTCGGCCAGCACCTGCGGCGTCAGACCTTCGGGGCTGACGTGGCTGTGGAGGCGGCGGGCGAGGCACGCGACACGATCGGATCCGGCGGCGACGGCGCGCAGGTCGTGGCTGATGATGAGGATCGTCACGCCGAGGGTGCGGTGGATCTCGCGCAGCAAGGCGGCGAACTGCTGCTGGCCAGCGGCGTCGATGCCGACGGTGGGCTCATCGAGCGCGAGCATGCGCGGGGCGGCGGCGAGAGCACGGGCGATCATGGCCCGCTGCATCTGGCCGCCCGAGAGCGTGCCGATAGGCCGTTCGGCGAGATCGGCGATGCCGGTGAGGCGGAGCATCTGGTCCACGCGCATCTTCACGTCGGACGGGGTCGGCCTCCACGCTGGCACGCGCCACGTCGCGCCGAGGGTGACGACCTCTCGCACGCTCATCGGGAAGGCCAGTTCAGCCTCGACCTTCTGGGGGACGTATCCGACGAGGCCTCGGCGGCGGGCTTCCTCGGGCGTCAGGCCGAAGACGGTTGCCCGGCCGGCGCCGGGGTGGAGCAGTCCGAGCACAATCTTGAGGAGCGTGCTCTTGCCGCCGCCGTTGGGGCCCAGGATGCCCAGCCGCGTGCCGGCGGGAACGGCGAGGTTGATGTTCTCGATCGCGGGCGCATCGGCGCCCGGATACGTGAACCCGATGGCCTCGAGTTGGACGGCGGGCTCGTTCAGCGCTTGTCCTCGGACATGGCGGCGGGCGGACGTGTGGGGGGCGGGGCGTCGAGGGCGGCGGCCAAAGCAACGAGGTTCTTATCCATCAACGCGAACCAGTCGCCATCGCCCAAGGGATCGAGCACCGCGACCTTGGCGTTGAGGGCCGCGGCGAGGCGGTCGGCGGGGGCGCGGCCGAGTTGCGGCTCAATGAAGATCGTGGTCAGACCCTTGTCGCGCATGACATCGGCGGCCTTTTTCAGATCTGCGGGTTTGGGCTCGCCAGCGTTCAGGCCCGAGAGTGCGATGACCTCCAGTCCATAGCGCTTAGCGAGGTGGCCGTAGGCGTCGTGGGCCACGACGATGGTCCGGCGCTTCGCAGCCCCAAGCGTGGAGCGGTAGGCAGCGTCAACCTGATCGATGCGCTGCTGCTGCTTGGCGGCGGCTGGCGCGACACCGAGCACCTCGCCCAGACGCCCGACGAGTGACTTGGCCGCCACGGGGTCCAGCCAGAGGTGCGGATCGATGGTGTGGTCATGATCGTGGTCATGGTCTTTGTGGTCATGGCCCGCGTGCTTGTCAGCACCCGGCAACGACAGGCCCGGCACGTCGGCGAAGCGAACCTCCTTGCGTCCCGCACGCGGCCGGTCCTTCATGAACTTCTCTATCTGCGGCTCAAGGCCAAGCCCGACGGTGATGATCAGGTCGGCCATCGACGCGGCGGCGAGTTTCTGAGGCGGTAACTCATACCCGTGCTCGCTCGCACCGGGGGGGATCAGCACTTCGATGGTGCTGCCTGCGGGCAAAAGGGGCTCAACGAGTCCCTTGAGCGGTGGGATGGAGACGACGACCTTGAGCGGACGTGCCGCCTCCGCTTGCCCGTCACGATCAGACGGCGGAGCCGATGCGGGCGTCGTCTTGCCCGCGGGCATCGTTGTCGCCTGCGGCTTGGAATCGCACGCGACGAGTGCGAGCACTGCGGTGCCGCCGACGATGATGACGGGTCTGGAGCGCATGGCGGAGTGCCCTCGGAACGGTCGAATCCCAGATGCAACTCGGTTGCATCTGCTCGTAACTTTACCCCGTCGGGTGGCTTCGGGTTCGCTTCCACACGCCTCGACAACACCGCCGAGCAATGAAAAAGGGGGTGCCCGCGGCTATACTGGGCTGCCGCGGGTTTCGCGGCGACATTCGGGGCGGTAGCTCAGTTGGTAGAGCGCGTCGTTCGCAATGACGAGGTCGGGAGTTCGACTCTCCTCCGCTCCACTTGAAGAGACGGAAGACCCTTCGATCACCAGGTCGAAGGGTTTTCGTAGGCGAACATTGAGATTCTGGGAGTTCAATTTTAAGTCTTCGCAACGAGTCTCCAGAAACTGCCTCTTCGCGGCATGATCAATGGAAATCCAGCGGGTTTTGAGGCTTTGCAAGCGTTCAAAAGCCTCGATCACCACTTCGGCAAGTTCGCAATCGTCGCGACCGGCGGTTTCCAGTTGGAAAACGGATCCCCGCCGCGGCCGGCTATTCCGGTGTGTGCTTTGGTTTCGCGGGGCTCCCCGTCGACATGATCAAAACATCGCGAATCTCGATAAATATATATTGACAAACGATATATGCAGACTAAACTGAGCTTATGGCAAACCTCAAGACGCAGCTGACAAAGCGGAGTTCAACGGCGTTTCTGCAGATCGTCATTGTGCTCGTCGGGATGGGCGTGCTTGCTCTCATGCTTTGGGAGCCTCACCTTGAGGGCAGAAACGCGCACGCCACGGTCTTTGAGATCTATTTCAAAGATCCCTTTCTGGCGTATGTGTACATCGCGTCCATTCCGTTTTTCGTGGCGCTCTATCAGGGATTCAAGGTGCTGGGATTCGTTGCCCACAACAAGGTCTTCTCGCCCCCCGCCGTGAGCGCCCTGCGGATCATCAAATACTGTGCGATCGCCATGATCGGCTTTGTTGTCGTCAGCGTGGTCTTCATGGGCAGGGCCGACGCGGATGACCGGCCGCCGGGGGTGGTGATGCGCATCCTCGTGCTCTTCCCTTCCATTGTCGTCGCCGCCGCGGCGGGGACGTTTCAACGGATTCTGCAGAACGCCGTCGACATGAAATCCGAGAACGATCTGACGGTGTGACAACTCTCTCAAAGCACAGCATGGAGCCAAGCGAGTTTCTTGAACGGCACGAAGAAGACCCACATGGCCATCATCATCAACATCGACGTCATGCTGGCCAAGCGGAAGATGAGCGTCACCGAGCTCGCCGAGAAGGTTGGCATTACGATGGCCAATATCTCCATATTGAAGAACGGAAAAGCAAGAGCGATCCGATTCTCAACATTGGAGGCGGTCTGCAAGGCCTTGGAGTGCCAGCCCAGCGATATTCTAGAATTTAGAGAGTAACGGTCGCGTCGACGGCGAAGTTGCGTGCCCAAGTCAAATGCCGCTACTCGGCCGCCGCTCCCGGCGACTTGATGACATGAGACATCCCCCGGTGCAGCAGCAGGAAGAGCAGCACCAGCGCTCCCGCGACGATGCGGGTCCACCATGAACTCAGGTTGCCCTGGAACGCGATGATGGTCTGGATCAGGCCGAGGATGAGCACGCCGGCGAAGGTGCCGACAACCGAGCCCACGCCGCCGCGGAGGAGCGTGCCGCCGATCACGACGGCGGCGATCGCATCGAGTTCCATGCCTTTGCACGCAGCGGGGTCGCCGGATTGCTGGTAGAGGCAGAAGAGCACGCCGGCGAGGGCAGAGAGAGCCCCGGCGATCATGTAGACGCGCCAGCGGACGGACGCAACGGGGATGCCCGCGAGCGCCGCGGCCGCGGCATCGTCGCCGATGGCGTAGATGTACCGGCCGAGGCGCAGGTGGCGCAACGCCAGCCATGTCGTGAGGAGGACGACGAACAGCACGGGGACACCGATCGGGATGGTCAGTCCACCATCGACGAGGGGCACGGGGATCGAGAGGTCCCCGTTGAGCGTCTTGAAGACAAAGGGGTGGGTGATCCCGATTGACTGGGGGCTGATCGCGAACGCCGCGCCGCGCGCGAAGAAAAGACCCGCGAGCGTGACGAGGAAAGGCGGCAGGTCGAAGCGGGCGATGAGCCATCCCTGAGCGGCGCCGAAGAGCGCACCACCGGCGATTGCGATGGTGAATGCGGCGAGAGGATGGATGTGGGCCCGCTCGATCAGCGCGGCAACCAGGATGCTGGTGCAGGCCATCAGCGAGCCGATGGAGAGATCGATGCCACCGGAGAGGATCACGAACGTCGCGCCGATTGCCGCGACACCGAGGAAGGCGTTGTCGACCAGCAGGTTGCGCACGACCGCCCATGACGCGAAGTGCGGATAGGCGATCGAGCCGAATGCGAAGAGCGCCAGCAGCACGGCGAACGTGACGAGAGAGGGATTCAGGGGCAGGCGTCGCGCAATGCTCATGGGGTGCCTCCCCCATTTGCCTTCACGCTCCCATTCAGCTTCAACTTCGCCGCACACCAAGATCGGAAGGCCGGCGACTGGAGGAGACAGACGAGCACGACGGCTGCCGCTTTGGGCGCGGGCGCGACCTCGGCCGAGACGTTGAGCATGTAGAGCGTCTTGGTCACCGTCTGCATGAAGAGCGCGCCGAGGATGGTTCCGGCGAGAGCCACGCGCCCGCCGCGGAGCGATGTGCCGCCGATGACGACCGCCAAGATGGCGTCGAGTTCCAGCAGATTGCCGGCGTTGTTGGCATCGGCGGCCTTGATGTACGAGCACTCGATGACACCGGCGAGAGCCGCGAGAAGGCCGCAGGTGCCGTAGACCACCAGCCGCACGGCGCGGTCGGGAACGCCGGCGAGCCGGCTGGCGGCGGGGCTGTCACCGATCGACTCGATGAAGAGACCCAGCGGCGTGCGGCGAACGGCCAAAGCCGTGAGCACGGCCATCACGATCAGTATCGTGACCGGAACCGGTAGACCCAGGAACGTGCCGTTGCCGATGGCGGCGATGCCGGGGTTGTCACAGGTCACGATCTGGCCGTCGGTGATCAGTTGGGCGATGCCGCGGCCGGCGACCATGAGGATGAGCGTCGCCACGATCGGTTGCAGGCGCAGGGTGATGACGAGCCAGGCATTCCACGCGCCGCACAACGCACCGGCGGCGAGGGCCGCGGCGGCCGCGAACGGCCAAGGCACATGCATCTGGGCAACGAGCGTCGCAGTGACTGCGCCGGCGATGGCGGCAACGGCGCCGACCGAGAGGTCCACGCCCCCCACCGCGATCACCAGCGCCATGCCGAGGGCCACGATCGCCACGCGGGCGCCGTGGTTCAGGATGTCCACCAGCACACCATACAGACGGCCATCCCGCACGCCGATCGAGAACATCTCGGGCGAAACGATCGCGTTAAACAGCAGCAGGAGCGCCAGCGCGATCAGCGGCCACCGCAGCGACCGCGCCAGACTCCGGATCGTTGACGGCGGTTCAGGCATGATGTTGAGCGATGGCGTTGAGGATGGTCGATTCGGTGACCTGCTCGCCACGGAACTCGGCGACCGAGCGCCGATCGCGCAGCACCACGACGCGCCGGCACATCCGCACGACCTCGTCCAGCTCGGAGCTGATGAAGAGGATGGACATGCCATTGGCACGCAGTGCGTGGAGCGTGCGGAGGATCTCGGCTTTGGCGGCGACATCGATACCACGGGTCGGCTCGTCGAGGATCAGGATGTCAGGTTCTGTCGCGAGCCAGCGAGCGAGCAACGCCTTCTGTTGATTGCCGCCGGAGAGTTGGGCGATGGGTGTTTCGGCATCACGGGTCTTGATGCCGAGGGTGCCGATGAACTTTGCGGCGAGTCCATCCTGCTCGCTGCGCGAGAGGCGTTTGAATAAGCCGCGGCGGGCCTGCAGAGCCAACGCGATGTTCTCGCGGAGCGAGAGCGAGGGGATGATCCCCTCCGACTTGCGGTTCTCGGTGGTCATCGCGATGCCCCGCTTGATCGCATCACGTGGTGCGGCGAACTTCACGGGCTGGCGCTTGACGTGCAGCGTGCCGTGGTCGGCGTCGTCGGCGCCGAAGAGCAGCCGTGCGGTCTCGGTTCGGCCGGAGCCGAGCAGGCCCGCGAGACCAACGGCTTCTCCCGACGCGAGCGTGAGGTCCACATGCTCGAGTGATCCGCGGCGGCCGATGCCGCGGGCGGAGAGCACGGCGGATTCTGTTGATTCGGGCGCAAGCGGCTCATCTGACCGGATTGCGACCGGGATCTCGTCGAACGCTCGGCCCACCATCAGCGAAACGAGGGTCGCCCGCGGCAGCGTGCGGGCATCGTGTACGCCGACGAGTCGGCCGTCACGCATCACCGTGACGCGGTCGGCGATCGCATCGACCTGATCAAGGATGTGGGTGATGATGACGATGCCCAGGCCTTCCGATCGCAGCCGCCGGATGACCTCGAAGAGCCTCGCGCATTCGTCGCGATCGAGGCTTGAGGTCGGTTCGTCGAGGATCAGCACGCGGGGAGCCATATCGAGCGCCCTCGCGATGGCGACCAATTGCTGCACGGCGATGGAGCACCCAGCTGCCTCTCGATTGACATCGATTTCGCCCAGTCCTAACCGCGCGAGCGCGGTACGTGCCCGCGAGCGGACTTGCTTCCATCGGATCGCGTGCGGCCAGAATCTCCGCACCGGCTCGCGCCCGAGGCAGATGTTTTCCGCGATCGAGCGGTGGGGGATGAGGCCGACCTCCTGGTAGACCGCGCCGATCCCCAGAGTCTCGGCCTCGCGCGGCGAGCGCAGCCGCACTCGCCGGTCCGACAGGCACATCTCGCCCGCCGCAGGCACGTGCACACCCGTAAGGCACTTGACGAGCGTGCTCTTGCCTGCGCCGTTCTCGCCCATCAGCGCGTGGACTTCGCCCGCGCGAAGCGAGAAATCGAAGCCGTCGAGCGCGACGACGGGCCCGAATCGGACGGTGAGCCCGCGGGCCGCCAGGAGCGGCTCAGGCCCGGGCGTCGGCTGGTGCAGTTCGACGGGCATTGCGGGCATCGCACGTGTTTCAGTACTTGCGGGTCTTGAGATCCTCGGCGGCCGTCGCCTGCTCGAAGACGCTGGCCTTGGTCACGATGCGTTTCTCCACGGGCTTCTCGTTCATGATCGCCTGCACGGTGTCGAAGACTCGCGGGCCCAGCAGCGGGCTGCACTCGACGGTGCAGTTGAGCTTCCCGGCGGCCATCGCTTCGAACGCGGACTTCACGCCGTCGATGGAGACGATTTTGATGTCCACACCGGGCTTGAGGCCGGCCTCTTCGATCGCTTGGATCGCGCCGAGCGCCATGTCGTCGTTGTGGGCATAGAGCGCCGTGATCTGTTTGCCCTCGGGGCTCTTGAGGAACGTCTCCATCACCTCGCGCCCCTTGGCGCGCGTGAACTCGCCCGACTGGCTCTTGATGACCTTCATGTCGGGGTACGCCTTGAGCGCCTCCTCGAAGCCGCGCTTACGGTCGATCGCGGGCGCTGCGCCGGGCGTGCCCTGGAGCTGCGCGATCATCGCCTTGCCCCCCGTCGCCTTGGTGAGCCATTCGGCGGCGCGCCGGCCCTCCTCAACAAAGTCCGCGCCGATGAACGTCATAAAGAGACTCGGGTCGGAGACATCGACGCTCCGATCGGTAAGGATCACCGGGATTCCGGCCTGTTTGATTTCCTTCAGCACCGGTTCCCACCCCGTCTCGACCACGGGCGAGAGGACGATCACATCCACCCGCTGCACGACGAAGCTCCGCAGCGCCTTGATCTGGTTCTCCTGTTTCTGCTGGGCGTCTGAGAACGCAAGATCGATCCCGCGGACGGCGGCCTCCGACCGGATCGATTCGGTGTTCGCCCGCCGCCAATCGCTCTCGGCGCCGATCTGCGAGAACCCGACGTGAAACTTCTTGGCTGGCGGAGCAGCGTTCGCGGCGGGAGAGTTCGCGGCTGGCTTCTTCTCACATCCGACCAGTGACGCCAGCACCAGCGGCAGGGCACACCCGAGGACCAAGAGCGAACGAACCGTGTTCATGGCAGAGATCCTGTGGAATGGCGGCGATGCCGGACCTTCGCGCGGGCGGCCCGGTGCCGCAGCGTGCTGGTGAGCATACCGCGGACCAAGACTCCCGTGCAGACGGTTCCTATGCACCACGCCACAGAGGATCTCCGCGGCAAGCGCTGCTCGAACCTTACGGCTCCGACGACACCCCACTTGCCGCACGGGAGGACGACGGCACCGGCGCCAGCCGCAGTTCCAATCGCCAGTTCGCCGCGGTCAGCGTCATGGCGTTGCCGCGGATCGCCTGCTCCAGGCGCGGGTCCATGTTCATGTACATCGGGCCGCTCTTGCCGACTTCGCGACCCTGGGCGTCGAACCACTTGTACTCGTACTGCATGCCGAAGCGGTTGTCGGTCATCGATCGCACCGGCACCTGCACCGCCAGCGGACGTTCGCCATTGGACTGGTCCACGATGATGCGCTCGTAGACCACCGCAAGGTACTCGTTCGCCGACGGGTCGGTCACGACCTGCGGGTAGGCGTTGGGGCCGATCGGGTCGGGCTGCGCGCCGTACGGCGGCATGCGCGGGTCGGTGTTGCAGCCAGCGACGAGACTGACGAACACGAGGCTGGTGACGGCGAGCGTGCGGATGGTCGCGATGCGGAAAGTGGTGCGGTTCATCGTCGCCTTTCGTGATTCAGAGGTCGTGTTTACTTCGTCGCGCCGGCGGGGAGTGGATTCGTTGCGGGAGCTTGCTGCTGAGATTGAGCTTGGGCCTGTGCCGCCAGTTCACGGGCTCGCGCACTTTTCGGCCGATACGCCGGATGCTCCGAGCACATCAGGCGCGACAGCCCCACGCTGCCGGCCACCGGCGAATAGAGCGTATCGCCCCCTTCGAGGATGTGCCGCCCGATCTGTCCTTCGTTGGCGGTCGCGGCGATCACAATCCCCTCCTCGCGATAGAGGTCGATCAACTCGCTCAGGTTCATCCCTTTGAGGTACCCCGACGCCTGGTATTCGTGGAGCACATCCCACGTCGGCGTCCGCACGCAGCGCCCACCAAGGATGTACGGCAACTGCGGTCCGGGGATCGGTCCCGTAGCGTCGTTGGAATAGAGCACGCGCCCGCTCGTGGCCCATGCCCCAGCCGCCGCGGGCAGACGCGCGTAGAGCAGGCGCAACACGCCGGAGTCCGGCGGTGGCACGCCCGGCAGCACCACGCGGCTGCGCGGATCGCCCGATACCTGCAGCGTGACATCGCCCGGCCCGGCGAGATAGACCAAGCCCACGTACACCCGCTGCGGGAGCACATCGACTTGGCGCAGATCCGCGCCGGAAGTCGCTTTCATCAACGCGCCGATCAAGGCCGCACCTGCACCTGCCGCGGCGATGATGCCGCCGGTCTGGCTGTTGCTCTGCGAGGCCCCGACGATCACGGCCGTGGTGCCGCCGATGACGAGCGCATCGCCGATGGTGCTCTTGGCGATGCGCATGTCCTCGAGATTGGTCCAGCGAACGTCGAGCGCCAGACGATTGAGATCGGTGACCACCGGAAACTCGCTGGTGTGCCCGTTGACGCTGACGATCAGCGGGCGATTGTCCGAAGGTGTCACCGATCGGTACATCGCGATCGCACCGTCGGGGCCCGCTCCGTACTTCATCGGGGCCAAGCCATAGTCCGCAACGATCACCGTGTTGTAGTTGGCGCCCGCAATGGCATCAGCGAGCGGACCCAAACGAGCTGAATCAAGTTGGCGGAGTTGCCCGGCGATCTCCTGCACTTCCGCAGTCTGTCCCAACTTGCGGGCCGCAACCATTTTCATCACGTAGCCGACCTCGAAGTCCGACTGCACGGGCGTGTAGACCACGGGGAACTGGTCAGGCCCGGCAACTTCCTTGTCGCCCTCGCTCGCCGTGCGGATGATCGCCTCGCGCTGCTTGTAAGGGTCGCCAGTCAGCTCGCCCGCGCGACGGAGACTCTGGCTGAAATCGCGCAGCAGGAAGAGCGAGTTGCTCTCGTCGGCCCGCACGTTCCCCCAGTCCCCCTGCAGGCCGTCGAAGATCCCCACGTAGTGGTACATCATCGCCTGCTCGAACGGCTCGCCCTTCCAGATCCGTGCCGCCCGTTCGCCGAAGAGGAACGAGCCCACCGTCGCATCGGAGTTCACACCCTGCGTCCGCAGCGCGTCGTAGAGCCGGTCCACGCGCCCCTCGACCGACTCGGTGTTCCCCTCGGCCAAGCCCGCGAGCACGTACTTCACCTGGTCGAGCATGTACGAGCGGTCGCTCGTGTTCGTCGTCGCGTGCGCCGCGGCGATCAGCCGGGCATCGCCGTAGTTGCCGCTCTGGAACGCCGCGCCAAGCTGGGGGTCGCGCGTCGGCGCGTTGCAGGCGCCCAGCAGCGCCGCCCAAGCCAGCAGGGCGATGACGAGCACGGGATGTCGAGCACACACGCGTGTCATGCTAATCCGCCAGCAGCCCATGAGCCGTCCGCTGGAACTCCCAGCGTCCCGACCACTCGATGCGCCCGGTCTGGATCTCGGTGATCGTGAAATTCAACGCAATCGTGTCCGTACGTCCCGACGCGCCCGCAGCCCCCTTGGCCATTCCCGCCCGCGTCACCGACTCTACCAGCGTGTTCAGCACGTGCGTCGGCCGATCCTCCATCGGGATCGTGTGCGGCGACGCCAGGAAACGCTGCATCCGCTTGTACTCCTCCGGCGGCACGATCACCGCGACGTTCCGCTCGCGGAGCATCTGCTGCACCCCCTCGTTGAAGAGCAGGCGATCGACGATCACCACCTGGTCTACCCGAGAGAGCCGGTCCATCGTCAGGTTCGTCATCGGCGCCGCCACCAGCACGATCCGCGGGGAACTCGCTGTCCGCCCCGACAAGAACGGGCTCTCGGCCAGCTTCGTCGCCAACTCCGGCCATGACCCGCGCATCTCAGCCACGCCAAGCCGGCTCGTCTTCACTGCCCCGGGCGTCGCGCATCCCCCCAACCCCCCCACTCCACCCACCGCCAGCACGTACGCGCCGACAACGCACAACCACGTGCCCACAGCACCGGCCCGCGCGGCACGACCGAATCGGATTGATGCGACACCCGGGATCATGGAGCGTGCCGGTACTCACCGCGGCGGGCGTTCTTCCTGGCTGTCGTACCGCTGGCTGAAGACGATCTGCCCGTCGCTCAGATGGACCAGCTTCATCTGCAGGTAGTACCCCTGCCCCTGCGACAGCTCGCCGAACCACCCGTTGAGCACGTACACAATCTGCGGATCAAACCGCGGCGGCTGCCCCGGCCCCGGCGCTCGCAATCGCTCCAGTTGCTGGTCGTTGATCTCCGGTTGCTCGTACATCGCGGCCAGGCGCAGGATCACGTCGCTGTTGACGAGCTGGTCCTGCAAGCGACGCCGCACGTACTCGTAGTCGCCGACCGGCGTGTTCCCCTGCTTCTCGATCGCGCCGAGGTAGATCACCACGCGCTGGGAACTCTGGGCGATCTGCGGCACGCCGGAGATCTTCATCGCCAGGGCCTGCGCCGTGCGGTCGGCGAACGTGCGCAGGTCGACAGCCTTCGGCTCTGATGTGGCGGGCGCGGGCGGATTCGGCGTCACGCAACCGGAGAGTCCGGCGAGCGAAGCAAGGCCAACAGACGCGACGAGCAAAGCGGAACGTGTCATCAGGAGTTTCCCCGAATGGTTCGCCGAACAATACGCGGCGCGGGTGTGTCCGCCCAAAGCCCGCTTCCGGATGCAGCGTCGGGCCGCGCCGAACCGGCCAAAGGACGCAGCGTTGCGCAATCGGTGGGCGTAACCGACAATTCCGCCGCCATTGCCCTGCCGCCGGGGTATTCTGTGCCCCGATGCCCCCGGCCAGCACCAACCCGCGCGATACTCCAGCGATGCGCCAGTACACGCGCTTCAAACAGCAGTACCCCGGCACCATCCTCCTCTTCCGCATCGGCGACTTCTACGAGATGTTCGACGACGACGCCGTCACGGCCCACAAGGCCCTCGGACTGACGCTCACGCAGCGCCAGAGCGGCATCCCCCTCGCCGGCGTCCCCTACCACCAGCTCGAGACCTACCTGCGTCGCTTCATCGCGCAGGGTTTCCGTGTGGCCGTCTGCGAGCAGACACAGGACGCCGCAGAGGCCAAGGGTGTCGTCGAGCGCGCCGTGACCCGCGTGCTCACCCCCGGCACGCTCGTGGATGAATCGCTCCTGAGCGACGACCGCGCCAACACCCTCGGCGCGGTCGCATTCGGCGACAACAACACCGCCGCACTCGCGACCGCCGAACTCTCCACCGGCCAGTTCAGCGTGCTGGTCTGCCGCGCCGAACAGGTCGCCGACGAACTCGCCCGCCGCGCCTGCACCGAGCTGCTCTACGCCGAGACCGCCGACGGCAAACCTCCGCCGCGCCTCGCCGCGGCATTCCAAACCCTCGGCATCGCCGGAACGCCCCAACCACAGTGGCACTTCCGTGCCGATGAATCGCGCGAGTCCCTCTGCGAACTCTTCAAAGTCAAGACGCTCGCCGGCTTCGGCCTCCCCGACGGCGACCCGCTCATCGCCCCCGCCGGCGCGATCGTCCGCTATCTGCATGCCACGCAGATGCCCGACGCCGGTGAAGCCGCGGCGAGCAAAGGCCGCCGCGCGGGCGGACTGGCCCACCTGCGCCCGCCCAAGCGCGAAGCTGTCGCCGATCACCTGCTGATCGACGCCGCATCTCTTCGCTCGCTCGAGATCGACCGCACCATCCGTACCTCGATCGCCGGCGCGATCTCGATCGAGGGGTCACTCCTCGGCGTTTTCACCGCACCCGGCGGCCGCCCACTCTGCCGCGGCGCGATGGGCAAGCGGCTGCTCCGCGACTGGCTCTGCCGCCCCAGCGTGGACCTGGAAACCATTGAGTCCCGCCAGCGCTGCGTGGCCCTCCTTGTCGAAGACCGCCGCCTCGCCAAGGAACTCGGCACACTCCTCGAAAGCGTCCAGGACATCCACCGCATCGGCGCCCGCGTCGCCCTCGGCCGCAGCACGCCGCGCGATCTCGTCGCCCTCGGCGGCACGCTCGGCCTCGTTGACGGCCTCCTCGATCTGCTGGTCAATGCACCAGCCTTCGCCGGACACCGCAAATCACTCGCCACCGTGCGCGACGCTCTCGTCCCCGTCGCCGAGCGCATCCGCTCGATGTGCGTCGATGAGCCCCCCGCCCACCTGCGCGAGGGGGGCATCATCCGCACCGGTGTCGATGCCTTGCTCGACGAGTCGCGCACACTCCGCGCCGGCGCCAACACCTGGCTCGCCGAGTACCAGAAAAAACTCATCGACGAGCACCAGCTCCCCAGCCTTAAGGTCGGGTTCAATAAGGTCTTCGGCTACTTCATCGAATTGCCCAAGGCCCAGGCCCAGCGCGCCCCCGCGGCATTCTCCCGCCGCCAGACACTCACCGGCGCCGAACGCTACATCACCCCGGAACTCAAGGACTTCGAGGACAAAGTCACCCACGCCCACGCCCGCGCCGTCACCCGCGAGCAGGAACTCTTCGACGACCTTTGCGCTGCCGCCGCCGCGCAGCTCGAATCCATCCAGCGCTTCGGCATCGCCGCGGCGGAACTCGACGTCCTCCTCTGCTTCGCTGAGAAGGCCACGCAGCGTGGGTGGACCCGCCCCACCGTCACCACCGAAAGCGGGCTCGAGATCCACGGCGGCCGCCACCCCGTGCTCGAAGTCGTCCTCGGGCGCGACTTTGTGCCCAACGATCTGCAGCTGGGTGTCATCGGCAAGGACGCTGACAACGCGGCATCTCTGGCCCTCATCACCGGCCCCAACATGGCCGGCAAGAGCACCTTCATCCGCCAGACCGCCCTCATCGTCCTGCTCGCCCACACCGGGTCGTTCGTTCCCGCCGACAGCGCGATCATCGGCCTCTGCGACCGCATCTTCACCCGCGTCGGCGCCGACGATGCCCTCTTCGCCGGCCAGTCCACGTTCATGGTGGAAATGACCGAGACCGCCAACATCCTGCACAATGCCACGCCGCGATCGCTCGTGATTCTCGACGAGATCGGCCGCGGCACCAGCACCCTCGACGGCCTCTCCCTTGCGTGGGCGATCACCGAGCGCCTCGCGACCGAGGACGGCCCGCGCACGCTCTTCGCCACCCACTACCATGAATTGACGCAGCTCGAAGAGCAACTCCCCGGGCGCGTCAAGAACCTGCAGGTCGCCGTTCGCGAGTGGGAGGACCAGGTCGTCTTCCTCCACCGCATCACGCCCGGCCGCGCCGATCAGAGCTACGGCGTCCACGTCGCCAAACTCGCGGGCATCCCCGAGAGTGTGGTCTCGCGCGCCCGGCAGGTGCTCGCCTCCCTCAGTGTGCAGCACGAGGGCGTGGCTCAGGAAGCCCGACCGTCAGGAAGGGGCCAACCGAAAGTCACCGTCCCACCCCCGGACTCCCAACTCGGCCTCTTCACCGAGTACGTCCCCCACCCCGCAGTCGATGCGCTGGGCGAGGTGAAGCTCGATCACCTCACGCCCATCCAGGCCTTCGACGAGTTGCGGAAGCTCAAGAGCCTGCTCGATTCCAAACGGGACTGACGAATGCCCTTTCTCCCGTCAAGATTCGGCCCGGCCACGTGGATGCTTCTGGCCGCGCAGCTGCTCGCGCTGCTCGCCCTCATCGCCGCGGCGTACAGCCACTACATCCACCGGATGAACGACCCGGCCAATGTCATCAAGGGCCCCATCGATCGAATCTGGACCGGCGGTCCAGCCGAGCCGGGCGAAATCCTCTCCCGGTTCGTCACCTGGACCGCGATCAGCGCCTCGCTGCTCGTCGCGACCATCGTCTCATCACACATTGCGTTGCGTCCCCGCGCTGTGCGGGTCGGCAGCAGGCTCACCCTCAGCGTCGCACTGATGCAGATCATCGCCACACTGCTCATCCTCTGGCCCTTGGGCACGTGTGTGAAGTACATCGCCTACTTGATCCGCGACTACTTCTCTCAAGGCCACCCCGAAGTCGTCGGCTGGCCGCTGGGGTTCCAAACCTCCCCTTGGCACGTCATCATCGCCACCGGCCTCTACACGGTTCTCTCCACCGCGCTGGTCCTCTCGATCTACTACCGATTCGCCGCGCAGACCGTACGCGGGTGGACGAACCCGTTGTAAATCGCTCGATCCTCCAAAATGCTCGCACTGCCGCGGTCATCACGGGAAGGTGCTGCGGTTCGCCGCAGGCCATGTGCTCACGCGCAAGAACCGCGCAATCGTCTTCATCCTCATTTCGGTGTCTAGATGGGGAATTTGTACACCCGGTTGCGGGATCGCCGATTTATCTCCTGTTCATGTCCCCCATTCCCCACCGACCGCCAATGGATCGTGTCAGAACGTGGACCCATTCCCCGCTATAGAGGTTGTACATCGCGCCGATTGTCCTTGAGCCACGCCCATGCTGATCACCCACATGCTCCGCCCGGCCTTTGCCCTGGCGCTCCCGTTCGACAAGTACCTTGCCACTGCCACCAAAGTGCAGCGCCCCGCCTGGGATGAGTTCATGACGAAGGTGGCCCTCACGCACGCCCAGACCGAACTGGTGCGGACCTTCCACCGTCGCATCAACGTCTTGGTCATCAGTGGCACATGGTGCGGCGACTGCGTGCAGCAATGCCCGATCCTCCACCGGATCGCCGAGGCCCGGCCCCACAACCTCGACCCTGCCGCCGGCGGCATCGAACTGCGGTTCCTCGACCGCGACAAGCAGCCCGAGATCCAGGACGCCTTCCAGATCTGCGGCGGACGGCGCATCCCTGTCGCGATCTTTATGAACGAGGACTTCGACTTCGTCTCCATGCACGGCGACCGCACGCTCAGCCGCTACCGCGCCATGGCCGCGGCCAAGCTCGGCGCCTCCTGCCCCGTTCCCGGCGCACCTGTCCCCAGCGACGAAGTCGCCGCAACCACCGCCGACTGGCTCAACGAGTTTGAGCGCGTCGCCCTCCTCCTCCGCCTCAGCCACAAGCTCCGTGCCAAGCACGGGGATTGAAAGGCCAACCACGGATTGACACGGCCCAGGACGACTCAATGCAAGAACGTGATGTCGAGCGCGCCAAGCCGTGCTGGCGGTGCCCACCGACAAACTCGGTGTGGGCTCGCGGGTCGAACCCGGCCTCTGGTTTGATCCGTGCCAATCCGTGAAAATCCGTGGTACGCCCCGCCTTTGTCTCTGAAAAACTGCGCCAGCCCTTCGCTTCTACGATTCGTTATGCGCACGCGCCAACTCGTCCTCCTCTTCAGCGCCGTCTTCCTCCTCGGCATCACCGTCGCCCGCCTCCCCGCCACCATCTCGGTGCTGCGCGGCCGCGACGACTGGGAAACCGCGCTCCAGGAAATCCACGCCCTCATCTCCGACCGCTTCTACCGCGAGCCCAAGCAGGACGAGCTCTACAAGGGCGCCATCGAGGGCATGGTCCGCGCCCTCGACGATCAGTTCACCGAGTTCGTCCCTCCCGCCGACAGCGCCCTGTTCGAGAAGGAACTCACCGGCCAGTTCGTCGGCATCGGCGCGACCATCGCCATCGAGGACGGCGTCCTCACAATTGTGTCTCCCCTGGAGGACTCCCCCGCCCTCAAGGCCGGCATCCTTCCCGGCGACAAGGTCCTCACCATCGACGGCAAGCCCACCCGCGACATCCTCTCCACGCAGGACGCCGTCAAGGTCCTCACCGGCAAGCCCGGCACCAGCGTCACCCTCGGCATCGAGCGAGAAGCCAAGCCGATGGAGATCACAATCCCCCGCGGCGAGATCACCGCCCGCGTCGCCCACGGCCTGGCGTGGAAGACCTCCGCCGGCGCCTGGGACTGGGCCGCCGATCCCGCCCGCCGCATCGCTTACATCCAGCTCACCCAGTTCTCTCCCACCATCGCGGGCGACTTGCGCGACGCCATCGAGGCCGCCACCAAGCAGCTCGGCGGCCCCCCCAAGGGCCTCGTCCTCGACCTGCGCGACAACCCCGGCGGCGTCCTCGAAGAAGCCACAGAAATCGCCGACATGTTCCTCGATGCCGGCACCATCGTCTCCACCAAGGGCCGCGCCCATCGCGAGCACATCACCAGGGCCGAGAAGGGCCAGATCCTCCCCGACGTCGCGCTCGCCATTCTCATCAACGGCAACAGCGCTTCCGCCAGCGAGATCCTCGCCGGTTCGCTCGCCGACAACAACCGCGCCATCATCATCGGCACCCGCTCCTACGGCAAGGGCGTCGTCCAGTCGCTCGAAGAGATCCGCAGCCTCCCCGGCGGCCTCCTCAAGCTCACCGAGCAGAACTATTACCTCCCTTCCGGCCGCATGATCCAACGCGTCCCGGACGCAGAAACCTGGGGCGTCGATCCCACCGACGGCTTCCACGTCCTCGCCACCGATGCCGATCGCCGCGCGAGCTTCGAGATCCACCGCGAACTCGACGCCATCCGCCCTGCCAACGTCAACTCCGCTCCGTGGAAGATCGGCGCCCCCAAATGGGACAATCCCGAGTGGCTCAGCACCGTTCTGCGCGACCCGCAGCTTGCCGCGGCCGTTGCTGCCGTGCAGCTGCGTCTCGATACCGGCAAGTGGACACCCACCGGCGATCCCCTCCCCAAGAACGTGGCCGCCGCCAAGAACGCCAGCAAAGAACTCGACAGCCTCGAGCGCCTCCGCACCCGCCTGGAGCAGGAGATCACCCGCGTCGACAAGCGCCTTGACGAACTCAGCGCCGACCACACCCGCCCGCAGGCCAAGGCCCTCGAATCCCTCTGGTCCGACAAGGTCGAGGTCTCCGGCGGCAAGGTCGAGGTCTTCGACAAGGCCGGTAAGCGCATCGCCACCCTCGACATCACCGGCCCCGATCTCGAACGCTGGCTCCTCGAAGCCGACATCAAGCCCCACGCCGACTCCTCGGCCGCAACACCAACCACTCCAACCACCGACGCCAAACCTGCAACACCTGAAGCGCCCAAGTAATCACGGCATATCGACCTCAGTTTTTCTATCTCCAATCTTCTTTCCCCGCGTTCCTCCCGCCTTTCTCTGCGTACCTCTGTGTCCTCCGTGTACACCGCCTTCGCCTTCCTTCGTCCCTTCGCGTCTTCGTGCTAATCCGCGCGTTCAAGGCCGACTACGCTCGCCGCATGCCCCCCCACCGCATCCTCCACATCGGCCTCGGCCCGCTCGGCCAAAAAATCGTCACCGATCTCTCCACCCGCCGCCTCGGTTCCGTCGTTGCCGCGGTTGATGTCTCTCCCGCCCTTACCGGCAAGCACTTGCGAGAGATCTGCCCGGCGGTCACGGATGACGTCAAGATCCTCTCCTCCCTCGACCAGCTCCACGACCTCAAGTCCATTGACTGCGCCGTCGTCACCACCGCAAGCGACCTCCGCGCCTGCGCAGACACCTTCCGCTGGCTCCTCTCCCGCGGCATCAGCGCCGTCAGCACCTGCGAGGAACTCGTCTGGCCCTGGCTCCGCCACGATGCCCTCGCCAAGGAACTCGACGCACTCGCCAAGAAGCACAACGCCCGTCTCCTCGGCACCGGCGTCAACCCCGGCGCCATGATGGACGCCGTCCCCGTCTTCGTCACCGGCGTCTGCCGATCCGTCAAATCCGTGGAAGTCCACCGCATCCAGGACGCCACCACCCGCCGCGTCCCGTTCCAGAAGAAGATCGGCGCCACCCTCGACGATGCCGCCTTCGCCGCGGGCGTCAAGGCCGGCTGGCTCCGCCACGTCGGCCTCGGCGAATCCCTCCACTTCATCGCCCACAACCTCGGCCTGCACATCGATTCCTGGTCCGAATCCATCGACCCCGTCCGCGCCGACCGCGACCTGGCGTGCACACTCGGCCCCATCCCCCGCGGCCACATCTGCGGCGTCCGCCAGGTGGGTGAGGGCAAGCGCGGCACTCAAACGCTCATCCGCCTGGTCTTCCAGGCCGCCATCGGTCAGAGCGATCCGCAAGACCGTGTCATCATCGACGGCGAGCCCCCGCTCGACGTCGTCTACCGCGGCGGCGTCCACGGCGATATCGCCACCAGCGCCATCACGCTCAACGCCATCGACTCGCTCCTGCAGGCCGCTCCCGGCCTGCACACCATGGCCACCATCCCCATGACCCGATGCACCCCGCCGCACTAGGAGACGGCGTTCACCGCAGAGGCGCAGAGATCGCAGAGCAATGACAAGATCAAAGGGGCGTTCGACCCAAACCTACCGTCTCTTCCGATTCCACTCGTCTTCCTCCGTGAAACTCCGTGCGGCTCCGTGTTGAAAAGCGCCTTCCTCTGCGTCCTCTGCGCCTCTGCGGTGAACAACTCGGCACAATGGAATGATCATGAACCTCTCCCTCGCCAACAAAACCGCCCTCGTCTGCGGCAGCACCTCCGGCATCGGCCTTGCCTGCGCTGCCGCGCTGGCCCACCTGGGCGCGACCGTCACCCTCGCCGCCCGCGATGGCGAGAAGCTCAAGGCCGCCGTGAGCGAGCTGCCGCACCAGCACCCCCACCAGCACTCGACTGTCGTCGCCGACTTTGCCAACCCCGCCGCCGCCCGCGACGCCGTCGCCACGGCAATCTCCGGCGGCACGACCTTCCACATCCTCATCAACAACACCGGCGGCCCGCCCCCCGGCGCCGCCATCGACGCCACGGCCGACCAGCTCACCGCCGCCTTTAACTCCCTTCTTCTCTCGGCCCACCTCATCACCCAGGCCCTGGTGCCGGGCATGAAGGCCGCCGGCTACGGGCGCATCATCAACATCTCCAGCACCAGCATCAAGCAGCCGATCGCGGGCCTGGCGATCTCCAACATCATCCGCCCCGCGGTGGCCGCCTGGGCCAAGTGCCTCGCCACCGAGCTCGGCCCCTTCGGCATCACCGTCAACAATGTGCTCCCCGGCTACACCGACACCGAGCGGCTCCAGTCGCTCATGAAGAACCGCGCCGCCAAGCAGAACACGCCCGAAGAAAAGGTCCGCGCCGACATCATCGCCGCCACCCCCGCCGCCCGCCTGGGCGCCCCCGACGAGATCGCCGCCGCCGTCGCCTTCCTCGCCTCCCCCGCCGCGGCCTACATCAGCGGCATCAATCTGCCGGTGGACGGCGGACGGCTGGGGACGCTGTAAGGCGGGTGTGTACACAGAGGACACAGAGGGGCACAGAGGAAGGCATTTCAGGGCCGCGATTGCGGGAGAAGCCTTGAAATACCGTTGAGCACAGCGGCATATGTGTTGCGGAGGAACCCCGGGCCGGAGTGTCCGCTCGCACGCACACGAGCAGCTGCAGGATCTTGGTACGAGCCGCCGTGTGCTTCGCCGGTCTCTATGTCGATCTTGAATGGCACCCAGGTGTCTTCAAGTGTGAGTGCCTCGCCATGCACAGTTGTGCCGTCCTCCGATAAGTGAACTGCGCGGATTCCATTCCAAGAAAGGCGTCGGGTGCGCCATCGGTGGCCGTTCGGCCCGTGCGCATCGATGTAGATCCACGTGACAAGGAGCAGCAGAGTCGACGTCCTTAGCGTCGAGCCGTAGATGCCTCCGATTTCCGGGCCAACCCCGGGGCACTCGGGATCAATGAGGTAGGCGGTACCCTCGGAAATGACAATCAGCCGCTTTCCATCCGGATGTCGCTCAACCGCGGACAAATCCGTAGCGCCGCGCTGAAAGTTCCCCACCCAAGAGGCGCCGCGCCGAGGAAAAAAGCGAACGACTAAGCCTTCACTGTGGCTGCCGCGCCCGCTCGTCGGAAAGGGAAAGGGTGAAGGCCCGTACGGCGGCAAGCCGGCAAGGATCTCGAATCGTGGTTGCTCGTCCTGCATGGCGTCATTCTACTCGTTCAAACAAAACCGGCCCCGGCTCGTCCATGAGCCGGGGCCGTGTGTGTTCTGCCTTCACCGCAGTCTCTTCTCTGCGTCCTCTGCGTCTCTGCGGTGAAACTGACTTCGCTTCGGCCTACGCCGCGATCTTCACATTGCCAGTGCCCTCACCCGTGATCGTCGCGAACGCCTGCCCGTCCCCGCCGACGCCGAAGTTGACGTTGAACTGGGCGGGGGTGCCGCGCGCGGTGGAGCGGACGGCGGTGACCTGGTAGGTCACGTTGGTAGATCCGGAAGTGAGCGTGTCGTCGGTGAACTTCTTGACGCCCGTCGCGCCCACAAAGGTGAACGGGTTGCTCGAGCCGCTGCCGCCGATCTTGCGGCGGACTTCGTAGATCGTCCCCTGCGTGCCGCTGGGGTTCTGGCACTTCCACTTCAGCTCGATCGCGCCCTCCTGGGTGAGGCCGACGGTGAACTTGAAGGGCGTGCCGGGGGGCGGCGTGGTGCCCGGCGTGGCCGGCGGCGGGATCTGCGCGAGGTTGTAGACGGTGGGGTTGCCGGTGGTCTGGGCGAAGTTTTTGATCGTCTCGACCATGTCGGCCCCGGCGCCCGGGCTGCTGTGCATGAACCGCACCGCGTCATAAAAGGTCTGCGTCGCGGCCTTGGCGGCGGCCTGCGCCGTCACGTGCGCATCGTACGACTTGCGCGCGGTGGTGATGAGCGCCGCCAGGGCGGTCACTTTTCCGGCCGTCAATCCGATGGCGGCGGCATTGGTTGACCAGGCGCTGTTGTGCGACTCGTAGAACTCGATCTTACCCAAACGCGTGTCAGGAACGACGCCCATAAAAACCTCCTGGCCTGTGGCCGGTAAGGGGCGTGACAAAGCACCCTTCCCGGTCATCGCCGGCGCTCGACGTTGAGCGTCCGGCGTCCCGGTCAGGGGAACGCAACTCCCGGCTCCTCCATCTCTGTCTCCTCCCGCTGCATGTCTGCACACCCGCCATCGACGCGGCCACGCGGCGACTTGCGTTCCCGGACCGAAAAAGACACGACATTCTCCAAGCAAGCACGAATTTGTCACTTCTTGCGCCAACAGATGCAGCGCGTGGGTAGACATTGCTCCGGGGCGCGTAGACACGGCTACGGGGCGCGTAGGCACGGCTACGCAGCGCGTAGCCATTGCCACAAGGTGCATAGACATTGCTACAAGGCGCGGAGCCATGGCAACGGGGGGCGTGGAAGCGTCGACGCGGGGCGTGGACACGGCGACGGCGGGCGTGGACGCTGCCGCGGTTGGCGCTGAGCCCTCTCCGGTGGGTGTTTCGGG
>JBOHNM010000057.1:0-23614 GCA_050730675.1 Phycisphaerales bacterium | reverse complement strand
TCACCGCACTCAAGGTCCGCGTGTGGTCCACGCGGGCCTTTTTCATTGGGCGTTGTGCGTCGGTGGTTTGTAGTTGCCTGCTTCCGAGCGCATCGCGATGGCGATCCGGTTCCATGCGTTGATCGTCGCCGCGGCGTAGGTCAGGTCCACGAGTTCCTGCTCGCTGAACGCTTCGCGTGTCTTGGCGTACAACTCGTCGGGCACGTGGCCCTCGGTGATCTTGGTGAGCGATTCAACCCACGCGAGAGCTGCCCGCTCGCGGTCGGTGTAGTAGGGGGATTCTTCCCACGCGTCGAGCCCGTAGAGCCGCTGCTCGGTCTCGCCCGCCGCCCGCGAGTCCTTCCAGTGCATGTCGATGCAGTAGGCACACCCGTTGATCTGGGACACGCGCAGCTTGAGCATGTGCAGGAGCTTCTTGTCGATGCTGCAATGCGACAGGTGGGCTTCCAGCCCGAGCATCGCCTTGAAACCGCCGGGTGATGACTTCCAGTATTCAATCCGAGCTTTCATGTTGCCTCCTGACGTGTGCGCCAATGCACTGAGCCCTCGGGCTGGATATGCGGCCACGGGATCAATGTACGCCGGATTGCAATGGTGAGCCCGGGCTACTAGCTGGGCGGTGTGTCAGTGGGCTTGGAGGGGGGCTTCGCATCAACTGTCGGCGGAGCCTTCTGCCCATCCTTCCCCGCCGGCCAGTACCGCTTGTGCCCGTACAGGCGGTCGCGGGTCGTCTCCTTGTGACATTCGTAACACGCGCCCGATGCGCCGTCGAATTTCACGGTCTTGCGGTCGGCGGACACCGTTCCGTAGATCCAGCCGCCATCGGTACCCGTGCGCGCCGGGTCCAGCTTCACCATCACGAACAGGCCCGCCGGATCGCCCGCTTTGAAGACTTTGTCGCCGATCCGCTCGTATTCGGGCGGCAGTTCGGGCTTATGGCCAAATGTGTCTGCGTTTGGCTTCGGCACATCCTTGGGATCAACTTCTACCGGCCTGAAGGCCTCTTTCACCACGATCTGTCCGACAGGATTCATCCATGGCTTGCTCGGCGGCGTTGATCCGGGCATCGTCAGGTTGCTCATCTGGTCGTACGACTTGGCATCGGCGGCGTAGACGTAGTACAGCTTCCGTCCGTGCGTGGCGCTGTCCTTGCTCACCGACTCCTGTACGCCCGCCGGTGGGTTGACGCGGCAATCCAGAGGCGACCAGTTGGTCCGGTCCGATACGCGGTCGTACTGCTTGTACGAGTCGGCGATCACCAGCAGCAGCTTCTGGACCGCCGCGCGGTCGGCCGGATCGACCTTGGCGATATCCGCTGGGGAAGGCGATGCGGATGGTGCGGCGGGAGAGGCAGCAGTGGGGGAGGCCGACGGGCTTCGCGGCGGCGAGGGTTGCTGTGAACGCCACCCAATCATCCCGCCCGACGCTGCCACCAGAACACACATCACCGTGATCTGCCGCATGGGAGTCTCCTAGGCGTGATTGTCCATCACCCCGGGCTCCGCGTTTGTCACTGTGGCGCAACAGTTGTCGGAGCGGGTGCGGGGTCGGTGACCGACTGTGTCGACGCCGGTGCGGGAATGGCGACTGAAGTGATCTCGCCCTTATCGCTCCGCTTGAGCCCCACCACGGCCAACTGCTCGTCGGTCCACTGGCGATCGATCATCTCGCGCGGTTCCGGCGTGCGCAGCGCGACTTTGTCGCCTTCGGCAAGGCCCGCCACGATCTCGGCGAAGCGCTCGGAACGGCGGCCGATCTTGACGGGGCGTCGGGTAAAGCGGTCGCCGTCAGGGATGCAGACAAACTTCACCGGACCCTCGGTCATCACTGCCTGAACCGGCGCGACCAACGCTTTGGAGACGTGCTCGAGCATGATCGTGCCCTCACACCGCATCGACGGCCGGATATCGAGTCCCTTGGCGTCCTCCCCCAATTCAATCGTGACTCGGAACTCGCGGATGTTGGGGTCGATCCAGTTCTCCCCTTCGGCGAGCAGCCCCACCGAGAGCACCTTTCCGGCCACGGTCTTGCCGCCGATCGCGTCGATCTGGAGTGTCGCGGACTGGCCCGGCTTGATCCGTCCGGCGATCGACTCGTGAACGCGCACGACCCCGGTCATCTTGCTGGTGTCGGGGAGAGCGACCACCAATTGGTTCGGCCACACCTTGCGCCCGATCTGGAACGGCCCCTGATCGCCGCCCCACATGCGGCGGTCGATCGTCGAGCCGTAGACGACCAGTCCGTCGGACGGGGCGCGGATCGTTGCCAGGTCCAATTGTTCGCGCAGCTTGGCGAGCCGGCTCTCCCGCAGGCCCAACTGCTGGCGTGTGGTGCCGCGGTGCGAGTCCTTGCCGGTCAGCTCGCTGGCGTTCTTCTGGCGAATCCGCTCCAGTTCGCTTTTGGCCTCATCCATCGCCGACTGCTTCTGCTTTCGGTCGCGCGGGAACTCGAAGCTCTCGTAGACTTTTTTGTTGAGCTCGGCGGTTTCGAGCGCTGCTTTCTGCTTGCGGGCCGCGAGGTCATCACGCTGGAGTTCGTCGGCGGAAACGAACCCTTGCTCGTTGAGCTTCTTGCTGCGATCGGCCTTGATCTCCAGCCGGGTGAGTTCGCTCCGCGCCTCGTCGAGCGCGATACCCAGTTGCAGTCGCTTGGACTCGACCTCGCCCTGTAGCCACTTCTGGAACTCCAACTCCGCCAGTTCGAGCGCGAGCAGCGCCTTGCGCTCGGCCGCGGCGCACTCGTTCTGCGTGATGGCATATGCCGTTTCCGCCGCGGTGACGTCGTTCTTCGCCTGCTCGAACTGGATGAGCTGCTCGTCGATCTGCTGCTGGATCTGGTCGGCATTCAAACGGACGATAAGGTCGCCTTTGCTGACGCGCGTTCCCTCGGGGATGATCTCGACGATCGCCGCTTCGAACTCCAGGCGGTTGCGGCATTCGATCTGGTTCTTCGCTTTCAGTTCGCCGGTGGCGACGGTTGTCACGTCAAAGTCGATCACCTGGGCCGTGCCGAGATCGGCGGGACCGCTCTTGGCGGCGGGTGTTGCCTTGCCCCCGGCCGTCCACGCTAGCAGCAATGCCCCGCAACTGAGCACGGCCCCCGCGCAGAGCACGATTGCCAGTGGTCGCCGGATGGAGCGCCGTCCCATGGGCATGGAGGACTCCAGCTTACCGTGCGCTGGGACAAGAGACATGGTTCCCTTGATATTCTCTTTCTGATCGGGTGTGTGCGGTCGCACGGGCGGCCTGTGCATGCCTAACTCAGGTCACCGGGAGTGCCCCCTATTTGTCAGAAAGGGCCCGTGTCGTGAGCCCTTTGCTCATGATCAGGCTCAAGTAGTTGGTGTATGGCCATTTCCAGGTCTGGATGACCCGGAACCCCCGGCGCATGTAGAAATCGCGCAAGTCCGTGTCGGGTTCGGCCATGCTCAGGGCCAGTTCCACATTGCCAAGCTCGGCCGCGCGTGCCTCCACGGCTTCCAGCAGTCGTCGTCCCAGACCCGAACCCTGGGCATCGGGGTCCACCGCCAGTTGTGAAAAACTGGCGACCTTGGGGCGCGTGAACCACTGCGGCCCTTCGTCCGGCTCCTGCTCGTTCAGGATGATCACCCCTCCAATCCGCTGCGCGTCATCGACGGCGACGAAGCACTCTCCTGAACCCACGCGCCGGCGCGTGACCGACTCATCCTGTCGGCCGGCGAGCGGGCGGAGTCCCATCGCCACCTGCTTGGCGTACGCGCGGTGCAGCAGGCGCGTGATCTCTGCGATTGAATCGGCCGGTCCGATCCGGCGTATGTCGTACTTGGCTCGATCGCTCACTTCGGTCGGCTCACGTTCCCGCGGCGGTGCATCCCCCGCACGCGCCGCGACCTCCGTGCGAGCGCCGACTGTATCCTCATCCATCATGAAGCACGCCGCTCCGCGTCTGGACCTTCCGGTCACCGCCGCACGCCCCGCAGTCACGCACGCCTTCCAGCTGCGCCCGCGGTACTGTGAGTGCGATCCGATGGGTGTCGTCCACCACGCTGCGTACATCCCTTGGCTGGAACTCGGGCGCACCGAGTTGCTCCGCACCAGCGGCGTCAGCTACGCGCAGCTCGAGGCGGGCGGCGTCTTTCTGGTCGTCGTCAAGCTGCAACTCGCCTACCGCAAGCCTGCTCGCTATGACGAGCTGGTCGAAGTGCGAACCCGGGTGACTGCCGCGGGCCGCGTCAAGATCGAGCATGAATATGAGGTCGTGCGCATCGGTGCCAATGCTGCGCCGGGCGAGTCGATCCTTGCCGCGAGTTCGACCATCGCGTGCGTTGACGCACAGGGGCGTGTCCGTGAACTCCCGACATGGCTCACGAGTGCAAGCGGGGTTAGCTGAGCGATCGCCCGGCGTCGCCCCCGATCGCGGTCACTCCAACTGCTCCATCGCTTCCTGCACGCTCCGTACCTGCACGATCTCGACGCCCTTGACACTCACCCCGGTGCCCCGCGGCGTGACCACCGCGGTACACCCCAGCCGTTTGGCCTCGTGGACGCGCGATTCGAGTTGTGACACGGGGCGCACCTCGCCTCCCAGACCCACCTCGCCCACCACCGCGACGCGCTGGCCGATCGACTTGCGGTAGTGCGCCCCGGCGATCGCCAGCAGCAGGGCCAAGTCCGCCGCGGGCTCGGCGATCTTCACGCCGCCGGCGCTGGAAGCGAAGATGTCGCGGTCCGCCAACCGCAGTCCCGCATGTTGCTCCAGTACCGCGATCAACATCGCCAACCGGTTGGTATCGATTCCCGAGGCCTTGCGCTTGGCGGTCCCCAGGAACCCAGTGGCGGTCAGTGCCTGCAATTCAACTAGCAGGCAACGCGTGCCGGTCAGCACCGGGCAGACCACTGTCCCCGGACGGGGGCGGGCATCGCCGGAGAGCGAGAGCACGCTCACGCCATCGGGCGCCTGCTTCAAGCCGCCGCCGGTCATCTCGAAAAGCCCGAGTTCCAGCGTGGTGCCATAGCGGTTCTTTACCGCCCGCACGACCCGGTGGGCGTGGTAGCGGTCGCCCTCGAAGTACAGCACCGCGTCCACCAGGTGTTCGAGCAAGCGCGGGCCGGCGAGTTGACCGTCCTTGGTCACGTGGCCGACCAGCATCACCGTCGTCCCGCTCGCCTTGGCGAAGTAGACCAATTCGGCACAGCACCGCCGGAGTTGGGTGAGCGACCCCGGGAATGCCTCCAAATCCGCCTTGTAGATCATCTGGATCGAGTCGATGATCAGCACAGGCTTCTGGCCCTCGGGCAACTCGCCGAGAACTCGAGCGGCTTGCTCGGTAATTCGACCCAACGATGTGTCGGCGAGCAGGAACAGTTGCTCGTGTCCCCCGATGCCCAGCCTTGCCGCCCGCAGTCGCACCTGGTCGGCGCTCTCCTCGCTGCTGACGTAGAGTGTCCGCACTCCACGCTCCGCCAGACTTCCTGCCGCCTGGAGCAACAGGGTGCTCTTGCCGATCCCCGGGTCGCCACCGACCAGAACCGCCGATCCCGGCACCAGCCCGCCCCCCAGCACGCGGTCGAACTCTGCGATTCCCGTGGCGATCCGCCCGGGGATCGCCTCGCCGCCGATCTCGGTGATTGGCCGTGCCTTGGGCGCGTTCCCACCATCTGGACCGGCAGCCCCGCCCCCGCCCTCGTTCCACGTCTCCATCGCTGCCCCGCGCGGGTCCACGCGCGCCTTGGGCTCGATCCGCTCCATCTCCAGCGAATCCCACGCGCCGCAGTCGGGGCACTTGCCCATCCACTTGGACTGCACGCTCCCGCACGCGTTGCACGCAAAGACCTGCTTCACCTTGGCCATAGACCCAGCATAGCAAACCCAAGCACGCACCGAACACACGAAAGACCCCGTCAGCCATTCCCCGTACCATCTTCGCGTTGTCGCTCTTCCGCCGCGCCAAGCCGCCGCCGGGCCCACCAGGCAAACCGCCCAAACGTCGGCGGTTCCGCACGTGGGTGCGCTGCTGCTTCGGCTTGATTCTGCTCATCCCCGTGCTCGTGGTTGTCTGCACACAGGGGCCGGTCGCGACATGGATCATCAGCAAGGGACTCTCCGCAGCCACTGGCGCCAAGATGCACGCCAAATGGACGAGCCTCAAGCTCGACGGACGACTGGTCATCTCCAAGCCGCGCTTCATCGCACCTGATGTCCAAGGCCCCGCGGGCACGTTTGCAGAAGCCGAGCGTCTTGAACTCGATCTCGACTGGTCAAAGGCGTGGTCGCTCAAGCTCCGTCCGGTCGCTGCGCGGATCGACAAGCCCGTTGTGCGCCTGAGCCAGGACAAGGTTTCCGGTCGCTTGAATATCGCGACGCTCGACGTTCCTGCTGGTTCAACACAGGGTCCGATGCAGTTGCCGCGGCTCGACTTGGTCGCAGGTCGCTTCGAATTCGGCGAGAACGATGACTTTGATTACAAGATCCTTCAGGACCTGCCTGTCCGAGGATCGATCAGTCCTGCCGACAACAAGGATCAGGCTTACCGCGTTCAGCTCCGTCTCGACGAAGGCGCCGACTGGCCCAATCCTGACAACATGCCGGTTGACGCCGCGGCCCCGCTCCTTGACGGAGAGTTTGATTTCAAGACGTCGTCGGGGCGCATGTCGATCACGCGGCTGCTCCTGGCCCGGATCGATCCCGATCGCGTGCCTGCACAGTTCCGCAATACCTGGCGTGACCTGCGCATGCGCGGCGAGATCGCCGATGCCACCGTCCGCTACGACCCCGTCCGCGGCGTCGAGGCCGAGTTCAAGCTCAACGATGTCGCGCTCAACATCCCCGTCGCATCGGGCCGCCCCGAAACCACGGGTGGACGCATGCCGCGGATGGAGAACGTCACGGGCGTGATCAAGTTCTCCGACCGCGGACTTGAGGCCGCCCTTGACGGCCTCTTCGAGGACCTTCCTTGTCGTGTGACTCTCCGCACCGAAGGGCCGACGACCGACGCTGCGTATCAGGCGGTGATCCAGTCCAGCGCGTTCCGATTGGAGCGCGACCCGCGCATTTTGTGGTTCGCTCCAGAAATCGTCCGCGAGGACTTCGAGCGTTTCGGCGGCCCCACCGCGCTGGTTGACGCTCGCATCGAGATTAAACGCGCTGCTCCGACCGCCGACGGCCCCGGCCCAACCTCCATCCGCGGCACCCTGCACCTCAAGGAGGGCCGCGCCGAGTTCGAGAAGTTCCCGTATCCCATCGGCGACCTGGCGGGCACGATCACCTTCGATGACACGGAGATGCGCATTGTCGAGATGGTGGGGCGCAGCCCGCGTGGCGCACGCCTCTACACCGAAGGCCGCTGGAGCATGTCCGAGGGCGACTCTTCCTGCGAACTCCAGGTCACCGTCACCGATATCCCCATCGACGACCTGCTCGAGGAAGCCATCAACCGTTCCGGCGCTCGCGAGCTGGTCCGTGCGATTTTCAGTCGGCGGCAGTACCAGAAGCTCCTTGACGCTGGGCTGGTGATCACGCCTCAGCAGCACGAGCAACTCTCCGCGGAGCTTGCAGCGGCCATCGCCGCAGGAAGGCCCGAGCGAGAACTCGACATCCTCCGCTCGCGCCTCGCCGCGCCACAGTTCGCTTTCGGCGGCGTCATTGACAAGCTGCGCGTGGACCTGCGCCACGCGAAGTCGCCCGCCGCGCAATTCGTCACCAATATCGACATTGATTTCAAGCCCGTCGGCATCGTCCCCGATGCCTTTCCTTACCCGATCATCGCCGACGACCTCAAAATGAAGATCGACGACGAGAAAGCCGTCCTCAGCGGCATGAGTTTCCGCGGACTGCGTGGCGGCGTTTCGGAGGTCACCGCGTCGGTGAAGCTTGGCACCAAGGGTGAGCCCAGCCCACCGGAGATCACCGTCGCGGCCAAGGGCGTGCCCGTGGATTCGCTCCTGCTCAACGCCACGCCCGAGGGGCGCGTAGGCGATGAGCCGACTGTGCCGACCGACCCGGGTGCACTGTCGATCAAGCGGCTCATCGGTTCGCTGCACGTGGATGGTGCGGTGGACGTCTTCGCCCGCGTCGGCCCACCCAAGCGTGCCGGTGATGAAGGACTCGACTACGCCGTTGAGATCACGATGGATGGCCTTAATGCCATGCCGCTACACACCGGTGACGGGCAGGCGATCCGCATCGAGAACCTCAAGGGCTCCCTTTCACTCGTCAACGGCGATATCAATGTGACCGGGCTTGAAGGATTCCTCGCTGCGGCCGAACCGTTCGTCCCCGGCGAACCTGATCTTCCCGCGCCCTTCCACATTACCGGCACGACCAGCGCCGCGGGCGCGATGGACATGCACCTGACCCTCAAGCGGCTGGATGTCGGCCTGGCGGTCGAGGACTTGATCGGCTTGGTCTCCCCGCCGGGGCGTGAACTGATCGAGCACTTCCGCGCCGAACGCCACCCCCAGGGCCACGCCGACATCGTCGCGCTCGCCACGGCCAAGGCCGGCAAGTCCATCGAGGCGGAACTGGCGCTGACCGGCGCCGAGGGCCTCGAGATCGACATGCTCCACGACCGCCTGTGCATTGACATGTCCGAGGGGCGCATCGTCCTGAGAACCGGCGCGGAGACGCCATCGGTCGTCTCGCTCGAGAATGCTCGTATTTTTCTCTGGTGGCAAGGGCTCCCATCCGGCGATGTCACGCTCGAAGGCGAATTCGTCCTCCCCGAATCCGGCGGCAAGCTTGCGGTACGACGCGAAGTCGTTGCCGCCACGCGCGGCGCGGCGTTCGCCTCGGGCCTGGTCCGTCGTCTCATCGACCTCGCTGCACCGCCCTCGATCGCCGAACTGGTTCATGATCTCAAGCCCACTGGTCGCTTCGACGCCGATGTGCGCATCACGCCCCGCGCACCCAACGCGCCGACGGATTGGGACATCTCTGGGTCCATCCGCCCGCTCAGCTTTGGCTTTGAGAACAACGGTGTGGAGTATTCGCTCCAAGGTATTTCAGGATCGATCACCCTCAGTGCTGCCGGCGGCACAGTCAATCACCTCGTCCTGACCGAGCCCGATTGGTCCCTCGCCGTGGATGGCCGCTGGTCCGCCCCGGGCGGCAGCGAGCCCTGGTCGGTCTCGCTCACCACTTCCGCTACGGCTGAGCGCCTGTCGCACTCGCTGATGGCCTTGCTCCCCGAATCGGCCCTTACCGCCATCGCCGACGTCAAGCTCGAGATCGTCCGCGGCCTGTGGTTCGAGAACGCCGTTGCGACCGCTTCCGGTGTTGGCGACAAACTCAATAGTCTGAGTGTCACCGCGGATGTCAACTTCGCCGACCTTCAGGCAGAACTGGGCTTGGCCGTCACCCACGCCGATGGTGTGCTCCGCCTTCGCGCCACCCGCGGCCCCGAAGACGCCCGCACCAAGCTCCGCCTCAAGCTCGAGGCCCAGCGGGCCATGCTCGCGGGCCTGAATACCGAGAACCTTGTCGCTGCTTTCGTTTCCGGCGATAAGCCCGGCGAGTGGTCCATCCCCTCGGTCACGGCCGATTCCTATGGCGGTCGCGTCTCCGGCTCGGGATCTGTCCAGCGCGGCCGCACCGTAGATGCCGCCGACCTCTACGCCCTCAAGATCCAGGCCTCAGGCGTTCGGTTTGGCGACATCCTCGCTCAGACCGAGGAGCGCGACATCCTCGACGCCGGTCCGCCGACCGCCGATTCAGTGAAGCGCATCGACGAACTGCGCCGTCAGCGGCAGCCCGCCGTTGTCATCGACCAGAGCGGTAACACCACCCGCGGCCGCGTTGATGCCGAGCTCGCCATCGCCGGCGCCGTGGGCTCCACTGCTTCTCGCCGCGGACGCGGCTCGGTACGCATCGCCGGCGGCGACATTGTCCGCCTGCCCCTCGTCGTTCAACTCCTCGAACTCAGCAACTTGGCCTTCCCCGCCGGCAGCTCCCTCGATTTCGCCGAGGCCGATTTCTACCTCGACGCCAACCGCATCACCTTCGACATGCTCGGTGTCAGCTCGCAGACCATCCTCGTCAACGGCAAGGGCACAGTTACGTTGCCTCGGTTTGAACTCGATCTCAGCTTCACCAGCGCCAGCCGCCTGCGCGTGCCGATCATCAGTGACCTGATCGAGGGCATCCGCAACGAGCTCGTGACGGTGACGGTGAAGGGCACGCTCCAGGACCCCAAGTTCGGCACCGAGCCATTCTCGGGGACGCGGGATGCGCTGCGGGAGATCTTTGGGGCGGCACGGAAGTAGTCGACGGCATCGGGCTTCCAGCCCATGCGATCCGTATGATCATTGCCCCGCGGACCAATAGCACAATTGTGAACATGTAATTGTGATCTGTCCGTTTTCTCTTTCGCGATCTACTTCTTCTCCCGAATCCTCACCCGCAGCCGCGAAGGCTCCACCTCAACCACGGAAACCCCCAGTCGGTCCATGCTCGGCTGTGCTCGGATCACCGTCAGCAGGTCCAGGGTGTGATCCCCGGCCGTCGCCGGCATGCCGCCGAGCCCGAGCGGCAACTCCAGCGGCGAGCGCAGCAGTTCTTTCCGTGCCGCCGCGAGCGACGCTGTCGAGCCGTGCATCCGCACCATCACCGATCCGCGCCAGTTCGGATCGATCACTTCCGGGTTCAACTGGGCCGTGCCGCCCACCACCAGCGGGGTCGTCACCCGCTCTTCCGACAGGCTCTCGCCCTCTGCCCACACCCATACCAGCAGGGCGAGCACCGTGGTCAGCAGGATGGTTCCGAAATTCCCGCGGATCACGCCGCCACCTCTTCTTCCTTGGTGCGAGACTCATGCTGCTCGGCCTCTTCGGCCGCCTTGGTGATGCGGTGGACCAGGCCGGGATTGAGCTTGAGCACCAACAGGCCGCGCAACTCCTGTTCGTTGAGCCCGCGCGTCAGCTCGCCGCGCTCGGCCAGGGACACGATCCCCGTCTCCTCGCTCACCACGACAACAATCGCGTCGGTATCTTGGCTGATTCCAATCGCCGCGCGGTGGCGCGAGCCCAGCCGATGGTCCGGCACGTCGCTTTCTTCCGCGAGCGGCAATTGCACGCCGGCTGCCACAACTTCATCGCCCTTGATCACCACCGCCAGGTCATGCAGCGCCGAGCCCGGGAAGAAAACCGTCTGCAGGAGCCGCGCTGACACCCGTGCGTGCAGCACCGTCCCGCCCTCGACGATCCCGCTCAGCGGCACCTCGCGCTCGATCACCACGATTGCGCCAAACTTCGCGCGGCCGAGATAGACCGCCGCCTCCGTCACCGCATCTACTGTGGCCGTTTCCGGCTTGGTGCTGCGCCCGAAGAGTGATCGCTCCCCCAGGCGCATCAGCCCGCGCCGCAGCTCCGGTTGGAAGACCACGATCAACATGATCGCCATCACCCACAGAAAGTTGTCATATAGGAACGCCAGCCGCTGGAAGCTCTCGCGGCTGCCCGCGATCCGGATCACTAGCGCGGCCATCAGCAGCACGAAGAAAAGCGTTTTCAGCGGCGTCGCCGCCCGCGCCCCCTGCACCACGCGCACCAGTGCGTAGCACAATACCCAGATCACCAGGAGTTCGACTGCCACCTGCCACCACGGGTACTCCCGCAGCCGCTCCATCATCTCCTGGATGCGATCGTACAAGCCCATGAACACTCCACGCGCCGCGGCCCATCGTCCGCGGCACAACCGTCAGTGTATCGGCCGCGCACGGGTCGCGACTCCCGGTTCAAGCATCTACGATCGCGCCGCCATCACGGTTTCTCCCTGCCGAGCCCGCCCATGCCCTACCGCATCGTCCGATACGACGACACGCCCAACCCCAACGCCCTCAAGTGCATCCTCGACCGCACGGTCGCCCCCGGCCCGCGCTCATACCGCTCGGCCGATCAGGCCACCGCTGACCCGGTGGCTGCCGCGCTCTTCGCCATTCCCGGTGTCACCGGGTTGCTCTTTTCCGAGGGCTGGCTCACCGTCTCAAAAGCCCCCGATAAGCCGTGGAAATCGATCAAGCCCGGCGTGGAGCGAGCCCTTGCCGCCGCGCCGCAATAGCCCCGCCGCCAAGCCCCCCGGTCGCTCCACTCGCAACCGACGTGTTGGTGGTGCGGATCGTGCCGATCACGCGGCCGTGATGATTGGCAATGGGGGGGATGCCGGGCGCGACCGCGCAATCACCGCCGCGCTCACCCGCTGGTTCGCTGCTTCGGCCCGCGACCTTCCTTGGCGCGCCACTCCGCGCAACCCCTACCACGCGCTTGTCGCCGAAGCCATGCTCCAACAGACGCAGGTCAGCCGCGTCATCGACTTCTTCCACCGCTTTCTCGCACGCTTCCCAACCGTCGCTGCTCTGGCGGCGGCATCGGAGGCCGAGGTCTTAGCTCTCTGGTCCGGCCTCGGTTATTACCGCCGTGCCAAGAACCTTCACGCCGCGGCCAAGACCGTCGTCGCCGACTACGCAGGACGCATCCCCGATACAGCAGAAGCCCTCGCGACTCTCCCCGGTATCGGCCCCTACACCGCCGGCGCCATCGCCTCGATCGTCTTTGATCAGCCGGCCCCGCTCGTGGACGGCAACGTCTTACGCGTTCTCCAGCGCCTCGAGGCTCGCGACGATTTCGAAAACGATCGCATCAAGGCCACATGGGCTTGGCAGCGTGCCGGCGAACTCGTCCAGGCCTCCATCTCCGTCGGCGGCCCGGCAGCGTTCAACGAAGGCCTGATGGAACTCGGCGCCACCGTCTGCCTCGCGCCACCGGCTCAGCCGCAGTGCCTCCTCTGCCCCCTCCGCGACCACTGCCGCGCGCACGCCGAGGGTCTCACCGATCGCATCCCCTCGCCGCGCGAGCGCGCGACACAGAAGGCCGCCCACTGCCTCGTGCTCGTCATCCGCGACAAGTGTTCGCGCATCCTCGTCGAGCAGCGCCCCCACACCGGCATGTGGGCCGGCATGTGGCAGTGCCCTACGCTCGATCTCGACCGTGCGCCCACTCCCGCCGACGCCGCGGACTTCGCCCGCCTCAAGTCGGCCGATCCCGCCTCACTCAAGCCCCTCGGTGACTTCACCCACAACACGACGCACCGCCGCCTGCACTTTGTGGCCATCGCCGCTGATGCGGTTCCATGCAAACGTCAGTCCTCAACTCGAGTGTGGCTCGACGCGAACAATGCCGATGCGATCGCCAAGCTCGGCATCTCCAATGCCCAGCGGCGCGTGCTGATGATCGGGTGCCCCGACCCGCGGCGGGTCGGGCGATGATGCGACGAATCGACTTTCTTAAACGAGGCACGGAGCGCCGAACGAGATCAGCCCGCCAATGCGTAAACTCCTCGTCGCTGACCACGCGTTCCAAACACGCGACTCCCCGATGCACACTCCGGAGCCACCCCATGACCAACCCCAACAAAGCACTCTGGGAAAAGGGCGACTTCACCGCCATCGCCGCCTTCATGCGCCAGTCCGGTGATGTCCTCGCCGCATCGCTCGGCGTCAAGCTCCCCGTTCGCATCCTCGACCTCGGCTGCGGCGACGGAACTACCGCCGTCCCGCTGGCCCGGATGGGCGCGGACGTCCTCGGCGTTGACATCGCACAGAACCTTGTGGCTGCCGGCAACAAGCGGGCCGTTCAGTTGGGCCTTGCCAAACTCAAGTTCCAGGAAGGCGATGCCTGCAACCTCCAAGGCCTTCCCGACCACACCTTTGACCTCACACTCTCAATCTTCGGCGCCATGTTCGCCCCCAAGCCCTTCGACGTCGCCAGGGAAATGGTCCGCGTGACCAAGCGTGGAGGTCGCATTGTGATGGGCAACTGGATCCCCAACGACCCGACCTCGTTCGTCTCGCAGCTCCTCAAGATCAGCTCCGCCTTCACGCCCCCGCCCCCCGAGGGCTTCATCAGCCCGATGCTGTGGGGAGTCGAGTCGCACATCATCGAACGCTTCGGCCAGGCTGGCGTCCCCTCCGAGAACATCGCGATGGCCAAGGACACCTTCGCGTTCATCACGCCCTCCCCGCCCGCGCAATTCATCGACATCTTCCGGCGCTTCTACGGTCCCACGATGAACGCATTTGAAGCGGCGGAAAAGAACGGGAGGTCCGATGAACTTCTCCACCAGCTCCTCGAACTGGCCACAGCTCAGAACAAGGCCACCGACGGCAGTATTTCCATCTCGGCCACGTTTATGCGTGTGACGGTTCAGCTCTGATCGCGAGCGTGCTTGATGCAACGGGTTGACACGCTCTGAGTGCCTTCTGCGCTACTCACAGCCGCGGATCCACCGGTTCGCTCTCCATCGCCAGCACCGCAAACACGCACTCGTGCACCCGCCGGAGCGGCTCTTTGCGCACGAATCGTTCCAGTGATTCCACGCCTAGCGCAAACTCCCGCATCGCCAGCGAGCGCTTCGCCCCCAGCCCGCGCGATCTCAGCCGATCCAGATTGCTCGCCAGCGTGTACTCCGGCCCGTAGATGATCCGCAGGTACTCTGGTCCGCGCACCTTCACCGCCGGCTGCAGCACGCCCCGCGGCCCCTTGGCGATGAACTCCCACGGCTTGACCACCATCCCCTCGCCGCCCCGCGAGGTCAAGTTGCGCCACCACTCCGTTGCTTCGTCCTCACTCGCCTGGCTCGACAGGTCCACGATCTTGTACGGCGTCGCCACGAACACCGGATCGCCCCCGACCGCAAGTCGTGCCAGCATCTCCATATGCCACTGGTGATCGCGGTCCACGTGCGCCTTCCCCTCGCTCGCCAGCAGGTGGAAAGGCGCCAACCGCAGGTCATCCACGCCCGCGACTTCCCAGCAGTATTGCTGATACGCTCCGATGTACTGCTTCACCAGCCCCAACCGCTCGCGGTGATGCTCCAGCAGCGACCCAGCTTCGGGCACACGGGCAGCAGCCCGCTTCAGCGCCGCAACCGTTTCACCCAGCCCGGCCGTCGCCGCCGCGCCCACCGCGGCGTACTGCTCCCTGATCAGCGACTGTGCTTTGGCGGACCACGGCATCAACTCGCAGTCCAGGCACAGCCAATCCGTTTGCAACTCATCCCATAGCCCCGCCTTCGTGGCTGCGTTCACCAGCCGCTTCAACAGCGTCTGCTCCATCGCGCAATTACTGAAGAACGGCCGCCCCGTGCGCGTGTAGATCAGCCCGAGCGTCTTATCTGTAAGTTCGCCGCCAACCAGCGCCGCATTCGTAGCGTCCGGTGCGATGCCGAACCGCTTCCGCGCCACGTCCTGTTCGCGGCAAACCACCGCCACCGCGCGCGAGCCCATGTGCTTCTCTTCGCAGATCACCCGCCCTACGCCGTTGGTCCTGAAGTACTCGAACGCCTCGCGTGGGTGCTCCAGCATCCCCGGCTCGCGGCTGGTCTCGCACGGCGACATCGTCGGCGGCAAATAGATCAGCCAGCGCGGGTCCGCCGCGAACCGGCTCATGATCTCCATCGCCGCCGCGGCGTTCTCTTGCCGCACGGTGATCGTCCGCAGCAGCCGCGCCTCGATGTGCCGCTTGCCCGAGATGTCGTCGATGTCCAGCAGGTCATCGTGCTGCTGCTGGAGCGACAGCGGCGCACGCTGCTCCTTGCTCAGGAACGGCTTCTTCGATTCCGCGTAGGTCGCTCGCGCCTTGACCGACACGAACTCCCGCTCCGGCCACCGCAGCGCCGTCAGCGACCCGCCAAAGACGCACCCCGTGTCGATGCACACCGTGTTGTTCAGCCATTCGGGCTCCGGGATGGGCGTGTGCCCGTAAACCACCGCCGGCTTCCCGCGGTACTCCCCCGCCCAGTTGTACCGCACGGGCAGCCCGAACTCGTCGGTCTCCCCGGTCGTCTCGCCGAAGAGCGCAAACTCGCGCACAGCGCCCGAACCGCGCCCCTGCATCGACTCCTTCATCCCCGCGTGTGCCACCACCAGCCGCCCGTCGTCGAGTACATAGTGGCTCACCAGGTCATCAATGAACGTCGCGACCTGCTTGCGGAACTCCTCCGTCTCTGCGCCGAGCTGCGCCAGTGACTCTGCCAGCCCGTGGGTGATCTGCACATTCTTGCCGCGCAGCGAGCGCAGCAGCTTCACGTCGTGATTCCCCGGCACACACAGGGCCTTCCCCTCGCCGACGAGATTCATCACCAGCCGCAGCACCGCGGGCGTCTTCGGCCCGCGGTCCACGAGGTCACCCACAAACACCAACTTGCGCGTGTCTCCCGTGCCATCGACCTCGGTCTGGCGAGGTCGGTGTGCTTCGGGCATGCCCGCAAACTTCACATCGCACGCGCCCTCCGGTTCGCCGACACGCTGCACCACCCCCCACCCCAGCTTGCCAAGCAACTCGATCAGTTCGTCGTAGCACCCGTGCAGATCGCCAATGATGTCAAACGGCCCATGCTCGTGCTTCAGGTTGTTCCACAGCGGTTCGCGCGTCAGCGCCGCGCTATCGCACTCCTCTGGCCGCCGTAGGACGAACACGTGCCGGAATCCCTCGCGCTCCAGCCCGCGCAGGCCCCGGTGCAACGCGCTCTTCTGATTCCGGATCACGTGCGGCCCGAAACTCCGGTCCGCACGCGTCCGGTTGCGGTCATGGCATACCTGCTCCGGCGTATCCACCACGATCGCCACCGGCAGGCAGTGGAACTCCCGCGCCAGCATTACCAGCGGCCGCCGATCCTCCGCCTGCACATTCGTCGCGTCCACCACCGTCAGCAGCCCGCGTGTCAGCCGCTTGCGAGCCACATAATGCAGCACGTCGAACGCATCGCCCGTCGCCTCCTGGTTGTTGTCATCGTCGCTCACCCATCCGCGGCACGAGTCCGATGACAGAATCTCAGTCGGCTTGAACAGCCGGCGCGCCAACGTGCTCTTGCCGGAGCCGGAGGCGCCGATCAGCACGACGAGCGCAAGTTCGGGGACGGTGATTTCAACCGGCACGGCTGAATACCCCCATCTGCGTCGGCGTCCCAACCTCTTTCCCATCCGGCGTGACGCCCGTCTCTCCCACGCCGCGGAACTCGCACGAGTACCCGAACCGCACGCACACGCCCGCCGCCCACGCGCGAAACTGCTCGCGCGTCCACTCGAAGCGGTGATCGCGGTGACGCATCGCCCCCGCCGCCAGCGTCTCCCACATCACGTTGTACTCGCTGTTGGGCGTTGTGACGATCACTATTCCCGGCTTTGCAGAGCCGAAGACCACCCGCTCCATCGCCGCCAGCCGCGGCTCGTCCAAGTGCTCGATCACTTCGCACAGCACCGCCGCATCGAACCCCTCCAGCCGCGCATCGCGGTACATCAGCGAGCCGTGGAACAGCTCCACGCGCTGCCGCACCGCCGGCGGCAGTCGCTCCAGCCGCAACCGATCCGCGGCCACTTCCAGCGTCCGGTGCGCGACATCCATCCCCACCACCTTCTCGAACACCCGGTGCTTGAGCAGCTCGCGCACGAGCTTCCCCTCGCCGCACCCGAGATCGATCACGCGCCGCGCCCCCTTCGCCTGCAGCACCGAAAGCACCACCCCGTGCCGCTGCTGGTGCAGGCTCAGAGCCTTCTCGCCCGCTTCCTCGCGCGGGTCCTCCGGCGAGTCCGCATCGATCTCCTCCGGCCCTTCGCCGTCCTGCTCGCGGAGCTGCTTGATCGCGTCGTTGGCGAGATTCCGCCGGTATTTCAAGTACCGCGTGGCGATCAGCTCCTTCTCCGGGTGCGCCGCCAGCCACCCCTCGCCGTGCCGCAGCAGCTTCGCCACCTCATCATCGCCGACCCAATAGTGCTTCTCGTTGTCGAGCACGGGGATGAGCACGTAGAGGTGGCTCAGCAGGTCCGTCAGCGTCTTGGTCCCCGCGATTTCAACCGTGAAGACCGACGAAGCGCCCCAGGCGACGAAGTGCTCATCGAGCGGATGGGCCGTGATCGTCAGCACATACCCCAGCGGCTCAAACAGCTTGCGCAGCAGTTCCTCGCCGCCATGGCACGGAATCGCCCCGATCCGCGCCGCCAGCGGGATCGCCGTGGTGACCAGTTCCGGACGATCCCTGCAGTTGCCCGCCAGCGCCGTGCCAAAGACCTGCGCGATCGCCACCGCCATCATCGACGAGGCTACGTACGGCCGGTCGTTGACGTACTGATCCAGTGTCCGCTCCGACCCCTTGCCGCGCACCAGCCCCACAGGGTCCACATCGATCACCAGCGCCGCTGTGCACCGCTCCGCGGCAAGCTCCGGGTAGAACACGTGCGCCTTGCCGAACGCCAACGAGAACGTCTGCACCCGCCCGGGGTGCTTGTGCAGCAGGTACCCAAGGTCCCCCGCCGGACGATGCGTTGTCGTGATCTCCAGAATCATGGCCGAAGAGGATAACCATCCCGTTTCGTCATTGGCGCGAAACACGCACTTGCGACGCCGCGCTTCTGGGTGTGCGTGTACCCTCCTTTGCATGCTCCTCGCCGTCATCATCCCCGTCTACAACGAGGCCAAGCTCCTCCCGCGCCTCCTCGAGCGTCTCCTGGAAACGCCGCCCCCCTCCGCGCCCGTCGCTTCCTCCTCTGCCGAGGGCGTCGAGGGCCACCTCCCCCTCCAGCGTCACATCCACCTGATCGATGACGGCTCCACCGATGGCACCCGTGAGCTGATCCAGAAGCTCGCCGAACGCGACGACCTCAAAAACGTGCTCCGTGTCCACCTCCACCCGCGCAACATGGGCAAGGGTGCCGCTGTCGCCACCGGCTTCACCGCCGCCCTCGCCGAAACCGCCGATGTCCTGCTTATCCAGGACGCCGACCTCGAATACGACCCGCGCGACCACGCCCGTCTGCTCGCCCCCATCCTCGACGGCCGCGCGGATGCCGTCATCGGCTCCCGCTTCGGCGGCGAGGCCCACCGCGTCCTCTACTTCTGGCACTACGCCGCCAACCGCGCCATCACGACGCTCTCCAACATCCTGACCAACCTCAACCTCTCCGACATCGAGTGTTGCCTCAAGGCCATGACCAGCCCCGTCGCACGCCAGATTTCCCTGCGCGAGCAGCGCTTCGGTATCGAGCCCGAACTCGTGGCCAAGCTCGCCCGCGCGCGACTTCAGCGCGACGGCCAGCCGCCCCACAACGCCCGCGTCTACGAGGTCGCCGTCTCCTACGCCGGCCGCACCTACGCCGAGGGCAAAAAGATCACCTGGCGCGACGGTATCGGCGCGGCGTGGTGCATCGTCAAGTACAACCTCTTCTGACTCCTGCAGCGAAGCACGCGAGCCGCTCCAACAGCTGTTTCGAACGCGATCGCTTCGCACATCGAAGTGTGAACGCGCCTGTTTGTAGCCCTGCTCGTTTCTCGACAAATCAAGGAACCGGTAAGCCTCTCGTTCGTACCAGTGAACTGCTGCTCGTGTGGCGAACCCGTGCGCTGCGTCCCGGCGCAGTCTGCATTCCGACGAGTTTTCGCCAGTACGCAGAGATAGCATTCCGGTTTTCAGACGACTCCAGTTCTGAGTGACATGCTCGCTGTCGATACCGATCATGAAGCCAAACGTCGAGCGCATCGTCAACGCTGTGGCCCAGGCGCCAGTCCTCCTGGTCGCTTGTGATTTCGACGGCACGCTCGCTCCCATCGTCGTCGATCACACCGCCGCCGCACCGGACGAAGCCGCTCTCGCGGCCTTCCGATCGCTCGACCGCGTCCCTTCCACCCACACCGCCATCATCTCCGGCCGCGGCCTTGCCGACCTGCGTTTCCGCGTCGGTGCCGCCACCCGCGCGCGATTCGTCGGCAGCCACGGTGCGGAGGTCGATGGCACCACCGCACCACGCCTCTCCGATCAAACGCTCGCCGAACTCGGCGCTCTCGCCGCCTGTCTCCGCCTCATCGCCGAATCCGCACCCGGCTCGAGCGTCGAGATCAAACCCCGCGCCATCGCGTTCCACTACCGCGCCGTCACCGATGCCGACGCCCCCAACGCCGTCGGCGCTGTCACCGCCCTCAAGTCCGACTTTCCCACCCTGTCGCTCCGCCTCGGGCATCTGGTGCTGGAGTTCGTCGCCGACAGCACCAACAAGGGCGACGCCCTCCGTGCCATCCGCCAGCGGGTCGGCGCTACCGCCGTCCTCTTCATCGGGGACGACCTCACCGATGAGCAGGCATTCGCGTCACTCGGTTCTGGCGATGCCGGCGTCAAGGTCGGCCCGGGCGATACCCGCGCCGCCTTCCGCGTCTCCTCCGTTCCCGACGTTGCCGAAGTGCTCGAGTGCCTCTCGGTCGCCCGCGAAAACTGGTCCGCCTCGCGAAACCTCGTCCCCATCCAGCACCACGCCGTCCTCTCTGACCAGCGCACAGTCGCTCTTACCACACCCGCCGGTCGCATCGCCTGGCTTTGCCTCCCACGCATCGATTCCTCAGCAATCTTCGCCGAACTCCTCGGCGGCCCAACCGCTGGCTTTTTCGAGATCGCACCGGTCGAAGCCACCGGTCCCGGAACGCAAAGCTACGTCGGCGATTCCCTCGTCCTCCGTACCTCGTGGCCCGGATGCACCGTGACCGACTACCTTGACTGCGCCGGCGGCCGCGCCTTCCAACGCGCCGGCCGCTCCGATCTCGTCCGCGTCGTCGAGGGCCAGTCCCGCGTCCGCGTCCGGTTCGCCCCGCGCCTCGACTTCGGCCGCATCCCCACGCTCCTCTCCGTGCACGACGGTGTTTTGGAGGTTGAGGGGGCCAGCGATCCCCTCGTGCTTCACGCCCCGGGTGTGAACTGGAGCATCCTCGCCGACGGCCGCCACCAGACCGCCGAGGCCGAAATCGACCTCGCCGCGGGCCCGGTCAGCTTCGAGCTGCGCTATGGCTCCGCCAATCCACGCCCCCATCCTCGCCCCGAAAGCGAACGCCGCGCCGATACTCAGCGTTTCTGGAGCGCCTGGGCCGCCACGCTCAAGATCCCCGACTTCCACCCCGAACTCATCCGTCGTAGCGCCCTCATGCTCCGCGCCCTCGGCCATGGCCCCACCGGCGCCATCGCTGCCGCCGGCACCACCAGCCTCCCCGAGCATCTCGGCGGCGTCCGCAACTGGGACTACCGCCACTGCTGGCCCCGCGATGCCGCACTCGCTGCCGCAGCTCTCATGCGTCTCGGCAACACCGGCACCGCCATGCGACTGTTGGATTGGCTCCTGAGCGTCGTCGACCGCTGCGAAAGCCCCGATCGTCTCCGTCCCATCTACACCGTCACCGGTTCGGACCTCGGTCCCGAGGCCGAAATCGGCAGCCTCTCCGGCTACGGCGACAGTCGCCCCGTCCGCATCGGCAACGCCGCCGCGCAGCAGGTCCAGCTCGACGTCTTCGGCCCGATCGTGGACCTGGTCGCCATGCTCGCCGAGCGCGGCGCTCCAATCTCCCCCGACCACTGGCGTCTCACCCGTGCCATGGTCGCGGCCGTCGAGGCCCGCTGGCGCGAGCCCGACCACGGCATCTGGGAGATCCGCGGCCCCACACGCCACCATGTCCACTCCAAATCCATGTGCTTCCTCACCGTCGACCGCGCGATGGTCGTCCACGAATCCGTGATGGGCAAGCCCAACCACGCCTGGACCGCCCTACGCGACCAGATCCGTGCCGACGTCCTCGCCCACGGTTTCAGCGATACCGCCGGTGCCTTCGTCTCGCACTACGGGTCCATCGACCTCGACGCCGCGACCCTGTTCGTCGGCCTCACCGGCCTCATCGATCACCGCGATCCCCGATGGGCCCGTACGGTCGAGGCCATCGATGCCGGCCTTCGCCGCGGCCCCGTCGTTCATCGCTACCTCTTCGATGACGGCCTCCCCGGCACCGAAGGCGGCTTCCACATCTGCACGGGCTGGCTCATCGAATCTCTGCTGACGCTCGGCCACCACCGCCGCGCCCTTGAGTTGTTCGAACAACTCGTTGCACTCGCCGGCCCGACCGGCATCCTCGCCGAGCAATACGACACGACCGAACGTCTGGCCCTGGGCAACATCCCGCAGGCCTATTCCCACCTCGCCCTCATCAACGCCGCCGTGGCTCTCAACACCCGCGAATCCACCACTGCACCGAGCGCAGGAGCCAACGCATGAACACCGACAAAGCACCCCGGCGCCCATTGTTCCCCAAGTCCCTGCGCTTCGGCCTGCTCGTCGCGACCCTCGCCGCCCTTGCCACCGGCGCCGTGTTTTCTTACCAGATCCGCAACGAGCACCGCGAGAGCCTTGACGATCTCCGCCGCCGCGCCCAGCTCCTCGGCCACCGCATCGCACCCACCGCCCGCCAGGCCCTCAGCGCCGACGCGGCCCGTCCTTCCGAACTCGTCGGCGACCGCCTCGACGGTCATTCGCGCCTCATTGGTATGGCGATCTACGACCTTGATGGCCACCCAATCGCCGCCGCCGACGGCGTGACCGAACTCGCCGAATCGCTCGTTGAATCCGTTTCCCGCGCCCTCGCCTCGGGCGAGGAGGTGAGTGAACTTCGCCGCGCCACCGAGGGCACAACGCACATCCTCGTCTCGCCACTCCTTGACACCACCGGCAGGCTCCAAGGCGCGGTTGTCGTCGTCCACGACGCCCTCTACCTCGAAGACCGCCTCACCCGCGGCATGATCCGCGCCGTCATCTGGTCCGCCGCCATCGGCCTGAGCATCTTCATGCTCACCACCGGCCTCGCGTGGGCGTTCTTCGAACGCCCGCTCCACCTGCTCGCCGCGTGGATGCGCCGCCTCCGCTTTGCCAACACGCCCGAGCAGCCGCCCAAAGGCCTCCCCGTCGGCCGCCTCGCCGATGAATCCCTCCACCTCGCCGCCTCCTTCCGCGCCGCCCGCGCCAAGGAACGCGCCGAAGCCCAGGACATCGTCCGCTCCGACAAGGCCTGGACTCGCGAGCGTCTCCGCGCCCACGGCATCGACGCGCTCGGCGGGCAGCCCCTGGTCGTCGTCTCCAACCGCGAGCCCTACATGCACGTCCTCCGCGATGGGCATCCCGCGCTCGTCCGCCCCGCCAGCGGCCTGGTCACGGGCCTCGACCCTGTCCTGCGCGCCTGCGGCGGCCTCTGGGTCGCTCACGGTGCTGGCGATGCCGACCGCCAGACCGCCGACGCCGCCGGCTGTGTCCCCGTGCCGCCCGACGATGCCCGCTACACCCTCAAGCGCGTATGGATCTCCAAGGAAGAAGAGCAGGGGTACTACTACGGCTTTTCCAACGAGGGTCTTTGGCCCCTGTGCCACCTCACCCACGAACGACCCACTTTTCGCGCTTCCGATTGGGAGCAGTACGTCCGCGCCAACCGGCGCTTCGCCAAGGCTGCGCTCGACGAGATCGGACCGGAGAAGGCGGTCGTCATGGTGCAGGACTACCAACTCGCCCTCGTCCCCGGCATGCTCAAGGAAGCCCGCCCCGACCTGCTCGTCGGCCTGTTCTGGCACATCCCCTGGCCGAACCCCGAGGCCTTCCGCATCTGCCCCTACCGCGTCGAAATCCTCCAGGGCATGCTCGGCGCCGACCTGCTCGGCTTCCACCTCCAGCAGCACTGCAATAATTTCCTTGAATCCGTGGACCGCATGCTCGAAGCCCGCCTCGATTGGGACCGCTTCAGCGCCGAGATCAAGGGCCACACCGCCCTTGTGCGCCCTTTCCCCATCAGCGTGCAGTCCTGGTCCG
>JBOHNM010000056.1:0-23680 GCA_050730675.1 Phycisphaerales bacterium | reverse complement strand
GCTCACGGACTCGCCCAGCAGCTTCTCGACCACAGCTTTGAGCTTGTCGGCCCGTACGCCGGCAGCCCGCACCTTGCCGGAACGGTCGATGACAATCGTGGCCGGAAAAAAATCGACACCGTACGCCGCGGCGGTGGCGTTGATACGGGTAGTGATGGTCGAGCCCGTGGTGGCGGGCTTGGTTTCGATGGTGTCCTGCATGAGGGGCAAGGTCAGCTTCTTGGCCTTGGCGTAGTCCTGCATCTTGGTCCACGCATCGCCCGCGCGGTTGTCGCACACGCCGATAAGTGTGACGCCTTGGGTGCCGAATTCCTTCTCCAGCGTGGCCAGCTTCTCGAGCTCCTTCATCGACACAGACAGAGACGGCGAGACGAACGTCAGCACGGTCACCGCACCCGCGAGGGGCTTGCCGCCACCCTTGGCGACGGGCTCGGCGCCGATCCATGACTCGGCCTTCAAGGCGGTCGCCGGCTTCCCCTCCATCTCGCGGAGCCCCTTGGGGCGCAACGCTCCACCGAGATAGAACTCCGGTCCAAACTCTGATGGACCTGCGCTCGATGCACCGCCGCCGCTGCCCTGCTCGGCCAGCAGCACCTTGACGACGTTTTCAACCTTGTCGGGCGTCAGGCCCGCGGCCCGTACGACGCCGTTGCGGTCGATCGCGATGTAGGTCGGCCAGAACTGGAGCCCGTAGTCCTTGGTCGATTGGCCGCCCGTCTTGTCCACACCCACGGGGTAGTTGATCCCCTTGTCCTTCACCACGGCGTCGGCTTTGTCCCAGCCGCTGTTGGAATCATGCACGCCGATGAAGACCAGCCCCTGGTCACCGTACTTCTTCACCAGTTCAACATTGTGTGGGATCGCCGCCATGCACGGGCCGCACCACGTTGCCCAGAAATCGACGATGATCACCTTGCCCTTGTTGCCGGCGATGGTGGCCTCGGTGCCGATCCACGACGCGATAGAGAGTGCCGCCGCCGGCTTGCCCTCAAGCGCGGCAAGCGTGTCGTACTTCTTCCCGTTGTTGAGGAAATACCACTCGTCGGGGAAAGATTTGGCGTTCGATCCCGACTGGGCCGGGGCCGCATGCGACGTCAGAATTCCCAACGCGAGCATGAGGGCGCCGATGACCAAACGAGCGATGCTGGTGCGCATGACAACTTCCCCGGTGCGGTGCGTGTCGTCGGATGAAGTAAGGATAGCGAACCACCCCGATGACCGCGGGCAGGATGCTGACCTCACGCCAAACAACGGTCGTCTACCTTCAAAATGCAGCAAAATCGGGAACTTGGTGTTGTCATGCAATCCGCATGACGAACCACACCAATGCCACCGCTGCGATGAGCAGGGACGCCGGGATCATGACCCTCTTGCGGTACCAGGGACGGTTTCGGGTCCAGCCCAGGAGGGCAAACGCCGCGGCGAGGATGGCGATGTGGCCCGCCTCGACGCCAACGGTGAAGGCCGCGAGGCTGGAGACGAGCTGGCCCGGAGGAAATCCGGCTTCGGTGAAGGCGGTGGCGATGCCCATGCCGTGGACGAGACCGAAGAGGAAGGCGACCGCGTAGCGCCACGGATTGATCTTGGTGGCAAGCAGGTTCTCGATCCCGATGAACGCGATGGAGGCTGCGATGGCGGGTTCGACGATGGTGGGGGGGAGGCCGATGATGTGGAGGGCCGTGAGTGTAAGCGTGATTGTGTGGGCGATCGTGAAGGCGGTGATCTGCCAGAGCACAGCTTTGAATTTCGGAGTGAGGAGGAAGAGCCCGAGCACGAACAGGGCGTGATCGGGCCCATCCGGGACGATGTGCACGAAGCCGAGCTTGATGTAACGCCAGGCGATGGCGAGCGTGCCCATCGCAGCGGGCGGCTTGCCCGTGTCTTGTCTGTCGGCGGTTGGTGGGGCGCGGTTCAGCGTGACATCAAGCGGGGGCGTAGGCTCGCCGGGAGGAACCGGGAAAGCCTGAGGCTCGCGGCCGGGACGATCGAAGGAAACGATGACATCGCTGAGAATGGACGGGAATTGCAGCGTGATCAGACGAGCATCTGTCGGCAACTTGGCTTGAAGGACGATGTCGAGCTTCAGTGGGAGGCGCCGATCGGAATGGGTCTTTCGCCAGGCGCGGATGGCCGCGGCCGTGGGAAATTCGATGAGTTCTGGGTTGAGACGATGGTCATCGACCTTCAACTCGAACTGCGAGGTGAACCGCTCTCGAGCCTCGTTGAATGTGTGGATCTGGACATTCTCCGAGCCGTCAAGCAGTTCGTACATCGGAGCATCGGCGATGTTCTGCGGCGTCTCGTTGAGCGCGAACGCCAGCGCGTCGTGCTGGACGATGATGCTGAGGGTCCCGTCGGGGGACAGCTTGACGAAAGCCACGGCGGAGACGCCTGGGTGCGCAGCCACCACCCCGGCGTGCGTGGCTGCGGTGAAGGCGAAGACCGCCATGGCCATCAGCGCGATGACGTAGCGGTGCATCGGGCAGCCTCCAGTGTCGCGTTTACTGCGGCATCGAGAGCTTGAGCGCGGCGATGCCCTCATCGCTGAGCGCCGAGCCCCAGATGGTCAGGTCGCGGATGTCACCATCGAACTGGCGTTTCTGCTCCCAGGGATCCTTGGGAGCGATCTGCACCACGTTCTCATCATCGGCGAGCTGAACCTCGCGTTCGCCAATCGACTTTCCATCCTTGTAGATGCGGAGGGTCTTGCCGTCGTAGGTGGCCGTGAGCATCTGCCAGCGGTTGAGGTCGAGTTGCGTGCGACTGGGAACATCGCGATTGTGGCTCCAGAATTGCACGCCGTTGGCGAATTTGACAAGGTAGCGGGCGCTGCCTGCGTCGGCCTGCTCGCACTTGCCGAAGCCGGCGATGATCGTCCGGTTGTCCGGCTGCTTGTCGGTACGGACGAACATATTGACGGTCCAGGCATCGCCGGCCTTGACGGGCAGACCGGGGACATCACGCACGGCTTTGCCGCGCTGCTCGCGGGTGACTTCGGAGAGCGTGTACACAGGACCCGCTACGGTGAAGTCCATCGTGACGGGCTTGATGACGTTGGCGGCGGATGAGGCGTCCTTGACGCCGTTGATCTTCAAGTGATATGGACGCTTGGCCTCGGGGGAGGAGGCGAGGGTAAGCTGCACCGAGCGGCGATCGGGACGAAGTTCGGCCTTGGAGATCGAGATTGCGGGCTCGACGGTGAAGCTTGACGCAAGCGTCGTGGAAGGATCAACTGGCTCCGAGAATTGAACAAGGACCATCGAGGACTTGAACATCGCGTCGACGCGCGTCACCGTCGGTGCGGTGCGGTCATCGACTTCGAAGGTCGAGGCCGCGGCGGGCCCGGGGCGGCCGCCGGCGCCGAGGATGATCGCCTTGACATTGGTCGTTGCGGAGACTGGGATCGGGCCGCGGTAGGCGGTGGATTTCGCCGTGGGCTCGCTTCCGTCGATGGTGTAGCGGATGTCGGCGGTGCGGCCGTAGAGGCCCGGCTCGATCTTGACGGTGGTCGCATCGGCGAACTTGCCCGATGCGGGGGCGAAGCGCGGGCGGTCCTGCGAGCGGTCGTCGAGGGTGTCGAAAACCGGGCGGGCGGCGGTGGCGCGGGTGGAGCCGACCTTGGCGACCGATGCGGCAAAGACCTTGATCCGCGAATCATCGGGGAGCTTGAACGACTTGGCGCCCGCCGGGAGATCGACGGCATACTTGAAGATGTAGCAGTACTCGTAGTAGGAATCACCGGTCGGGATGTGGTGGTGAGAGCAGTACCAAGCTACGGAATCGGGCTTCACATAGCCGGCGTCGATTCCGACGATATCGCCGGAGGGCTCGCTGTACTTACCGTCGTCGTTAGCCCAGACGCGGTGATCCCACTGGCCGACGTAGCCGGACCAGTTCTGGACGTTGAACGGGACCTCCTTGCCGCCGACAGTGAGATTGGACTGCGTATCTTCGTTGGCGGCTGCGAGGATGTAGAGGCGGTCGAAATTGCCCGAGGGGAGTGAGATCTCCTGTCCGCGGCACGTGACGGCGTTCTTCTGGCCGTCAGCGCCCGAACCGAAGGTGTACTTCACGCCCTCTGCCGTACACGAAGCGGGGAACTGCTCTGCGGGGATGGCGAGACCCTTGTCGGTCATCGCACCGTCCTTGCGGTTGGTGTTGGTTGAGACGACGTCGGCATCGAACGGCAGCGTCACCGGTGCTGACTCGAGTTGCGCGACCTTCGCGGGAGCATCACCGAGCTTGACGGCATAGGCCCGCAATTCGTATCCGTTGATATCCGCGACGAGCTTGCCGTCCTGCACGGTGGCCTTGGCGATCTCGCGCTCCTGGCCGTCTACTTCGCGGGCGGAGAGAATTGGGCGAGCGGCCGATATCTGTACGCCCTTGACGGGACCGCCGGTGTGCTCGCGGAGGCGGACGATGATCTCGTCGCCATCCTCGGCCTTCTTTGCGGCGGAGATGCTCACGGCAGGCGAACTCGTGTTGGCGAGCGAGAATGTCTTGCCGAGTGCGCCCTCGTGCGCCGGCGCGATGAACGCGAGCAGAGGCTGGTTCAGGCGGGCGGCTTGAGCGAACCCCTCGGCCTTGCGCCAGTCGCCGGTGTGGCTATAGACGGCGTACTGGACACGGTGGCGGCCGAGATCCTGGCTGCCCTGGTCGGGGTAGCCGCCGCGGGTGCCCGGGGTGTGCAGCAGGGTGAGGCGGACAGTGTGGTCGTCGGGCTTGTCGGCGGCGAACTTGCTGTCGCACATCACCGTGACGCCGTAGTCCCCCTTCGCGTCGGTGAGGTCGAACCACTGGTGGAAGGGGTACTCGTACTGCTTCGGGTGGCCATTGCCGCGCTCGATCGCGCCGGTTTGGATGTCGTAGGTTGCCTTCGGATTGGAGGCGACGAGCGGGAATGCCGCACGCAAGCTGCGCTGGCGGCTGCGCCAGTCGATCTGGTTGTCGAACTCGACGCGGGCGGCCGCGCCGCCCGACGCGAGACGAATAGTTTGCACAAAGGTCGAGCCTTCGCACTCGCGCGTCACCTCGATGGCGACACGGGCGGGGCCCTGCTCGACGATGCGGAACGTTACCGGGCCACTCACGTAGGCCTTTGCGGGGAGCTGGCGATCGGCCCAGTCCTGGTTCCACGCGGGCCACTGGCGCGGGTTCTCGTAGTGGAGACCGAGGCGTGCTGGAGCGGAGAGAAGTTCGCGTTTGGCCTGCTTGTCGAAGATCGAGGCGACATCGCCGTTGTCGTCGAGACGGACGGTGTACATCTCGTTTTCGAGAAGGCGATCCTGCACCTTCAAAGATTCCGAGCCGGAAGCCGGAGCATCGGAGGTGAGCTGGACGTCGAAGGCGGCGAAGCCGATCGAAGGCGCTTTGGCGAGGAAGGCGACACGCGCGGTGTTGCCCGTGGAACTCAGGACCTGAGCGGGGACCGTCTTGCCATCGGGTCCAATGACCTTGACGCCCTTTGCTCCCGCGATGGCTGCGGGCACGTCGGCCTCGACCACATCTTCGCGCTCACCGGAGAGCGGGTTGTAGATGACGATGGGTGTGCCCGTAGCTTGCGTGTTCATCGCCGAGGCGACAACGCCAACCGAGTCCTCAAGAATTGCAGCGAACTGGTTCGCCGCGAGGATTTCATCGTTCCACGAGTAGTCGTAGGCCTTGGGGACGCTGGTCCCTGGGAGAATGTCGTGCATCTGCGAACCGAGCACGAGGTACCAGGCGTCTTCGATCTTCTGCGATGGATAGGAACGCCCGCCGAGCCATGCCGCGGCGAGCGCGGCCCGCTCGGCCGCACCAGCAAGAAGCTCATTCTTACGGTTCCATCGCTTCATATACGCCTGCGAAGAGATAGAGCCCGCCGAGTGCTCGGTGAGCATCAACTCGCCCTTGTAGCGGGGGAGTTTCTTCTCCATTTCGGGCGTGATGGCCTTGAAGAGCCAGTCAGCCGGCCCAGAAATGACCTTGATTGCACCGTTGGTACCGACGCTCTCCTGCACCTTGGCGACCGACGACTCGCCTGGCGCGCCGCCCTGGTCGCCGGTGCCGAAGTAGTGGTAGTCGGCGAGGACGCCGGAGATCTTGCCGCTGGCGGCGATGCGCTCCTTCCAACCGTTGCTATTAGCAAGGTTCTCGCGGACCTGACCGACGTAGGCGCCGGGATCGAGAGCCGCCGTCACGCTGTGACCGTCCGGGCCTTCCCAGACGCCGACCTTGAAGGGGATCGGAACGACGCCACCCCAAGTAAGCTTCTGGGTGGAGAAACCCTTGACTCCGCAGTGGGCCAGAACGCTCGGAAGCGCCGCCGGAAAGCCGAAGCAGTCGGGGAGCATGTACTCCTCGCTGGCGACGCCGAAGGTCTGGCGGAAGTACCGGTTTCCATAGAGCACTTGGCGAACGAGCGCCTCGGCGGAGGGGACGTTGGCGTCGTTCTCATCCACGGACGAGCCGCAGGGGAACCAACGTCCGGCGGCGACATACCCCTTGAGCTTCTGGAATTCGGTGGGGTAGTACTCCTCCATCATCTTGTAGCGGCGCGACCCGCTGAAGTTGAAGACGTAGCTGGGATACTTCTCGAACAGCGCAAAGTTGTCGTTGAGCGTGTTCGGGATGAACTCGCGGATGGTGTCGGCATAGGTCCATCGCCACTGGGTATCGAGGTGGGAGTAGCCGACAACGAAGAGCGTCGGCTGCTTGGCCAGGTCGGGCATCTCGGGTGCGGCCGGCGGATTGGCCGCCTTCGGCTGCTCGACAGGAACTGCGGAGTCGGGTGCGGGGGCGCCGGGCTCGATTGCCAATGTGTGGGCCGTGCCGATTGCCCAAACTGCCGTGAACGCCAGGAAGGTCTTCATGTCGTATTCCTCAGCATCGATCCAAATGGAAACGAACGTCAAACCGCTCGAACGGCGGCGTCACCACCGGGGAATCCAGTGGGTGACACGATGTTACCAAACCCCCACGAATTCTTCTCAGTTGGGACACCCTTAGGACGCCCTGATTCCGTCTACTGGATCTCCAGTTCCGTTCGGAGGCAGGCTTCGAGCGCCTTCGGATCCGACGCCGCAGTGAGCTGATCGCGGAACGAGTCGTGCATCAGCCGCCGGGCGAGCTTGGCAAACACCTTCATGTGGGCCCCGGTGGTGTCCGAGGCGGGGATGGCCAAGAGGAGGACGGTCTGGACTGGTCGGCCGTCCATAGACCCCCACTCAATCGGGTGCGTCAACTTGACCGCCACCAACGACGGCGAGCTTACAGCGTCGGTCTTGCAGTGCGGGACCGCAAAGCCGTAACCAAGGCCGGTCGAGTAGGTCTGCTCGCGAGCCCAGACGGCTTCTTCCACCTGTCGGGGATTCTCTGTTCGGCCGGCGACGAAAAGAAGATCAACGGCGGCCTTGATCGCCTCTTCTTTGGTGGCGGCGGTCTCGCCCGTATCAATCATGGCCGGGTCGAGAATGCTCTCTGTGACACCGGAGCGCCAGGAAGATCCAGCGAGGAGTTTCTCAACCTGTTCCACATCGCGGCACGTGGCGACTTCGTCGAGCAGCGTACGGCATTGTGATGCATCAGCGGACTGCACCGCGGCTTTAAGGGTGGACACATCGCCAGGGGCAACACTGATTTCGTCAACGCCCAGCCCAATCATGAGCGGGAGGTTGGCACGCTGTCCGGCCATTTCGCCGCAGACGCCGATCCACTTGGAGCGAGCCCTAGCTCCCTGAACGATCACGCGGAGGAGCCGGAGAAAAGAGGGGTGATGGGCGTTGTAGAGGTTCGCGACGGCATGATTGCCACGGTCGACGGCCATCCAGTACTGGCAGAGGTCGTTGGTGCCGATGCTGAAGAAGTCCACTTCGTCGCAGAGCTGGTCCATGGCCAGCGCGGCGGCGGGGATTTCGATCATGATCCCGATGGGCATAGCGGGGTCGAATGGCGTTCCCGCCTGTTTCAACTCGGCTTGTACGGCCTGCACTTGGGCGCGGAACCACGCGGCCTCGGTGGGAAGGGCGACCATCGGAGCCATGATCTTCACGGAACCCTGGGCGGAAGCCCGCAGGATGGCACGGAGCTGGATGCGCAGGAGGTCGGGGAGCGCCTCATAGAGTCGCAGCCCGCGCAGACCCAAGAACGGGTTATCTTCCTCCGGCATCCGCAGATACTCGGCGGGCTTGTCGCCGCCGATGTCGAATGTACGGATGATGATGGGGCGTCCTTTGGCAGCGGCAACGGCTGCCAAGTAGGCCTCGAACTGCTCTTCCTCGGTCGGCGCGGCGGGGCGGTCGAGAAAGAGCAGTTCCGTGCGGAGAAGACCGATTCCATCAGCGCCGTGGCTCGTGGCCGATGCGATCTCGTCCGCCGTGGCGGCATTCGCGCCGACTTCAAGCATCTGGCCATCGGTGGTGAGGGCGGACCTTTGTGACAACGGCGCCAGGCGGTCACGGCGGCGCTGGTGGGTGCGCTGCTCGCGCTGGTAGTGGCGAGCGATCTCAGGCGTGACAGCCGTGATCACGAAGCCGCCGACGGCATCGACGACTACGGGCGTGCCCGCGCCCACGAGGGCTGGCGCATCGGCGGCGTTGATGATGGTGGGAATCTGGAGTGAGCGGGCGAGAATGACCGTGTGGGACGTGGCGCCGACGTGTCCGAGGACCAAGCCGCGGAGCAGGCGCCGGTCCATCCGCAAGAGCTGGTTGGCGGTGAGAGCTTCGGCGAAGACGATGCTGTCAACGGTCAACGTCACGTGCATGGACGCCAGCTTGCCGCCGGTCAGTCGGTCCAGGATCTGCATCGCGACATCCTGCACATCCACGACGCGGTCGCGGATATAGGCACTCGCGGCCGTACGGAAGTGGTCAGCAAACTGCTCCGCCGCGGCGACGACCGCTTGCGGGGCGGTCGCGCCGGAACGGATCTTCGCTTCGATCTGGTGCCAGAGTGCCGGGTCGTCGGCAATGCCCTCGTGTGCGTGCAAGAGTTCTCGCTCCATCTTGCCACGGGTGGAACCAGACAGATGCCGGAGGTCCTGCCGGACGGCGTCAATGGCCCGACGTGCCGCATCGAGTTCGTGCTGAATCGAGACGGGCTTGGCGACCCTGTCGGCATCGCAGAGCGCCAAGCCGTAAACGATCACGGCCACACCAACCGCAATGCCGGCGCACACGGATCTGCCGGGGACATGACGGGGCTGGAACTTGCGCAGGCTGACGGGAAGTTGGGGCGCAGTGTCGTCGGAGTTCAGGGCATTCGAACCCGATGGAGGCAACTCATCTCCGTGCGAGAGGTCATCGCGGATGAAGGCCTCGATCCCAGCAATAGCAGCCGCGGCGTCGGCGCCTTCGGCGATCAGGACGCAGTCGTCGCCGTGCTTGACATCGAGACCGATTACCGAGAGGACGCTGCGAGCATCAACGCGGGCGCCAGCCAACTCCTTCACGAGAGTCACAGAACAAGAGTAACGGCGGACAACATCGGCGAGCATGCTCGCCGGGCGGGCGTGGAAGCCGTTGCGCAGGGTGCACGTGAATCGAAACTCGGTCGGCATGCGGACGATCCCCGGCTAGACGCCCGCCTTGGCGAGGACGCCCTTGGGATTCTTGATCGCTTCCGCAACGCCGACCTGCACGATCTTCTTGCCGTCGAATCGGTCCTTGTGCTCGACGTCGATGTCCACCGCGAAGATGGCGACGTCCGCCTCGGCGATCTCCTTGGTCGTCAACTGGTTTTCGATGCCCATCGCGCCCTGGGTCTCGACTCGGACCTGATGTCCCATCGCTTTGCCTGTTTTCTCGAGTTGCTCCGCCGCCATATAGGTGTGCGCGATGCCGGTGGGACACGCCGTGACTGCCACGATCTTCATCATCCGCTCCTCAAGCTATTCCGGCTATCTCCACTCAAGCCGCCGCGGCATTCTGATCGCCGGGGGCCTTCCATATCTTCTTGAGTGTAGTGATGGCCACGGCGGTGACGACGGTACCAGCCACGATCGCGATGACGTACATCAGCCATCCATTCACCACCGGTAAAACGATCAGCCCCCCGTGCGGGGCATGGTCCTGAACCTTGCCGAGCATGGCGATAGTGCTGGCGGTCATTGAACCGAGCATGATGCAGGGAATCACGCGGAGGGGGTCGCCTGCGGCGAAGGGGATGGCTCCCTCGGTGATGCCGATCATGCCCATTCCCAAGGCGGCCAGGCCGGACTCTCGCTCGCTTTCAGTCCACTGCCGGCGACCGATGAGCGTGGCCAAACCCATTCCCAGCGGAGGAGTGCAGATGGCAGCGGCCACCGCTCCCATCACGTAGTAGTTGCCCTGTGAAATCAGGCCGGAAGCAAAGAAGAATGCGGCCTTGTTGACCGGTCCCCCCATGTCAAACGCGATCATGGCTCCCAACAAGGCAGCGAGCACAATCGCGTTACTGGATTGCATGTTCTCGAGCCAGTGCTTCAGCGCGTCGAGAGCGGTCGCGATCGGCGGCCCGATGATCAGCAACATGGCCCCGCCGACGACCAACGACGAGACGATCGGGATCACCAGGATCGGCATGATGGGTTTGATGAGTTTGTGCGTCGGGATCTTCTTGAGGGCCTCCACGACATACCCGGCAAGGAGCCCGGCGACGAGCGCTCCCAGGAACCCCGCTCCGACCTGGTTTGCCAGAAACCCACCGACGACCCCCGCCACCAGGCCAGGTTTACCGGCGACTGAATATGCAATGTACCCAGCGAGGATCGGCAACATCATGGCGAATGCTGCACCACCAATGGTCAACATTGTCTGGAGCACTTGCCGAGCCCAGAGGGGATCAAGCGTGGCAAGGCTCTTGTCGAGCGGCACCCCATCGATCTTGGGCGCGAACGCCAGTGCGAGGGCGATCAGGATGCCGCCGCAGGCGACGAACGGGATCGCGTACGAGACACCCGTCAGCAGGTGCTTGCGCAGATTGGTGAGCCATTGCATCGCAAAGTTCCTGTCGCCGAACACGATCCGGGCGACCGCCGCCGACCGCCGGGTTCGGGAGGGGGATTGTACAGGAAACGGTCTCGCGGTTTCGGCAGGCCGAGAACCCTTATTGCCAGCGTGGCTGCTCATGCTACTTGGAACGCGACGACTGTGCGCAAACGCCGGCGTTGACGTTTGACATGCTGCACCGCGGAGAATCGAACTCCCGATCTTCAGCTTGAGGAAGCCGTGACGTGAACTCCGGTGTTTGCGTGGGAAGTCGAACTCGCCAGGTCGACCCCGGTTCCGTGGGGCATTGCGAACGGGCGTAGTCCGATCCGGGACCTCGCAGCGTGTTCGCCTCATGGCCGCCGATGTCGGCATTGGTCGGCACGAGGACCGGTCGATGTTCAGACCGCCGGTCAAGTGAATCCTGAACTGGCGATGTTCCACGGCGCTTTAGATCGAACGCAGCGGGGAAACCTGGACGCGGCCCTCGTCGTCCTGCACGATGTGACCGCCGAACGCGCCGATCACGGCGATATTCGTGCGGGAGTGCTCGGTGAGCGGTCCGGTTGCGTAACGCCCGCCTGCCAGCAACGTGAGCGGCACCATGAGCTGGTCGGCGAGGTAGGGACCGACGGGCCACGAAGCTGTCAGGTAGGCCGACGCCTGGTCGGAGACTTCTTTCGCAACATCTTCGGCGGCCTTGCCCATCTCGCCAACAGCGGCAAACACCTCTGTAATGTGGTCGCACTCCATTTCAACCCACGCCGCATTGCCCGGACCGATGGGATTGTCGATGCAGGAGGCTTCGACGTGGTGCGGCTCCAGTTGCAAACGCTCGCGCAACACGCTGAGTTCGCGTTCACCGATGGACCGGGCCAGGCGTGACACGACCGCGCATGCGCGGGTAGCCAGGTGATTGCCTCGGGTCAGAAGGTCCAGTGGTTTAAGCGCACGCAGTTGCGCGATGTCCACAACGATCCGACCGCCTCCGGCCGGATAGAACCCGTGCCTCTCCAGCCGTACCTGCAGGTTTGCTCCGATCCGATTCAGCAAGGGTGTGAGCGCCTTCTGGAGAAACTCGACCGAGGGAGCGGACTTGTTGTGTGTGCCGCCCTCGATAGTCACCTTCGAGTCTCCTTCGGCAGCGATCAGCACCGGCAGGATCGCCTGGAGAACCAGCGTCGTGCTGCCGGCGGTACCGATAGCGAACGCATACTCGCCCGCTTTCACCTTTCCCGGAACAAACGTCACCTTCTGAGAACCCACAACCCCTCCGTCCACCTCAGCCGAGCTGACCAGGGCCGCGGCCTGTATGCAGGTCAGATGCTGGCGCATGAGGCCGGGTTTGGCGCGACCGGCGCGGATGTTAACGATGCGGAAGGGGCGCCCGGTCGCCATGGAGAGGGCGAGGGACGAGCGAAGAATCTGGCCGCCGCCTTCACCCCGCGAGCCGTCGATCGTGAGCAGATTGGAGTGATTGGCGTGGGTCATGAGTCGGTCGTGCGCTGGGGACGGGTGGCAACGTGGTCGATTGTCGCAGAAGTCCGGTGCCATTTCTGCTGCGTCAACCGGTTGATCAGAATCGCGGGCGTTGGACTCCGGCCGGACATCACTTCATTCACAACGTCGTGACGGGTCGCAACGTGCGGGAAGACTCGATCGGCGTAGTCCGCGGCATCCTGCCGGTCGAGCATGGGGACATTGATGTGCAGGTCGATGCGACCCGGGCGGATCAGAGCAGGGTCGAGGCGATCGACGTGGTTGGTGGACATGATGAGAACGCGGCCGTTGTGCGGGGCAAGGACACCATCGATGCAGTTGAGGAACCCGGAGAAAGAGACGCACTCGGCCGACTCGGCCGACCGCTCACGGAAGGCGCAATCGACGTCCTTGATGAGCACGATGGCCTGATCTGTGACGCTCCTAAAGACCGAGACGAGTTCGTGGTCGCTCTCCAAGTCGGCGAGAGTGATGACCGCGAGGCGAAGGCCGAGACGCGAGGCCAGGGCGTGCGCGAGCGACGTCTTGCCCGTGTCCGGCTCGCCAGAGAGCAGAATACCAAACCGCCAAGGGATGCCGCAGCGCTCGTACTGCTCGCGGGCGGAGCAGAACTCGCGCAGGCGGGATTCAACGGATTCGAAAAGACCGGCGGGAAGACAGAGCGTGGCGGGGTCGCGCTTGGGGATGGTGACGGTGTTGGAGGAGCCGTAGCGGTCGTAAAGGTCCACGAGCTGGCGGTGCTCCATGACGTCGGCACGGCGGGTGACATCGGCGAGCATGCGTGCAAGATCGGCACGGGTACCGAGCACGACCTCGACGATGATCTCGTAGCGCGGCGCGAGGTTTACGCGGTTGAGGGCCCCTTCCTCGCGCTGCACGCAGACGCGGCACCACTTGCCGGCGACACGGGCCCAGAACGGGTCGCTGCCGGCGGCAAACTTCGAGGCGGGCGTGCGCGTGCCGTAGTCGTCGCGCTCGAGGCGGACTTCGACGGTGCGCGGACCGCTGGGACGCACGGCGTGCTCGGTGAGCATCTCGAGCCAGGCGCTGTAGAGTGGGTGCGACTCGCGAATCTGTATCACGCGGGTCGTCCATTCGCGAACGAACTGTGCGACGCGGCCGGGGAGGGAGCGCAGCTGATAGCCGAGCCAGCCGGCGACCATGAGGGCGAGACCGCCTTGGACGACGGGGCTCTGTGCGAGGAGTTGGTTCAGGACATCGATCATGGGGATTCAAGAGGACAGCGACGCGCTGTTGATGCGCATGAATGAGTGATGCACGATGGATCTACGGCGCCACGCGTGGGCGCGCAGTGACATCGGGCTTTGGTCACAAGTTGTTGATGGATAAGGGCTTGTTCAGTCGGTCAGGCCTGCGCCCACCGAGTGGCGACAGGTCAAAGCGAAAATTGGATTCCGTGTGCCATGTGACACCTCCTGTCGAAGCCGGGATTATCCATCATGTTTTGTTCCTGTCAAGGATTCTTCCACGGAAATCTTGTTTGCTGATGGGCACACTGTTCAGTCGTCGGTCTTGTCGCCGTCCTTGATCACAAAGCATGCACGTGCAGTGACGCCCGTCAGGGACCGACAAGTGTTGCGGAGACTTGAACCGATGCTCTGCTGCTGAGCTACCCGGATGGCTTCTCCCCGGGGCGGGAATTGCACTCGCGACTCTCGGATTACCTGTAGTCCCTCGCGGCATTCGGCCTCCGCGGGCATGGATTTTGACAATGAGGCTGCGGCGCCCGAGGGTCCACGACGACGAGTATTGACGAGACGTTTCCCGCTCTAGCCAACTGAGCTACAGCCCCACATACTGGGAAGCGGGACTGGTGGGACTCGAACCCACGACCTGGAGCATCAAATGCTGTAGTCCCATCGGCATTCGTCGTGGACCGTCGGGCGACGGCCGCGCATTCCGTTCAGCGTGGCGACAAGGGCAACGAGAGGCACCGCTTTCGCGGCGGCGGGATTTGAACCCGCGTGACCTGTACTCCCGTCTGGCATTCGCCGCGAAGAACGATCATGGCCGAGAAGCGGGTTCCAGAACGACGAGGTTTGGGCCGAGACTTGTTTAGGGTTACAGCCTGTAGTCCCGACGGCATTCGTTCCGGAACCCGCCTCTGGGCGGGTGAAAGACTCCTTTCTGCTAGATCGAGAGCTTCTCGATCTGCGCGACCCAGTAATCGGGGTCGCTCGAACTGATGTTGAACTTCGAGATGACACTGAACACGGCATCCGAGAAGCCGCCGATGTTCAGCACGTCGGCACGGCCGATCGCCTGCGTGGAACCCGTGGGCTGGACGTCCAGGCATACGAGCTTGGCGTGGGGGCTTCGCCCCTTGAACTGACGCCACTGCTCCATTGCCTCCGTCGACCGACTGACACCCTGGAACCCGCCGCTATCCATCCACGACTCGTTATCGGAGATGTAGATCACCAGGTCGCCGGTGAGCCGCTGCTCATTGAGGTAGCGCAGCGGCGCCGAGCAGTTAGTGCCGCCGGAGGGGAGGGCCGCCAGGCGCTGGGCGTTGGTGAGCACGCTGTCGCGCGGGTTGAGCTTCGCCTTCACGACGTCGTCGGAGAACGGGAGCACGCCGGCGTCGGGATTCTTGCGGAGGACCGCCGCCGCGACCAGGGCCGCGACATCGATGCATCGCACCTTCGTGGTCGAGCCCTTGCGGACGCCGGTGACCGGCGACTGCATGGAACCCGAGACGTCGGGCAGAACCCAGACCTTGCCGTCCACGGTGGGCACGTTGGCGATCGCGATCTCCATCGCATCCTGGAGAGCGTTCATGAGCGGGCCGGGGACGTTGTCGCCGGTGTTCATGTACGCCGCCATGAGCTGGTACGGGAAAACCCGTGCCTTGGCGATCTCGTTCGCATCGCGGAGACGTGCCGTAACCTTGGTGACGGTGCTCAGATCTTCGAAGACGCGGTGGCGCGTGAACGTGTTGAGGTTCATGCGCAGCGTCTGCCAGGAGACACGCAGGGCCAGCGTCTTCCAGTGACGACGCTCCATGGGCGAGCGCGTCAACATGTCCATCGGGACATCGGGCACGTCGTCAGCCTTGAACTTCGGGGAGTTGACCATGAAGTCCTCGTACTTCTTGACGAGCTCGGGGAGCGCGGACGCATCGTGCTTCTTGCCGACGAGGTAGCCGTACAGTGCCGCTCGCGTCGCATTCGACGGGCGCGGGTGCACCATCTTGATCACGTCGGCCAACGAGGGCGAAGCGCCTACCGAGCCGCGGAACAACTGGTCGTCCGTGCGGGCCTCGAGCCACTTACGTACGCACCGCTTGGGGAGCGTGCCGAGGCTCTTGCGCCCCACCACGCCCGAACGCATGATCTGCACGAAGTTGCGGAGCATCTTCGGCGAATCGATCACGCGATCGAACACCTCGGCCATGAGGCCCGGCGAGAGCACGCTGAGCGCCGCGACAAGCAGCGCCGGCATGTCCTTCATGTGCCCCTTTGACCGGGAGTAGAGCGCCACGCGAGCTACGAACTCCGTCTCGACATCGCACGCGAGATCAATCACCTTCTTGAGTTGCTCATCCGCCGTCGCGTAGAACGTCGAGTTGAAGCAACCCGTCGCGGCGTACTGCGCCAGCGCCTGCTTCGGCGAGAGCTTGTACGCCAGGCCGCCCGCCTCGTTCATCGTGTCGATGAGCGGAAACCGGCCGACGTTGGATGCAAACAGTGACTTGTTCGCCATGGGACACCTCCATCAGAACAGACGGGCTAAACCCGCGGGCATCTCGCGGCACACGCCGCGAGCGATAGAGGTGACAAGGCACATGGCGTGCCAAGGGGCACAGGGTGACTCGTGTTACAAAAAATAGGTTTTTGGATGACGATCAAGGCTGATTCGTAGATAATAGGATAAAATATTATCCGACAGGATCAAATGCCCATGAAACGCGTCATCTTTGGACTCCTCGGCACGACTCTCGACACTGGGCGCAGCCCCAACCGCTGGGAGCGGTGGCGCCCCACCATCTCCCTCTGCCAGCACGAAGATCTGGTGATCGATCGATTGGAGTTGCTCTATCCTCGCATGGGCACGAACTTAGCGAAACTGGTCGTCGAGGACGTTGCGCAGGTGTCGCCCGAGACCGAAGTCCGGCTGCACGTGGTGGACCCGAAGGACCCTTGGGACTTCGAGGAGGTCTATACCACGTTGCACGACTTCGCGGCCGGCTACACGTTCGACCAGGCCAAGGAGGAGTACCTCGTCCACATCACGACCGGTACCCACGTGGCGCAGATCTGCCTGTTTATGCTTACGGAGACCCGACGGTTTCCGGCCAAGTTGATCCAGACAAGCCCGAAATACAAAACCAACGACCCCGCGGGCGAGTACCGCGTGATCGACCTTGACCTGTCCAAGTACAACACCATCGCGGCAAGATTCCAGCGCGAGTTCAAGGACAATATCGCGGGGCTGAAGTCGGGCATCGCCACACGCAACGCGGCGTTCAACCGGCTCATCGAAGAACTGGAGCACGTTGCGGCGAATTCCGTGGACCCGCTCTTGCTCACAGGGCCGACTGGGGCAGGCAAGAGCCACCTCGCTCGCCGGATCTATGAGCTCAAGAAGCACCGGCGGCAGGTAGACGGCGCGTTGGTGGAGGTGAATTGTGCAACGCTGCGGGGAGATGCCGCCATGTCGGCGCTCTTCGGCCACAAGAAGGGTGCGTTCACAGGGGCCGCGGCGGATCGGGCGGGATTGCTCCGCTCAGCGGACGGAGGCGTTCTCTTCCTTGACGAGATCGGCGAGTTGGGCCTGGATGAACAGGCGATGCTCCTGCGTGCAATTGAAGAGAAGCGGTTTCTTCCGCTGGGATCGGACACCGAGGCGACGAGCGATTTTCAAATCGTGGCGGGAACGAACCGGAACCTCGCCGCGCGGATCGCCGAAGGACGCTTCCGTGACGATCTCCTGGCACGGATCAATCTGTGGACCTTTGAACTGCCGCCATTGAAAGACCGTCGTGAGGACATCGAGCCCAACCTTGAGTATGAACTCGGACAGGTGGCCCATCGGACCGGTCGCGCGGTGACCATCGCGAAGGAAGCTCGAGATGCCTATCTCCGGTTCGCGACCAGCACCGAAGCCCGATGGTCCGGCAACTTCAGAGACTTGTCGGCGTCGGTCACACGCATGGCGACACTCTCACCCGCCGGGCGCATCACGGACAAAGCTGTAGACGTTGAGATCGGTCGGCTTGGACGTGCCTGGTCGAGCGACATCGGGCATGAGATTGGCACCGATCTGTGCGACGAAGTGCTGGGCAGAGACCGTGCAGCGACATTGGACAGATTCGACCGCGCTCAACTGAACGAAGTGATTGTGGTTTGTCGGCTCAGCCGATCCCTCTCCGAGGCCGGCCGCGACCTCTTCGCTGTTTCGAGGCTGAGCAAGTCCTCCAACAACGATGCAGATCGCCTCAAGAAGTACCTCGCTCGATTCGGGCTCGGCTGGGACTCCGTATCGCAGCGGACACCTGAATCTTTGTCGTGACGAACTGCAGCCGTGCGACTACGACACTCTCGAGCACGTTCACTGCCACCCACAAAAACTGGCTCAGCGGATCCCCAGTGATTCCAGCCGCCGAATCTCGGCCTGCCACTGCTCACGCTCTTTCTCATCGACGCCGGGATTCGGCAGTAAAGATCGGCGTGTGCAGTTCACGAGCGCCTGAAGTGTCTGGTAGCGGCGTGCCAGTCCGATCGCCGGTTGAATCTGGTCGCGGACAATCTCTTCGATTTCATCGAGCGTAATCGGGATCGGTGACACGCCACCGGCACGATCGGAGGCCTTCGCTTTGAGTCGCGAGCGGAGCGAGGCATACGCCGCGGCCGAATAACCAGTAGTAAGTGCGGAGAGCCGGGCAATGGCAGCATCTTGCGCGTCGGTCGCAACCAGCCCCTTGAGCATCCAGCGGAGGAATTCGTTGCGGTCGTCCCCCTCAGGATCAAGGACGGGGATGATGAGGTCGCCGACTCGCCCGGGGCGGCGAATGTCCGGCGAGAGCAGGTGAATGCGGGCAGTCATCAGCAGCCAGATAACTCGACCGCGCAATCGCGAGTCGGACATCATCTGCTGGATCTTGCCGGTGAGGCGGCGTTCGGTCTCGTGCGTATCAGCCCCGACGCCGCCGAACTGTGTATCGGCCTCGTCGATGACGATAATCACCTTGCCGAGGGCCTCCAGCACGCGGCGGAGCCGCTCGAAGATCACGTCGGTCTGGCCGAACCACTGGCTGCGGATGTTCTTGAGCGTGAGCACGGGAAGGTCGAGCGCGGCCGCCGCGGCCTCGAAAATATAGGTTTTGCCGCCACCGATGGGGCCCGCGACGGCCGCGCCTGGAAGCGCGTCGGGCCCGGACGCACGGAAACGAGGAATAAGTTCTTCCCTGAGAAACCGCTTGAGCGTCGTGAACCCGACGACATCATCGAGAGAGTGCTCGGGCTTACTGAACTCGACGACATCGTCGCCGAGCTGAACGGAAATGAAGTCTTCAACTTTGCCGACGATGTGCTTCGCCGTGACGGTTTCGCCTGAGTGCGCAGCGCCAACGAGCAGCTGCCGGAGAGCGTGGATGGAAAGGCCGGCGGTGAGGGCCGCGAGCTGATCGGGACCGGCCCAGAGGACCGGCGCCTTAGCCGAACTGCCGGTCTCGGCGATCACGCCCGCCGTGGGCGATCCATCGGCGCCCGAAATGAAGAATTCGATGAAGTGACCCCGTGCGGCCTGGTCGGGCGCGGGGACCTCGATCGTGAGGACCGAGGGGAGTCGGCTCACCCGCGGGTGAATGAGGCTAGCGGACTCGGCGATCATGAGCACCGTGTCATCGCCACGCATGAATCCAGGATCGGAGAACCAATCCTGGACAATAGCGATTCGCTGACGATCAACGGGCGACAGATCGGCGACCGCACCGGAGCCGGCGGGGAGCGCCATGTCCGCCGCTTCGATGATCACGACGAGCCGTTCCGGTAGAAAGGGGCGACCGTTGGGTGCGAGCGCACGCGAGCAGAGTGTGAGCTGGCGGAGGAATTCGAGCGCGACGGTCGGCTTGCCGATGGCGTCGCGAACGTTCACATCGAATTCGTCGGCGAGCGCCTTGCGCTCGCGTTGCTTCGATCGGTCGGCGATACTCTGGAGTATGAGTTCGTCAGGATCGAGCCCGGTCTGCCACGAGATCCAAGCGGCCTTGAGCTTGTCGGCATCGGCACCGGCACGAATTCGAATGGGTCCGTTCAACTCGTAGACAAGGACGATCATTCCCGGTACTGCGCAGCGACGGCAAAGGAGGTCAACGAGTGGAACGTACGCCCCTGTCTCGGCGGGATTGGGGCGGGAGTGGAACAGGTCATGCACGTTTCCATGAACGAGCACGCTGCGCGACTGGCCCGAGTTGATGATGCGAGCGATCTCGGCGAGAAAAGCATACCTTGGCCCGGGTCCGGATGGCTGGCCAGGAGTGGGTGGCTGCGGCGGAGTGGGAGTCGCGTTGGTCATGATTTGAGGATCCCGCCGCCCAGATTTGCCTGAAGCTCCTGCCAGAAGCGTACGAATTGTTCACGAGGTCGGCGGGGCTCCGGTTCCATGACCGCGTGCCGGATTTCCTGCCGCTGCTCTCGCACCAGTTCGAACTCACGGGAGTCCGTGGGCGCAAAGACCGGAGCTACGGCGTCGTAGATCAACGTCGCGCCGGGAAACGACTTGTGTCCGGCGTCTTCCCAGCGCCAGTACTGCGACAGACCAATCACGCGGTCCGAGACGAACAGGGCTTCGCTCAACTCGTGCGTGACGATGATGATCGTGTACGGGGGCTCCTTACCGGCGCGATGGGCAAGAAGGTTCTCCTGGTACAGCTCCAGGAGCATGGTCTGGAGGTCCTCGCGCGTTGCTTCGTCGAGGGCGCCGAACGGCTCGTCGAGAAGTAGAACCTTGGGGCGGAGGATGAGGGCCTGCGCGATGGCGACACGTTGGCACATGCCGCCGGAGAGTTCCGACGGATATGCCGAGAGACAATGGCCCAAGCCCACTTTCTCGAGCCATGCGGCGGCCTCGTCCCGGTGTGCAGCGGCGACCTTTCGATACCGCCAGAACTGAGCCCGATCGGTGAGCGAGGAACGGTCGAGCAAAGGACCGAAAGCGACATTCTCCACGGCGGTCAGGAACGGATAGAGCGTGTACCGCTGGTAGACAATGCCGACGTCGCGGCACGGGTGGAGGACAGGCCGGCCGTCCATGAGCACGCGCCCGTTGTTGGCTGGGTGCGTTCCGAGGATCGCGCGGAGCAGCGTCGATTTTCCGGAGCCGCTCGGGCCGACCATCGCGACGATCTGGCCGCGGAGCACGTGTAGGTTGATGTCGTGCAGCACGTGCTTGGCGCCGAAATTGTGGCTTACACCCCGGCACTCCAGGAGCACTCGGCTGGCCAGCGATGCGGGCAGCGGGTTGGGCTGAACTCGGGTCATCGGGGGGATCAGCGGAGGAACCAGGGGCAGCACCAACGCGCGAGTGCACGCAGGGCATGGTCGATGGCGTAGCCGGCGATGCCGAGAGCGACGAGGTAGACGTAGACGACGCTCATGTCGAGCAGGCGCGACTGCAGGCGGATGCGGTACCCGAAGCCGCTGTCGGCAACGAGCATTTCCGCGGCGATGAGGTAGACGAGTGCCGGGCCGACCTGCAGCCGGACGGATTCGATGATCACCGGCAGGGTCTGCTTGTAGATGACGTTCCAGATGATCTCAAGTTGAGACGCCCCAAGCGTATAGGACTTCCAGATGAGTTCTTCCGGAACGTCCTCTTTGGCGGCGTTGCGGATCGATTGCGTGAGCGTCGGGAGCACGCCGAAGCCGATGATGGCGACGAACATGTCGAAACCGACACCGACGGTGACAAAGAAAATCGCCATCATCGCAGTGGGGGGGATCTTTGCCAGGAAGGCGAGCGGCGGTAGCAACAGCGACTCGACAACCTCGTAGCAACCCATCAGGATCCCGAGCAGCACGGAGAGAACGACGCCAACGGCGAGGCCGAAGGCGAGGCGCGTGAACGTGGCAATCGAATCGCTGAGCAGCCAGACCTTGCCGTCGTGTGGGTTCCTGGTGACGGCTGCTGTCAGGCCATTCCAAAGCTGGGACAGGTTGGGGACGGTCTGGTCGTTGGGGTTGATCGCATGCTGGCGGTGGGACAGCCAGAGATAGAGCGCGGAGATCAGAATGACCGACGCCACCCCCAGGAGCACCCGCCAGCGCAGCGAGATGGGCTTGCGGAGCATCACCTCTTGCGGGCCGCTTCCATGAAGCTGGGATCAAAGACGAGATTGGCCGTGGCGGCATCGCCCGTGCCCTTGGCGCCGTCGGCACCCTTGATGGCGATCACAGGCTTCTTGGGCACGATGGCGTTCTTGACACAGAAGTCCACGACTGTGTCCATGGTCTTGGGCATCTCCGCGCCGGTGAACAGCGCAATGCCTTCGTCGGGCGTCTTGTAGAAGCGGGTCTGCTGGACAACCTTCTTCATAGCCTCGAGGTCGAGACTGGAGAACTTGGCGCCGAGGGCGACAAGCGTCTTGTCAGCTGTGGTGGGGTCGGCCAAGCGTTTGTTGACCTCGTAGTACGCCTCGACGACGGCGGCGGCGAATTCCTTGCCGCCCGGCTTGTCGAGCGAGGACTTGGCCATGACGATCATGTCGATGATCTCGCCGGGGATGGTCGAAGAGTCGAAGAGCACCTTGGCGTCGGGGCGCATCTTGAGTGTCTGGAGAACAAAGGGATTCCAGACCATGATCGCCTCGTAGCCGGGCTGCTTGGTCTGCATGGCCTGCGCTGCGGCTCCGGGGTCCATGTTGGTGAATGCATGGTCCGACGGCTTTTCACCGAGCTTCTCGAGGTTGCGGTTGAACGCGTACTCGGAAACGCTCTTGCTCAGACCGTAGACCTTTTTGCCGCGCAGGGTCTTGACGTCGGGGATACCGACGACGATGAGGGCGTCGCCGCCGACACTGGTGCTGGTGGGAAGGATCGCAACCGACGTACGCGAGAGCGCCGGGTTGAGTGTGTCCATGTTGGTGATGCACACGGCATCCGCTGAGCCGCTGCCGTACATCGTCATGCACGTGTCGTAGTCGGTGAGCTTGAGGATGATATCAACGTTGTACTTCTTTTCGATCGGGCCCATCTTGCCCGCCTCGCCATCAATCAGACCCAGGTCGGACGCGACACCGAACGTGCTCCACGAGGGGTACTCGCTCCACGCGAGGGTGAACGCGGGCGCCGCGCCGGCGGGAGCGGGTGTGGCCGATGACGATGACCCGGACGTGCTCGTGCCGGCCACGGCCTTGGCGCCGCCTGCGGGAGCCGTTGTCGCGGCGGGCTTCTCACAGGAACACGCGACGAGCGAAGCGACCGATGCGAGGGTGATCGAAAGAACACGGAATGGTGTGCTGAGCATGCTGCTAACTCTCCGGAGCGGTTCCGGTCACTGCCGGAATGCTCGCTGATGGCGGATGCGATTCGTGCGCGAGCCGAATTGCTCATGACTCGGGCACTTGCGATGGTTTGTCTGTGCGGGCCTCGGGTGTGCCCGCGTCGGTTGCCTGGGCGAATCCGATGAGCTTCTCGAATTCGGCGTTGCCCACGTTGGTGCGGGCGTACTCCATGAACTCGGCTTCCTGACGCTTGGTGTCGGTGCCCGCCAGTTCGCGCGAGACGCGGGCGCCGGCCTTCATCTGCTGGCGGAGGTCTCGCATCTCCTGCAGTTCCTTGGCCGTGCCGTCCATGCTGATGCCCGAGAGCATGTCGGCGATGTCTTGCTCTTCCTTGCTCGTGATCACGTCGGCAACAGTGGCGGAGGCCTCCTCGCGGACCTTCTCGAGTTCACGCAGGAGCTGCTGCAACTGAAGCTTGTGGCTTGCCGTGGTCTCGCTGATCTGCTTGACCTCACCCTCGAGTTCGGTGATGTGACCGGATTTCTCCGTGAGCGTCGAAGAGAAGTCGTTGAACGCCGCCTGGCACTTGACATACTCGGCGTTGGACTTCATCGCCTCGGCGGAGAGACCCTGAGCGCGTAGACCGGCAATGACTTGGCGGGCCTTGGCCGCGGCTCCTTCCTTGAGTTGCTCGAGGCGGTTGACGTCTTCGGTGAGCTGGCGGATGCGTGCGAGCTTCTTTTCTTCCTGCGCGATGAGCGCGGCG
>JBOHNM010000055.1:0-23867 GCA_050730675.1 Phycisphaerales bacterium | reverse complement strand
CCCCGGTGTGCCCACGGCTGAGGTTGTCGAGCACCACCACGCGGTGGCCGTCGCGCAAGAGGCGTAGCGCGGCGTGCGAACCGATGTAGCCGGCGCCCCCCGTGACCGCGATATTCATGGACCAACCTCCGTCCAAACGCCGGACCGATCCCCTCACGCCGGTGACACGCTCCCGGTCTGGGGTATCGGATGGTTCGCTTGCCGCCGCGCGGTGTCGAACGGTGACTTTTCAATCCGTTCGCCTAACTTCCGGCGCGGTTTCTGCGCTCGGTCCCGTTCCTCTCAGTCAGTCCTTCAGTGACGATCAACGTGTCGTTACCCGCGACTGCCCTGGTCGCATCAGACGAAATGGGTCAATTCCGATCACCTTTCCGCGTGCCCCGATGAATACCGCGAGCCCATCTCATCCAAGCGTTGAGCGGGTGGATTCGCAGGACGCGCGTCGCACACGCCTGAATTGATCGCACGTCGCGTCCGATATGATCGGCCCCGAGTTGGCTGGATCGTCCCGGCAACTCCCAACTCTTCACCCAGCTCCCGCGAGTTGAGCCTCGCCCAATTGAGTTTCCACCGATCGTCGGCCGGCCTCGTTCGTACCACAAACGCCTTCGACCACACCAGGTGCCGTGCTCTTTGCGAATCATTCACGTTATCCACACGCTTGATGCCAGTGACGGGGGCCCGCCGGTAGTTGCGGCGTCGCTCGCCATTGCGCAGGCCCGACTCGGGGCTGATGTCCACCTCCTGGCGTATGCGCACGGACCGGACAATCTGGACGGCCGCGGCGTGCTCTCCAAGCTTCCCGATGCCGATCGGATCAAGCTCCACACCGTCGATCTCAGCCGCTTCGAACGCCTGACCATGCGGCGGGTCCGCCGGAAGCTGGGGGAGTTGCTGCCCAGCACCGACGTGGTGCACCTGCACGGCGTCTGGGTGCCGACCTCACCGTTCTGTGCAAAGGTCTGCGTGCGAGCCGGGATTCCCTATGTTCTGCAGCCGCACGGATCGCTCGCCGAATGGGCTTTGGCAGAGAAGGCTCTGAAAAAGCGTGTGGCGCTGCGCTTGTATTACGGGCGCATGCTGCGCCGGGCGGCGTGGCTCCACGTCACCAGCGAGTACGAGGCCGAGGGCGTGATCAAGGAGCGGCTGAACGACCACGTGAAGATCATCCCCCCCGGCGTCGAGGATGAACTTCTGAAGGCACACCCTCACCCCGGCGCGTTCGCTCGGCGGTTTCCGGTTGTTGCTGGGTGTCGGTACGTCCTGTTCCTCGCGAGGCTCCACCCCGGCAAGGGAGCCGAGATTCTTGTGGAGGCCATGGCCCACCTGCGGCGGCGAGGATGCGACCTGCACGCCGTTATCGCAGGTCCGGACGCGGGAATTCGGGCGGGCCTTCAACAACAGATCGAGCGGCTCGGCGTGCGTGACCGCGTTCACCTGGTCGGGCCCGTGTACGGCGAGGCGAAGGTCGAGGCGCTCTGCGACGCCATGGCTTTCTGTCTGCCGAGCATGGGCGAGTCGTTCGGGATGTCGATCGCCGAGGCCATGGCGGTCGGCACGCCGGTAGTTGTCTCGCCGGAGTGCCACTTTAACGCCGTGACTGACGCCGGGGCGGGCCTGGTCGTTCCGCGGTCGCCGGAGCGCGTGGCCGATGCGCTGCAGCGGATGGCCGACGACGAAGCGTTCAGGCGCGGCTGCGCTGATGCGGGACGAGCGCTCGCCAACGAGAAGTACACTTGGCCTGCCGCCGCGAGTCGGACCTTTGATGCTTACCGATCGATCGCGAAACCCGCTCGATGACTTGAGCGCTCCCCGGGGCCTGATCGCAAGGCTTCTCGGCTGGGCCGGCGGTCTTGCGCTCGCGGCCGCGGGAGGACTCTGGATCCTTTGGGCGATCGGTTTCTTCTGGACCGATCGCACACTCTTAACCCAGTACCTGTTCTGGGGTGGCGGCATGTTGCTGCTCGCCGGGGTGGTGCCCGTGGGCGTCGTTGGGCTGGTGCTCAGCTTCTGCTGGCAGCCGACACGGCGTGCCGTTCGCATCCGCCGCGTCGCATTGGTTGTGGGCGCCCTCGGCGTCACGGTGCATGGCTTTGACGCCTTCAATGTTCGAACGCTCTTTGTCCGCACCGGGCCTGCGCCGCGGCCATCGGCCACGGTCTCGATCCTGCATTGGAATGCGACGCGAGATCCCGACGTTCCTCCGTCTGAGTTCCTCGGCGCTCTCGCCGGCGATCCCCCGCCGGACGTGATGATCATCTCTGGGTACCTGTACGCGCAGACGCGAGCGACGATTCAGCGGCATGTCGGCGAGCGAGCGTCTTCCGTTTCCGGCGGGGGCATGGTCTTCTTCTCTCGCCTGCCGATCATCAGTACCCGCGCGATCGAGATCGATGTCACGGCGGCACGTGACGGCGACGCGGCCGCATCTCGCCCCTGGCTTTCAAGCCTGGGGCAGTGGGTTTTCTCTCAGGCGCACGCTGCTTGGCGGCGCCGCCACGGCCCCGAGATTGCGGGGTTGCTGATCGTCAAGGTCGATGCGAAAGCAACGCTCGGCCGTCCGCTGGTGATCTGCGCGATCGACCTGCCCTCCAACCCGGCGATCTCCCGTCGGCGGGCCGCGGAGATTATCGCTCTCCAACTGGACAAGCTCGGCATGAACCCGGCCACGGCGCCGGAACTGCCGGACGTGCTCATCGGCGACTTCAACACGCCGCATGGCTCGTACTCGATGTCGCTGCTCGCGCCGGGAATGACCGACGCCGCCGCCGCCGCCAGTGTTGGATTTCTCGCCACATGGCCCCGCGAGCGACGGATGTTCCACATCGATCACGCCTTCGTCGCGTCCTGGCTCCGGGCTTCGGAGTACCGGATCGTGGACCCCGGTCGCGCCGAACACTGGGCACAGAGCCTGCGGGTCACGGCGCGCTGAGCGAGCGAGGTCCCTTGGACGAGCGCGGTCGGTGCGGCCTTGCGACCTTCGAAATCAGGCCGCTGCCAGGTTGCCGTGATCATCGGATTCAACGGCGTCGGCGTGTTCGGCGTCGTGCTCGGTGGTCCGAGCCGCCTGCTCCTGGGCGAGCGACACCTCGGCCTTGCAGATCTTGGCGGTCAAGATCATCCAGCCGAAGTACGTCGGGAGTGAGATGAGCGAGCCCTGCTTGGCCGCCAGGAGGAACGCGTAGACCGACATGCCCAGCAAGACCGCGATCGCGCCGCGTGCTTCGGCGTGGTCGGTGTAGAGCACGGCCGCGCGCCTGGACCAGCGGAAGGTCGACCAGCACGCGCCGATCAACAGCCCGAATCCGACGAGCCCCTGCTCGGTGAGCGTTTCGACGATCAGGTTGTGCGGGTACTGGTAGTTTCCGTCGCCCGAGGCGTAGTACGAATTGACCGCGTTGAACGCGCTGGTGCCCAGACCCGTGAAGTAGTTGAGCGGCGACTTCACGAACATTTCGAGCGTCGCGAGGACCGGCCCGACGCGCGACGCGACGCCCTCGCTCAGCGCCGCCTCCGTCCAGCGACCGCCGCTGGTCGGGTCCAGCAGCCCCAGCACCATGTACACCGTTCCCAGCATCAGCCCGCCGCCCATCAGCACGCCGAGCATGCCGCCGAAGCCCTTCAGGTTGTACGAGATCGGAATCACCAGGGCCACCGTGACGAACATGAACACGACCTGTCCGCGCGAGCCGGTCGCGAAGGCGAGGTACACGCCGCACACCAGCGCCACCAGCCGCACCAGCATGAGCACGGCCGATCTGGGCGTGCGCATGACCGAGGCGGTGATCATGAGCATGCCGCCCAGCTCCGCCGTCGCCAACGGGTTTCCGTACGAGACGCCGCGGTAGTCGCGTCCGAGCTCGAGCATCAGCCGCCCCGCGTAGGTGCGTGCGGCGGGGTTGAAGATGATCATCAACGAAACCAGGCTGCCGGTCACCAGCAACGGCACGAGGATGCGCCGGAAGTTCTCCAGCCGCGTCGCCAAAAGCGGCATGCCGACCAGCAGCAGCAGCGCGTAGGGCCAGAGTTGGTTCAGAAAGAAGAAGGCCGCGTCGCGCGAAGGGGTATAGATCGTTCCGACCAGGGTCTGCAGGTACAGAAGCGCGATGCAGGCCGTGGCCCCCTGCCAGTACCCGCGCAGGAAGTCCTGCTTGGCCATCACGAGCGAACCGACCGCGCCGAGGACGACCATGCCCGCCGCCATGTTCACCAGCTGCCCCTGGGTCTGCAGCGCCGTGATCGATGCCTGGAGGAGTTGCTTGGCCGGGAAGAGCAGGACAATGAACAGCAGCGCATATTGAGGGCGGACCACCGCGGCGACCGCGCCCAGCACGAACAACACTGCGACGATCGCTCCGAACATGCGGGCCTTTCTCTGGTCGGGTGGCACGGTCCGGCTTGACCCGCGGGCAATCGTCGAACCGGACATGGACGTGTACGTTGAGGTGACTTCGATTGTTTCGTCGATGCGAAGGCCCGGAATTCCTGGTGCAAGCTCTATCGAAAGCGGAGGGGAAGACTTGTCGAACAGTTGCCGAATCGTCCGCGTAGGGTGGAAGGCCACGCCAAGACACGCTCGGCACCGTCAGTTCATCGACGAGCCGGCAAGGGAACCTTGCTACGCAGCATGGACGGGGGTCCGCTAACCCGCGTCGCAGATCGTACCGGCCCCATGTCCGCGCGGCCTTCACACCTAGCATGACCAGAACCCGGCCGAGACCGACAGAAGCCCGCCCGTTTACTCGATAACCCAAGCGACTTCACTCTCAGGAGCCGCCCATGTTCCGCGGGTCTCACCCACGCACCTCCGCGCCGTTGCTCGTTTCGCGCCTCGCAGGCGTTGCCGCGTCGGTCTTGTTCGTCAGCGCTATCCACGCGCAGCCGATGCCGGCAGGCCAACCCTTCGAGCTCTACGGCGTCAACGATGGTCCGAACGGGATCGGCGCCCGTATCGAGGTAGGCACGATCCCCTGGAAGCGCATCTGCGCACTCTGGGAGGCGCACATGGGCCGCCACCCGCAGGCGGGCCCGCACATGATCATGCGGTGGCCAGGCGGCAAAGAGGCCTTCTACCAGGAGCACCTGGCCGCCCTGGCAGTGGACGTCGCTTTCGCGATCCCGGACCCCGAGTACAACGGCCTGGTCGCTGTCGACATCGAGACCTGGCACCCGTGGTGGACCGGCCACGTCAATGTCCCAACAAACCTCCCCTATGACGCGCTGGATTACGACAAGCCCGATGACTGGCGCGACTACATCCGGCAATTCCAGCCCCAGCGCCTCGCCGGGCTGTCGCTCGCGCAGCAGGAGGAGGTCTTCAAGCAGACCTGGCTGGAAACGACTCGCGAGTACTTCGTCCGCACGATCGGCGAGATGAAGCGACTGCGGCCGAACGCCAAGTTCGGCCTCTATGCCTACCCGGGATACGGCTACCACGATCCGGACTTCCCCACGAGCATCGCGGCCCGCGATGCCCTCTACGCCCAGGAGATCCCTTGGCTCGCGGATCTCTTCGACGTCATGATGCCCAGTTGCTACTGGTACTACTTCACCGTTCCCACCAACCCGAGCGGTCCCCGCTGGGAAGACGAACCCACCAAGGCGGATCGGTACCTCCGCTACAACGTGCAGCAGGCTCAGCGGATCGGCAATGGCAAGCCGGTTTACATCTGGGTCAGCACCTACTACATGCAGGAAAACCCCACCTATGGCCTCCAGCCTGCGAACAACATCGACATGCACCTCATGGTCGAGACGCCACTGAGCGCCGGCGCCGACGGCATCATTCTCTGGAACGTCATTGAAACCGAGCCCCTGCTCACCGCCATGAACCCGTTCCTGCGCAACTCCTTCAACCCCTACATGCAGCAGATGCTGCAGAACCCGCGAATCCAGCTCGGCCAGCAGTACCGCGTGCGTCAGGCGATTCCCGGAACGCCCGCCGCGGCAACCAACCCGCCGCCTGCACCCCCACCTCCCCCACCCCCTCCTCCTCCCCCGCCCGTGACACCACCTCCCGTGGTGACGCCGCCAGTGGTGATCCCTCCGGTGGTCACACCCTCGCCGCCCCCACCACCCCCTCCTCCGCCTCCGCCCGCTCCACCGCCCGCGACAGTGCCGGGCACGAATCTTCCTGACACCACCTCTGGACAGAGCATTTCTGCCGGTTCGTTCACTCAGCCCACACCGCCGGCAACCGGTGGCGCAGGCGCCAGTGCCGCGCGCGGTGGTGGTGGCGGCGGTAGTTCGGGTGGCGGTTCAGGCGGCAGCGGGGCCGCTGCGAGCTTCGGCGGCGCTTCCGGCGCCGGCGGCGGCTCGGGAGGAGTCGCTTCGTTCTCCGGCACGGGCGCCGGCGCGCGAGTGGGCGGCAGCGCATCGCTCGGATCATCGGCTGCGTTGGCGAGTGGTGGCGGCATCTCCGACCGCCCCGGTGCGGTCCGAGTCAATGGCATTGACCCATCCCAGATGACCACCGAGAACACCATCGCCCTGGGCGATCCGAGTGTTGGCAGGTCCACGAATCTCTCCCGTCACGATGTGCTGCAGGCCCTCAATCGCTCCGGCGCCGACGCGGAGGACGCAGTGCCGACACGCAGCGGCATGATCGCGTCAAGCCCGGCCCTGCAGGCGTTGCTCGACGCCGCCGCCCAAGCCGCCGCGGCCGAGCAGGCGCCGATCCACGATGCAACGCCCGGCCTCGACCCCGCGCTGGTCGCTCAGGCCGTCGCGCGAGCCCGCGACGCCAACTCAAACGCGAACTCCACCGGCGCATTCAACCAACAGTCCCTCGCGGAGGCGATGAGCCGTTCCAAGCAGGGCCGTCCAGTGCAGCGCGGCGTGAACCCCGCTCTCGCCGGAGCCGCCCTGCGGACCAATCCGCTCGCTCCGCGTCCGTCGCAGCGAGCGCCCGAGACGGTGATCACCAACGTTCCGACCACGCCGTGAAGCGCGCTCAGAGTTCTGCTCGCTTCGATCGTCCTGGCCGCCCGGAAGCGTTTCCGAACTTCGCCTCGCAGGTGTATGGTTGACGAGGTCCGGTGCGTCCGCGCCCGGCGGCGAGGTCGGTCGCAGACCTTCAGTGATTCGTCCGATGAAGATCGGGTAGTGTTGATTGTCGTGCCGGTCGGGCCGAGAGATGCTGGAGTCCTGTCATGCTGCACACCTGGGGTCCGGTCGTGAAGCTCCGCAATGTCGCCCGTTCGGTCGGGCTGACGCGCGTGCTGTCGAGATTCCGCAGTTCGTCCAGCTACGAGGAGCGGTTCGGCAAGGCGATGCTCGGCGCTCTTCGCGCGGGCGACACGGTGTGGGATGTTGGAGCGAACGTCGGGTTTTATACCGAGCAGTTTGCAAGGATCGTGGGCGACAGCGGGAAGGTCGTCGCGTTCGAACCGGTGCCGTCGTGCTATGAGCAGATGGCCAGGCTCGTCGGCGCGATGCCCAATGTGCGCATGGTCAAGGCCGGCTTGGGCAGTTCGTCCGGCACGTTGACATTCGATGTCGGCAACTCAGATGTCACCCTCGGCCGCGTCGTCGAGGGTGGTCCCGCCGCTCCGGGCGCCAAGCTCCTTCACCTTCCCGTGTATACCGGGCAGGACGCCGTTGCGAAGGAGAACCTCCCCGCACCGAGCTTCGTCAAGGTGGACGTCGAGGGGTTCGAGCTCGAGGTTCTCACCGGGATGGCCTCGCTGCTGCGCGAGCCCTCGTGCCGCAATGTCTTCGTCGAGATCCACTTCGGCATCCTTGCCAAGCGAGGCCTGTCCAAGGCTCCCGACGAGATTGTCAACCTGTTGCGCGGGATGGGCTACACCATCCACTGGGTCGATGCGTCGCACATCCATGCCGCCAGATCGTGAATTCGCGGCCCGAGGATTCCACGTGTAGACTCTCGCCCGCTGGTCCGCACGCCGTCGGTGCGGTAAGCCCGCCGCCACGCCCGGCCGCTGCGCGAAGGTGATCATGCACTACCGACCATTGGGGTCTACGAATCTGAAGGTCTCCGTGCTGGGCTTTGGCTGCGCGCCTGTCGCATCGCGGGCAGGCTCGGGGCAATCCACGCGGGCCATTCGACTGGCGCTGGACAAGGGCGTCACCTACTTCGACACGGCCGACATGTACGGCCTCGGAGGCAGCGAGCGCATCCTCGGAGCCGTCACCGCCGGCCGGCGCGATTCGGTCGTCATCTCCACCAAGTGCGGCTTCACGTTCTCCGCCGGTCTGCGGGCGGTGAGCTGGGTGAAGCCCTTGCTGCGGCCCTTCGTCACGCGCCTCAAGGCCGTCAAGAACTCCGCCGGCGCGATCATGGCGTCCCAGCGGTCGCAGAATTTCGAGCCGGATTACATCGGGCGCTGTGTCGATGCCAGCCTGGGCCGCCTGGGTCTCGACGCGATCGACCTGTTCTATCTGCACGAGCCGCCGATCGCGGTGGCCGACCGGGCCGATGTGTTTCAGAAGCTCGCCGAACTCAAAAACGCCGGCAAGATCCGGTTCTACGGCGTGTCGAGCGACGCCGAATTCGCCGCGCGCGTGCTCGGCTCGGGCGGCTCGGGGATCTCCGCCGTCCAGGTCAATGCCGGGATCGTCGATCAGCAGCCGCTCGCGACAGTCCTTCCGTTGGCACGCGCCATGGGTGTCGCGTTCATCGCCCGCCAGCCGTTCACCAACGGTCGGGTTTTCGGTAACCGAGAGCTGCTGGATCGGCTCGCCTCCGCGGGGCTCCCGACCGATCCCGCCTACGTAGCGTCGCTCGCCCTGCGCTTCCTGCGCGACACGCCGGGTGTCAGCGCCATCCTGCCGAGCATGATGCGCCCCGAGCACATCAACGCCAACGTCGCCGCCATCGAGCAGCCGCCGCTGAACGAGCAAGAGCGATCGGTCGCCGCGGGACTGGCCGCCGCTCCTGCACAAGGTTGATCGCATGCTCATCGATGCGGAGAGCCTCGACAACGACGCGGTGCTGAAGGCGGACGTGACGGTCGTCGGCGCGGGGGCCGCGGGCATCGTGATCGCCCTCGAACTCAGCCGCGCCGGCCTGGAGGTCAACCTGATCGAGAGCGGTGGCCCCGCGTACTCCCCGCGCGTCCAGGCGCTCGCCGACGCGGTGAAATTCGATCCCGCGGTCCATCCGCCTATGAACGAATGCACCCGGCGTCAGCTCGGCGGGACGTCGGTGATCTGGGGCGGGCGCGTCGTCCCCTTCGACCCCGTCGATTTCGACGACCGACCCCACATCCCCCACTCGCGATGGCCGATCGACTACGCGACGCTCGAACCGTTCTTCGTGCGCACGTGTGCCTACCTGCATGCCGGCCACCCCGAATTCGACATCCGCAAGCTCCCGGGCGTGACCCAGACGTCGATCGTCCCGGGCCTGTCCGACGGCGATGTGCTCAGCTCGACGCTCGAGCGCTGGTCGGTGATGAACTTCGGCAGGGTCTATGCGGACGGCCTCAAAGATGCGCCGCGGCTCAAGCTCTTCCACGGGCTCACGTGCACAGAAATCGCTTGCCCACAGGGCGAGGACCGCGTTGAGTGCATCCACGCCCGCGCGCTCTCGGGCAAGCAGGTGCGGCTGCAATCCCGGCGCTACGTCCTGGCCGCCGGCGGGCTCAACACCACGCGGCTCCTGCTGGCGTCCGACCGTGTGCACGCCGGCGGCATCGGCAACCACTCCGGAATGCTCGGCCGCTTCTACACCGGCCATGTCTCCGGCCGGATCGCCGAGGTGCAGTTCTCGACACCGCCGCGAGCCACGGTTTTCGGCTTCGATCGGGACGCCGAGGGTGTCTACGCCCGGCGGCGATTCTCCTTCACCCGCGATTTCCAGCACCGCGCCAAACTCCCCAACATCGTGTCGTGGCTCGTCAACTCGGAGATCAGCGATCCGGCCCACGGCAACGGCATCCTGTCGTTCGCCTACCTCATCCTCAGTTCCCCCCTCGGAAAGTTCCTCGCCTCGGAGGCCATCCGCAAGTCCGCCGTCAAGGGCGAGAAACACGGCAGCGTGGCGTCGCACGTGCTGAACATGGTGCGCGACCTGCCCCGCACCGCCGTGTTCATCCCGACCTTCGGCTACAAACGCTATCTCGCCCAGCGCAAAGTGCCCGGCTTCTTCCAGTACAGCCGCTCGAACATCTACAACCTCCACTATTTCGGCGAAGGCATTCCCAGCCCCGACAGCCGCGTCACTCTCGCCGACGAGCGCGACGAGATGGGCCTCCGCCGACTCAACATCGACCTCCGTTACTGCGAGCAGGACGTGCGCGGCGTCCTGGACGCCCACCGCCACTGGGACGAGCACCTGCGACGCAACAACTGCGGCCAGCTCAGGTACATCGCCGGCGATCTCGAGCAGAGCATCCGCGACCAGGTCGGGGACGGATTCCACCAGGTCGGCACTACCCGCATGTCGCGGCACCCTTCCGACGGCGTCGTCACGCCCGACTGCAACGTCCACGGATTCGACGACCTCTTCATCGCCAGCAGCAGCACATGCGTCACAGCGAGCCAGGCCAACTCGATGTTCCAGATCCTAGCGCTCTCGCTCCGAATTGCCGACCGACTCAAAGGTGAGTTGGTCGCCCGGGGTTGAGCGGGCAACCGATCGGCGACCCCCTCACGCATTCGGCCAATACAACGTGGACGGGTGCCATGCATGCCGGCATCTAGCCCCTTGTGGCGGCGTCCGGGGTTGGCAACGGCGATGGCACCAAAGTCGTGTTGATCACGACGGGACGCAGTGCCTGGGTTTGCGACGTGGGCACGCCCACGGAAATCACAGGTTTCACCCCGCGCCCGCTCAGTCGTTGCCAAGCGCGCTGCGGCCAGTCCTTGCGCATGAACGGCTTCTCGAGCAGCACGAACAGCACCCCCGTCACGACGACCACCGCCGCCAGCGCTACCGGGGCCATGACCGCGAAGTTCAGCTCGTGAGCATCGAAACGGGGGACGAGCCGGCGCACGACATACCCCGCGCCGATGATGACCGGTATGTGCCAGAGGTAGCAGGTGTAGCACATCCCGCCAAAGGTGAAGACCCAACCGTTGCTGACAAACGCGTTGAGCAAGCGACCCCGCAGCGCCCCCGCGTACAACGCCAGGACGGACCACGGCAGCAGTACGTGCGGGCGCCAATCATGGCCGACCGTCCCGTCGCCCGACCACGCCACCAGCCCCGCGATCATCGCCGCCGCGCCGACCAGCGCCAGCAGATCCCACAGCAGGGGCCGGCGCGCCGGCGTCTTCCAACTCACCAGGTACAGATCCGCCAGCAGAAAGCCGCACAGGAAGAAGTGCGCCGTGTCCAGAATGCTCAGCCCGTGCCGGATGGAGAGCGGCGACCACGCCTGCGCCGCGCCGATGGCCAGCATCGCGCCCGCGATGACCCCGCGGCGGACCCACGTCGGCCGCACCGCGAACACGCACGACAGCAGCGGCGCCAGGATGTAGAACTGCACCTCGATCTCCAGCGACCACACCACGATCGAGATCGTGCTTGGCTTGCCGTACACCGCATTGTGACAGTAGAAAAGAGAGGCAACCAGGTGTCCGAGCGAGTCACCGACGCCGTGCTGCGCGATGAGCGTGAAGCCCACCCACATCACCAGCAGGTGCACAAAGTACGGCGGCTCAAGCCGCGTGAAACGCCGCAGGAAATATTTGCCGATCTCCGGCTTCGCGCCGCCGCGCAGGTAGTGCGACGCGAAGGGCAGCGCCAGGACGAACCCGCTGATCGCGAAGAAAAGGTGAACACCAAAGAAGCCGCTGCCCATCAGCGTGTGCAGCAGGTTCCCCGAGAGGTGCCCCGGCGGCTCGGGCCCCCCGCCGCCGACGGGGTTGGTCATGCGCTTGGCGACATACGCGTCGATATGGAAAAGCAGCACCGCCCCGATCGCGAAGAAGCGCAGCCCATCAATCTGCGGGATCAGTGCGCGTCCCGAAGTCTCGCGCGAACACAGCGACAACATCCGGTTGGCCAAGGCGCGCACAAACTCCCATCACGGGCCACGAACAACGCGGACCGAGCATTCAATCTAGCCCGTCTTTCCGCAAGCGACAACGCCCGAGCTCGGGGTTAACGCCGATTAACCCGGCGTTCCGGGAGTGGCCGGGGCAGGTGCGGCCGGAACCGCGGGCGCACTGGGCGTCCCGCTTGGTTCACCCGGCGTTTTCGGCTTGCCCGTGCTCACGTCCTGATTTCGCAGGTGGCGCGTCATGTCCTGGCCGAACTTGGTCATCCGACCGCGCTGCGCCGGAGTGGTTTCTTTGGAGCCGCGCTTGTTCATCAGGTCAAAGAACCCGCCCACCCGGTCGGCCCGCACCGATTCGGCTGAAGTTTCTTTCATCCGGTCGGCGTCGCGCTTGGCCTGGCTCTTGGCGTCCGACAGCCGCTTGGCCGGGCTGATGTCGCGGCTCACCCCCGCGATATCCTCCATCATCTCCGTGAAGTCGATCACCGCCTTGTCCAGGTAGGCGTCGGCCTCCTTCGGCGGCACCTTCTCGTACTCCATCGCGAACTTATCCCACACATCGATCGCCAGCTTGTCGGCGTTCTTCATGAGCTGGTCGCGCATCTTGCCGCTGATGCCCGCGGCGAACGCCGCCAGCAGCGCCGAGTCCGACCCGTCCATCCCCTTCATCCGCGAGACCAGTTCCTTGATCAGCTTGAGCCGCTCTTCGATTGGCAGCTTGTTGAAGTCCTCGGTCAGCAGCGTGTAGTCCAGCACGTCCTCGAGGTCATCCTCGGCGTAGTCGGGCGTCGGGCGCGGGCGCAGTTCCATGTACGCCCAGATGCCTCCGCCGATGAGCGCGAGCGCCAGCACCGCGGTCGAAGCGCGCTTGACGAGCGGGCGGCGGAAGAAGTCCGCGACCGAGCCGGCGATGTCCGAGAGGCTCTCCGATGCCGGCTTGCGGTATTTGTACAGGCTCTTGACGTTCGAGGGCCCGAAGTCCCCGGGCTGGATCAGGCGCTGGCTCGGCTTGGACGGATCTTGCGAGCTCATGCGATATTCCCCAACTGCGTGCCTAATCCTGAATCAGAACGTCACGGGTTATGTGATCTTTCGTCATGCGACTAAGGGTTCGTCGGCGGATCCGTGAGCCATTCCGGCGGCGGCGGCGGCGGTTCCACGTACCAATCGACCGCCCAGCTCCCGAAGTACAGGGCGTTCTGCCCCACCGAGTTGATCGCCTGGTGGAACGGCTTGGCATCCGCCATGACCGGCGTCTTGGGATAGTTGGTGTAGTAGACCGTCACGCTCCGTGCCGGGCTGGGGTCCATCCGCAGTTCGCGGATGAGCATCAGGTACCCGGGGTAGTACTCGTAGCTCACTCCCAGCGCCCGACCCGCGTCGGGCCCCTTGTCGCTGGGGCAAAAATATGGGTCAACCGGGATGTACGGCGAGTTCGGATCGTTCGGGTCCTCGCGCACCGGCGCGTTGGCGTCGATGTACCGTGTCATCACATCCAGCAGTTGCCCGTCGTTGCTTGGCGTCCCGGTCGACGGGTAGAACGGCAGCACCTTGGGGAGCAGGTCCTTGCTGTCCTTGAAGTACATCTCCAGCCCCGTGCCGAACGAGCGCAGATTCACGAGGCACTTGGTGCGCCGCGCGCTCTCACGTGCCTTGGCCAGTGCGGGCATGCCGATGCCGATCAGCAGCCCGATGATCGCGATGACCACCAGCAACTCCACCAAAGTGAAGCCGCGCCGACCGTTCTGCCCGCCGCCAGTGCGCACCTTAAGCCCCATACGGCACCTTGCCGGTTCACCAGGCATACCCCGCCGCGGGGGTTCGGTTGCATCGGCCGTTCCGGTACTCCATCGTTGGCAAGCCGGTCGGGTCGCTTGCAGCACCCGCTAAACTCGTCCCATGCCCGGTGGTACCCCATCTTCCCAGCCCCCTTACCACCTCTCCACGCAGGATGTGCGCAAGGTCGCTCGCCTGGCCCGCCTAGCGATCACCGACGAGCAGGCCGAACGGGAGCGGGGTCGCCTGGCCGCCATCCTCACCTACGTGGAGCGGCTCCAGTCTCTGGACCTCGCCGATGTCGAGCCCCTCAGCACCCCCCTGGAAATGACCAGTCGGCTGGATGACGACACCCCCGGCCCCACCATCGCCAACCAGGTCCTGATGGACATGGCCCCTGATTCCCATCCGCCGTTCATCAAAGTTCCCAAGGTTCTCGGCGAAGGGGGAGGCGCGTGAGCCAGCATCTTTTGGACCTCTCCGCTGTCGCGCTCGCCGCGGCCGTCCGCTCCGACAAGGCTTCGGCCGTTGACGCCGCCAAGGCGGCGCTCGCCCGCGCCGCCACGCTCAACCCGCTGCTCAACATCTTCACCGAGACCTTCCACGATGAGGCCCTCAAGCAGGCTGCGGCCATCGACGCCCTTGTCGCCGCTGGACGCGACCCCGGTCCTCTCGCCGGCGTCCCGGTCGCGATCAAGGACAACATCTGTCTCTCTTGGGGTCGCACTACCTGCGGCTCGCGCATCCTCGAGAACTACCACTCGCCCTTCACCGCGACCGCCGCGCAGAAGATCATCGACGCCGGCGCGGTGATCATCGGCAAGACCAACTGCGACGAGTTCGCGATGGGCTCGAGCACCGAGCACTCCTTCCGCGGCCCCACGCGCAATCCCTGGGACCCCGATCGCATCCCCGGCGGCTCGTCCGGTGGCTCCGCCGCGGCCGTCGCCGCCCGCATCGTGCCCATCGCCCTCGGCTCCGATACCGGCGGCTCCATCCGCCAGCCGGCCTCGCACTGCGGCGTCGTGGGCATCAAGCCCACGTATGGACGCGTCTCGCGATGGGGGCTCGTCGCCTATGCAAGCAGTCTCGACCAGATCGGTCCGTTCGCCCGCACGTGCGAGGACGCCGCGCTGGTGCTTGACGTCATCTGCGGCCACGATCCCCATGATTCCACGAGTGCCCAACTCGATCACCCGCGATTCCACGAGCGTGTGTGCGAGAAGCTGACGGACCTGACCATCGGCGTGCCACGCCAGGCGCACAGCCCCGCCAACTCGCATGGCGTGTCCGAAGCGCTCGGCGGCACCATCGAGCTGCTGCGCTCGAGCGGCGCCAAGGTCATCGACGTGGACCTGCCCCACATCGACCACGGCATCGCGGCGTACTACATCATCGCCCCGGCCGAGGCATCATCGAACCTCGCCCGTTTCGACGGCGTGCGCTACGGCCGCCGCGCCCGGCCCAAGCCCGATGAGGGCCTGATGGACCTCTACTGCCGCTCACGCTCGGAGGGATTCGGCGCCGAGGTGCAGCGGCGCATCATGCTCGGCACGCACGTGCTCTCCAGCGGCTACTACGACGCGTACTACACCACGGCCCTCAAGACTCGCCGGCTGATCAAGCAGGACTACGACCGGGCATTCGCGGCCGGCTGCCAGGCGATTCTTATGCCCGCGGCCCCCGGCCCCGCCTTTCGCATCGGCGAGAAGACCGACGACCCGCTGGCGATGTACCTCGAAGATGTGTACACAGTCGGAATCAATCTCGCCGGCCTCCCCGGCCTGACGATCCCCGCGGGCTTCCAGCACGAGCCCCAGAGCGGGCGCGACCTGCCCGTGGGCGTGCAGCTCATTGGCCCGGCGCTGGGCGAGGACACGATCCTCCGCATCGGCGCGATGCTGCAGGACCTGACGGATTTCCATGCTCGCACGTGCGAATGCGGCTGAGCCGCTCAATCCTTCAGCAGTTGCGACACGATGTAGAGCATCGTCATCGCGAAGGTGTTGTGGATGCAGTGCGCCGTGATGCACCCGATGATCGAGCCGCGCCAGTAGCGGATGAGCGCGAAACCCGTCGCCAGGCCCATCAGGATCGGCAGCAGCACGATCGGATAGCCGTGCGCGAAGGCGAAGAAGAAGGATGTCAGGATCGCCGCGACAATCCCCCAAACGCGCGAAGAAAGATCGCGGAGCAGGCCGCCGCGGAAGACAAACTCCTCGACGATCGGCGCCCATATCAGCGCAAGCGTGCCCAGCAGCAGCATCTCCCACCAGTCCATCTTGGCGATCATGTCGATCAGCGTGTTGGACGCGCCCTCCGGCTCGTACCCCAGCGCATGGGAAATCGCCCCCCAGACCAGCATGAGGAAAAACGCCGCAACGAGCCCCATGATCATCAGCGGCAGCGATCCGATGTACCCCAGCACGCCCGCGCCGATCTCGCGGAAGACGCCCGTGCCGGTGTGGAACCCCAGCCGCCGCCAGCTCTCGCCCAGCGGATAGCCGCGGAACTTGGGGTACAGGACGATCAGCACCAGTGACCATTGCAGCAGCATCACGATGGCGTGCGCCGCCTTGGCGTCGGTGACGACCAGCCCGACCAAAGCCGCCGCCACCTTCAGCAGCGCGAAACCGCCCAGGAAGACCGTGAAGATCTCGATGCCCAGACTGCCGCCCGTCGCTGGTGCGATGTACCGGAGCTTGACGCGACCCATCAGCACAAGGATCGACCACACGATCAGCAGCAGAAACCCGAGCCCGATCACCAGCACGTAGATGCACATCCCCAGCGTCATCATCACGACGGCTGCCTCGCCGCCGGTGATCAGTTTGGCCCGCGCGGGGTCGGTGTCTGCCAATCCATGACTTAGCGCCAGCTCGGCGAAGTAGGTGTGGCGCTCGAGAAAGGTCTTGACCTCCGGGGCATTGCGGTCGGTTTTTTCTCCGCTGTAGATCCGCTCGAGCACCGCTAGGTCCGATCGCAACGGCGAATCCGCCGGGAGCTTCATCTCCAGCGCGTGCAGCCGTGCATCAACCTCTTCCTTCCCCCACAGCTCACCGGCGACGGGCACCATCCGCAGCCGATCGGCGTCGGTCGCTGCGAAGAAGTCCATCTCCATCTTGAGCATCCGGTCCTCGAACGACCCCTTGACCGGCTTCTGGTGCCGAATGGTTTTGACCCAGATGCGCCCCAGCATCAGCACCTCGCCCGACGGCGGCTGGATCTCGACCTTTCCCCCCTTGGCATGGGCGACGTTCTTGGCGCTCCCCTCGAAGACCCCTTGCTGCACCGCCACGATGGTGGCGAACAGCACCAGGGCGGCCAGCCAGCAGAACCGGGCGATCGAACGGGAGCCGGGATCGGGGGACTCTTTCATGGCACCCAATCATCGGGCCTCTCCCCTCCCGGCGAGACAGAATCCGCCCGCCGGGCCGGTCCATCCGCTTCAACCCCGCACTTGACCCCCCCGCCCCGGCCCCCAATACTTCCGCCCTCGAATCCCGCTTCCGCGGGACCCGTCCCCTCAATCCTGCCGTGGACTCGAGAACCACGGCCCGCCCCGCCCGGTAGGCGGCGAGCAAGCCCGCACAGGACGTGCAGGCACGGCCATCGGCCCGTGTCTCCACCCCTTTTGCGGCATCACCGCCCGTCGGCCTTCCGCCGGGCAAAGTCAGGAGTCGGTCATGCGTCGCGAAACCAGCATGCACAAGTTCGGCGAGGCGAGCAAGAAGTGGAAGCACTTCGACGCCACCGGCCAGTCCCTCGGTCGCCTCGCCTCCGAGATCGCGGTCGTGCTCATGGGCAAGCACAAGCCCGACTACACCCCCCACATCGACTGTGGTGACTTCGTCGTCATCACCAACGCCAAGCAGGTCGTGCTCACCGGCAAGAAGGCCGACCAGAAGCTCTACCGCTGGTACACCGGTTACCCCAGCGGCCTCAAGCACCGCACCTACGGCCAGGTCCGCGAGAGCAAGCCCGACTTGCTCATCGAGAACGCCGTCAAGCGCATGCTCCCCAAGAACCGCCTCGGGCGCGTCATGCTCAGCAACCTCAAGGTCTACGCCGGCGCCGACCACCCCCACGCCCAGCACAAGCCCGAGACCCTGAAGGTTTGATCGCCACCTGAACTTTCGCACACGACGCGCTCAGCGCGACTGACCCAAACGAGCCAAACATGCCCGAGACGACCAAGAAGTCCAAGCCCGAAACCGCCGGCCTCACCCTCGGCTCCACTCCCGCCCCCGCGGCCCCCGCCGCGGTCATCGAGGAGAAGCCCATTGCCAAGCCCAAGCCCGCCAAGGGTGGGTGGTGGTGGGGCGTCGGCCGCCGCAAGCGCGGCGTCGCCCGGGTCCGCATCAAGCCCGCCACCAGCGGCGAGGGCAAGGTGCTGATCTGCCTCACCGGCGACAAGACCAAGACCATCGAGCAGTACTTCGCCGAGGACCGCGACCGCTCCGATTGCTACGCCCCCCTCAAGGTGACCGGCACCCAGGGCAAGCTCGAGGTCCGCATCCGCGTCAACGGCGGCGGCTACATGGGCCAGGCCGGTGCGATCATGATGGGCCTCGCCCGTTGCCTCAAGGATTACGATCCGGGCACCGAGCCCGCCCTCCGCAAGTCCGGCATGCTCAGCCGCGACGCCCGCGAGGTCGAGCGTAAGAAGTACGGCCAGGCCGGCGCCCGCCGTCGCTTCCAGTTCTCCAAGCGTTGATCCGATTGTGCTTCCCGACTCTTCAAGCCCCGGGCATTGCCCGGGGCTTTTTTCATTCCCCCCACTTGTGCGCTCCGTGTCTTCGGACCGATGATGCCGCAATGACCGAGGCGGGTTCACATCGTGCGGCCGATCGTGCGGTGACCGGCGCGATCCTCATCGTCGCTACAGCCATGCTCTTCTGGCTGTTGTTCATGGCCGTGCACGAACTCGGACACGCGATCGGCGCGTGGTGCTCGGGCGGCAAGGTCGTGCGCGTCGTGCTCTCGCCGCTGGCCATCAGCCGCACGGATGTTTCGCCCAACCCGCACCCGCTCTTTGTTGTCTGGTGCGGCCCGCTCATCGGCGTGGTGATACCGGCGCTCTTCGCCACCGTCGCGTACTACACGCAGCTCCCGCTGGCGCGATGGTTGCGGGCGTTCACGGGGTTCTGTCTCATCGCCAACGGTCTGTACCTGGCGTCGGGCGTTATCCGTCCGGCCGGCGACACGCAGGACATGATCTGGCTCGGCACGCCCGAGTGGCTCTTCGCCGCGGTCGGGTTGGTCCTCACGCTTGTCGGATTCCTGGTCTGGCATGCGATGGGTTCGCTGTGGGGCCTGCGTACCGCCGCTGCGACGCAACTGCGGCGGTGGGCGTGCTGGAGCGTGGTCGCGGCGGCGGTTGTTTCGGGGGCGATGCTCGTGTCACAGTTGATCTAGACGCCCGCGTATTTTCGCTCCGCGCACTTGCTCTCCGCGGCCTACGGCCGGATGATCCGAGCGATGGCCGAGGCCGCCAAACGCCGGCGCTGGTCCGCGCGACGCATCGTCGTGGTGACGCTGCTGGTGCTGGCCGCGCTGAGCGCCGGGGCGGTGGCGCTGGGCATGATGCTCATGCGCGGGCCGCCGTCGTGGTGGCGGAGTGTCGATGTGCAGTCGCCGCAGACGCTCGCCAAGGCCAAGCTCATCGAGGACAACCTAACGACCGTCCTCTCGGCCGTGCGCCAGGGGGCCAGCGCGGACGAGCGGGCGCGGCCGTGGTCGATGTCGCTGGCGCCCGACGATGCCAATGCCTGGCTCAACGCGCGCCTGCCGCAGTGGCTCGCTCAGCAGGGCGCGCTCAAGGACTGGCCGCCGGAAGTGCGCCAGGTGCAAGCGCACTTCGACGGGAGCCGGATTGTGATCGGCGCCCACATCGCCCGCGGCGGACCCAAGGGCGAGTTCTTCGCCGCCGCCGCCATCGCGCCCGAGGTCCACGCCGATGGTTCGCTGTGGCTCCCCGCATCGTCGCTCCAGGTCGGGCGCCTGCCGATCCCCACGCGCCTGGTGATCGGATCCGGCGGCGAGCCCAACGGCATGCTGGACACGCAAGACCGGATCCCGGCGCAGCTGCAGTCGATGCCGCAGATGAAAGAAATTCTGCAGGTCCTCGCCGGCTCGCGTGCCGCGCTCAAGAGCCCATTGCTGCGACTCCCCGACGGCCGGCACGTGCGGCTGCTGGGACTCGACACCAAGGACGGCAAGTTGATCATTACGGTGCGGACGGAAGACCCGCCGCCGAAGCGATAACTGCGGATGTCCATTGTCTAGTGCCCAGTCCCCGGTGCCTTCTCCCGCATCCACTTCCACTGTGCCGCGGCCCCGACGTCGAGGTTTGTCGTCGGCTTGTAACCCAGTTCCGCCGTTGATCGCGTCAGATCCGCGAATGTCCGCTCCACATCGCCCATCTGTATCGGCGAGTGCTCGATCCGCGCGGGCTTGCCGACGACGCGAGCCACCGTGTCGATCATCTCGTCAAGCTTCACCGGACGGCTGTTGCCCAGGTTCCACACGCGGTAGCCGAAGTGTTCGATGCGGTCGTACGACGCCAGCACGCCCGCGACGATGTCGTCGATGAAGGTGTAGTCGCGGCTGGTGTCGCCGTTGCCGAACATGGTGATCGCCTCGCCCCGCGCGATCTTGCCCATGAACGCGCCGATCGCCAAGTCCGGGCGCTGACCTGGCCCGTAGACCGTGAAGAACCGCAGGCACGCCGTGGGCATCTTCGTCACGTGGTGGTGCGTGAAGGCGAGCAGCTCGCACGCCCGCTTGCTGGCGGCGTACGGCGAGATCGGCTCGCTCACATCCATCGTTTCGATAAATGGCACAACTTTGCAGTTGCCGTAGACCGAGCTGCTGGAGGCCATCGAGACGCGCGAGCAGCCCGCGGCCTTCGCCGCCTCCAGCACGCTCGAGGTCCCCGTCACGTTCGCGTGCATATACCCCGAGGGGTTCGCCAAGCTCGGGCGTACACCGGCCTTGGCGGCCAGGTGAATCACGCCGTGGGGCTTGCGCGACACGAGCAGTTCGCACAGGGTCTTTGCGTCGCAAATATCTATCTCGACCAGCTCAAATGCACCGCCGGCTTTGCTCGGCACACCAATGAGTTCAAGGTTGAGTTGCTTGCGGGCCCGCGGGTAGAACGGATCGAAGTTGTCGATGCCGAGCACGCGCTGGCCCCGGGCGATCAGCGCCCGCGACACGTGCGAGCCGATGAACCCCGCCGCGCCCGTGACGACCACCAGTCCGTCGCTCATCGCGTCACGCTCCGTGCGCCTTTGCGCAGGTCAGCGTAGGGCCGCGTTGTCGGACCGCAGGCGAGAGGTCTTTGGAGACGGATGAGACGCCCGATAACCACGATCGGGGAGCGTCGTCCCCCGATCACGGAATGAAGATTGCAAAAACAAGCAGGGCGCCATCGCAAGACGGCGCCCCGCTGGAGGAGAGAGAGATCTTGTCCAGTTTATCAGGTATCGTCCTACTTCTTCCAGCCTGCTTGAATCTTTGTTGAAAACCCGGTTCGGTTGTCGGTCTCCTCAACGCGACTCCCACGGATCCCAACGAGGCTGGGCCCTGAAAACTGGATGTAAGCTATGTAAAAAACGCCCTCCTTCATACCATGAACACGCCGAAACGCGCCCACGCTCTTCCTTGCACACCTCTAGCTTACCACCGCTGGCGGCGATGGCAAGCCATTTTGGTACAGAACTTCCACCCAAAGCAAAACCTCTCCCGCGTTGATGGGGGAGGTTGTTCATAAAACGTTCGCAAATCTGATCACTTCGGCGGGGTCGGGGCCGGTAGCGGCTCGCCCGGCTGCTTGTCTTGGCGACGCTTGCGCATTTCCTGGATGGCCTTTTCACGCTCCTCGGGTGTCATCCCCTCGAGCTTCTTGCGCATCTCTTCCCGCTTGGCATCCTGCTTTGAGTCGCCATCGCCCTGCTTCTTGAGTTTGCGCTGCGTCTCGGCGTCGGCACGGCGCTTGAGCATGTCGTCGCGAACCGCATCGATCTTGGTCTGCACAGCCTTCTTCTGCGGGTCGGAGAGCTGTGTCCAGATCGCGGTGCGGACATCCTCGGGCATGGGCGCGCCCTCGCGCAGCTCGCGGTACTTATCGATCACCTTCTCGCGCTGCTCGGGGGTCATCTCTTTGGCAGGGGCCATCTCATCGCCGGGCTTTGCGGCATCGGGCGCCTGACGCTTGGCCGGCGCATCGCCGGCACCCTTGCCGGGCTTGCGGTCGGCGCCGCCACGGCCGGGAGCGCCCCCCATTTCCTTCTGCATTTCCGCGAATTCCTTGGCGTGGGCCTGGCGGTACTCGCGGGCCTTCTTCTCGAAGTCGTCGTTGAGCGTCTTGATCTTCTCACGCTGCGCGTCGGTCAGCTTGATGTCCACCGCAGCATCGTCGGCGCCGAGGGTTGCGTTGATGATCCGCATGAACATGGGCCGCGGGATCTCGACGTTGCCGCCCTTCTTGTCCTTGCGGGCCTCGCCGAACTGGCCGTGATCACCGGGCACATCGCGCGGCTGAACCTTCGGGCCTTTCAGCGGGTCATTTGCCGGGGGCTGGGCCTGAGCAATGGACGCGGCCATGCCGACGGCGGCGACGAGAACGAGTGTGCCGCGGAAGAGCGTTGAACCGTTCAAGCGTGTCATGGGCTGGGCTCCTGAAAGGCGGTGAACCGTTGAAACCCGATGCGCATCCTTTCGGCCCTGCGCCCGGGCATCAGGACAACGCCCGAGCTACAAGCGTATTGCCGGCCGTAAAGGGGCTGAAACCGTTGCCGCACGCATAGGATCGGTCGAAAGCGAGGCCCGGATGGCACTGGAAAAACAGGCATTGGTGGAAGTGTTGGGGGGCTTGTCCCTGCCGACGGGACAGACCCTTGCCGAGGCTGGGGTGGTGTCAAAGGTTGCGGTCTGTGACGGCATCCTGACCGCGACCATCCCTGTATCGGGCCTCTCCGACTCCCAGCAGTCCCAGCTCCGCCGCGGGGCCGAGTCGCTGGTCCGACAGGTGGCCCACGCGGCGGGCGAGCCGCTGAGCCAAGTGACGATCCAATTCGGCGGCCCGGCCACGGCCCCGAAGGTTGTGCCGCTGGATCAGGCCGCTCGGCCAAACGGGGCGGCTCCGGCTTCCCCGCGCGGCGGCTCCGGCGGGGGCGGGATGCAGGCGAGCGCCCCACTGATGCCCGACGTCGAGCACGTGATCGCCGTGGGCGCGGGCAAGGGTGGCGTCGGCAAGAGCACCGTTGCCGTCAATCTCGCCGTCGGGCTGGCCCAGCACGGGCACGCGGTGGGGCTCCTCGATGGCGATATTTACGGCCCGTCGCTGCCGACGATGCTCGGCTTGGGCGGGATGGATGCCAACCTCGTCGGCAACATGCTCCAGCCGTTTTTCGTCCACGGTGTCAAGGCGATGACCATCGGCAAGCTGGTCGATCCCGAAAAGCCGCTGATCTGGCGCGGGCCGATGGCCCACGGCGCCTTCAAGCAGCTCGCCGAGCAGACGCAGTGGGGTGCGCTGGACTACCTGGTGATCGACCTGCCGCCGGGCACGGGCGACGTCTCGCTGACCATGGCGCAGCTCATGAAGCTCACCGGTGCGGTCGTGGTCTGCACGCCGCAGAAGGTGGCGCAGGACGACGCGGTGCGGGCGATCCGCATGTTCCAGCAGCTCGGCATCGACGTGCTGGGCGTGGTCGAGAACATGTCGTACTTCATCGGCGACGACGGCAAGGAGTACGACATCTTCGGCCGCGGTGGGGCGCAGCTCATGGCCCAGCGCATCGGCGTGCCGTTCCTGGGCGCCGTGCCGATCAACATGGCCCTGCGCAAGAACTCCGACAGCGGCGACCCCAGCGCCAATTGGCAGGGGAACACCACGCTGGCAAATGAATTGGACCAGCTCGTGCGGGCCGTCGAGGGCCAGGTGGCGCTGTCGTCGATCCGCACCGGCGCGACACGCCCGACGCTGACGATCAGTTGAGTTCGTGCGAGCCGGGGGGCGCGGGTGTCGCCGCGGCGTGATCGTGGCGGTGGGTCCTGTCCTCGCTGTCGCGCACCACGCGCCCGCCCTCGTGGATGCGCGGGAGTGCCGCGCGGCGG
>JBOHNM010000054.1:0-24270 GCA_050730675.1 Phycisphaerales bacterium | reverse complement strand
GGGTGGACTTGGCGTAGTCGATCTCGATGTCGCCGGCGAGGATGGTTTTGCCGGAGGGGGTGGTGGTATTGGCCTTCGGAGAGGTGCGTAAATGCTCCACGAGTTCGGGGCATTCGAAGCAGACGAAGCCGTTGTTGAAGGCGTTTCGCTTGTAGGTCTCGCTGAAGCTGGCGGCAATGACGCAGGGGATGCCGAAGAACTTGAGGGCGGTGGCGGCCTGCTCACGAGAGGATCCGGTGCCGAAGTTCTTGCCGCTGACAATGACATCGCCGGGCTTGGCGAGCGAGCGGAGATCGGGGTCGTAGTTCTCGAAGATGACGGTGGTCATCTCCTGCGGGGTCATCTTGTCGTTGTAGGTGTGCTTGCCGGCGAAGATGCCGTCGGTGTTGAGGTTGTCCTTATCGAGCCAGAGGAGGCGGCCGCGGACGGTGGCGGGGAAGCCGGCAATGACGGTGGCGGCCGATGGTTTGGTGGATGCGATGCGGGGCGGCGTTCGGATCGAGAACTTCGCGGTGGGAGCGTCGAATTTCGTCGGCGAGCAGATGTAACCGGCGACGGCGCTGGCGGCAACGACGGCCGGGGAGCCGAGGTAGACGAGGCCCGCGCGGTCGCCCATGCGTCCTTCAAAATTGCGATTGGTGGCAGAGATGCCGACCTCGCCGGCCTTGATGGTTCCGGCGCCGAGCCCGATGCAGGTGCCGCAGCCGGGGGGGAGTTCGATCGCGCCGGCATCAAGGAGGGTCTGCCAGTGGCCATCGGATTTGGCACGGGTCTGGACATCGGCGCTAGCGGCGGCGAGGTAGAACTCGACGCCCGGGGCGACTTTTTGGCCGCGCATGACGGCGGCGGCGGCGGCGATGTCTTCGTAGCGGGCGTTGACGCAGGACATGAGCCAGGCCTTGTTGATCTTGACGCGCTTGGTCTCGATCTCCGGCAGCGCGTGCATGGTCTTCACGTCGTTGGGGCCGGAGACGTACGGGACGATGGTGGCGAGGTCGAGTTCGAGTTCGACGGCGTAGGTTGCGCCGGCATCAGGCGCGAGGGCTGCGCGGCCGGACCACCACTTGTCAACGTCGGCACGTGTGTAGGAACCGAGAGAATCGGGGCGGCGCGTGCCGGGGCGGCGGCCGGCGGCGAAGTAGTCGGCGCGGCCGTAGAGGTAATCGCGCAGGATCTCGTCGAACGGGAAGACGCCGACGAGTGCGCCCCACTCGGTGGTCATGTTGGCGATGGACATGCGCTGATCGACCGTGAGCGAGGCGATACCGTCGCCGTGGAACTCAACGGCGTGGTTGAGGACTTCGTCCTTGTTGAAGAGGCCGCAGAGAGCGACGATGATGTCCTTGCCGACGACGCCGGGACGGAGCTTGTTCTTGAGCATGACGCGCGCGACGGGCGGCACCTGCCACCACGTGACGCCGGTGGCCCAGAGGCTGGCGGCGTCGGTGCGGACGACGGGTGTGCCGAGGCAGCAGAGGGCGCCGTAGAGATTTGAGTGCGAATCGGAGCCGACGACCATCGAGCCCGGGACGACGTACCCCTGCTCGACCATCACTTGGTGCGAGATGCCGGTGCCGGCGGGGTAGAAGTCGATGCCATGCTTGCGGGCGAAGGCCTCGATCTTGGCGTACTTGCCGAGGTTGTCAGGCGTGACGTTCTGGATGTCGTGGTCGATGGCGAAGACGGGCTGGCGCGGGTCGTGGATTTTTCCGGCTGCGCCGGTAATCTGTTTGAACTTCGGCATCACCGCGCCGGTGTTGTCGTGCGTCATTACGTGCTTGGGGCGGATGGTGATGAAGTCGCTCGAATGGACAAGCTGCCCCTCCCCCGGCGCGAGGCCGACGGCGTGGCGGGTGGCGAGCTTTTCGATGAGGGTCTGGGCTTGTGCCATGCCCAGATGGTACCTGAATCCCGGGGGATAGCACGAATGCGCGAAGAGACGAAGGAAGACAAGGAAAGGGAGCGCTGGGTTAGCGAGGCAGCCACCAATGGCGGTCAGTGCTTGCCGGTCACCGCGGCCTCGATCGCGCTGGGATTCTCGTAGGCGAGGCCGAAGAGCGTCTGGTTGAACATGGTCAGGTCGCACTCTTCCTGCTTGATAAGACCGGTCTGGCGGAGCTTGCCGAGGCGGTGGAGGTCAAGCATGGCGCAGACGCCCGCCGCGGTGGTGAGTTCGATCGCCGGCCAGATCCGCCCGAACATGTCCGTCGCGGGGATTGAGCGTTTGAAGTTGATCTGCTCGCGGAAGCCGGACTGGTTCACGCCGATGCCGTTGATGAAGATGACCACGACGTCCTGGAGCGTGCGCGGCAGGGCGTATTCGAGGAGATCAACGGCCGCGGCGCGGTCGAACGTCCGGCCGGCGCGGGTCGGCTGGGCATGCTCGACGCCGAGCCGCAGGTCCTGGAGCAGGAACTTCATCAGGTCGCGGTGGCCGGGGTAGCGGATGGTCTTGTAGGCGATGTTGGTCTCGGGGCCGGTCTTGCCCTCGGCGATGAGGGTGTCGATGAGGCTGCCGACGCCGCCGGAGGTGTAGAAGGCCTCGTACTCGACGCCCTCGAACGCGAACTGCTCGAGGCCTTCGAGCGCCGGGATCTTGGTCTCATGGCCGCCGAGCATGGCGTTGCAGGGCTCGCAGTACTCGTTGACGACACCCGCGGCGGACCAGGTGACGTTGTACTTGAGGGCGTTGGTGGTGTACTGGGAGAGCGCGCCGACGCGGAGGAAGAGGTCGTGGATCTGGGTGAAGCGCCGGGCGATGTCGTGCGCGGCGATGGCGATGTAGCCCGGCGCGAGGCCGCACTGCGGCACGAGCGCCACCTTGGCCTTGCCGGAGGCGGCGATGGCGTTGACCGCGTCGGTAGTCTCGACATCCTCCGTGACGTCGAAGTAGTGGACGCCGAGTTCGTTGGCATCTTCCGCAACGCCCTTGACGAGGTTGAAGGGGAGCATGCAGACGACGTAGTCCATGCCCTTAAGGGCGGCGCGGACGGCAGTGCGGTCAGAGGCGTCGAGCTTCTTGGCGGTGAACTCGATCTTGAAGGGCACGCGCGAGGCGAGACGGGAGATGTTGCCTTCGGCTTCCTTGAGGTTGACTTCCTCGCGGTCGGCAAGGACCACGCGATAGCTGCCCTTGCCGCATGCCAGGAGCAGTTCGGCGACCGACTTGCCGACTTTGCCGCCGCCGAGAACCAGAACGCTCTTCATACCGTTGCTCCGAATGCCATCGTCCGATACGTGCGGAGAAAATGAGGGCGGGATACTAGTTCGGGTGACGCGCAAAGGCGGTTGAGGGAATCGCCGCCCGACGACCGCGATCGGACGCGATCATCGGAAACCGACCCTCATCACCCATGGTGCTATCGGGACCGTCCTAGCTGCGGTGCAACTGCACCATCTCCGCGAGGCGCGACAAGCCGGCGATCAGGTTGTCGCGCGGCGGGCCGAAGCTGAAGCGCACGAAGCCGGTGAGCGAAGACTGCGCCGTACGCGAGCGATGCGGGTTGACGTCGAAGAACTCGCCCGGCACGGTGAGCACGCGGTGCTTGAATGCCTCTCGCATGAAGCCCTCACCGGTATTGAGCGGCGCCGGCAGCTTTTCGACGCAGCCCCAGGCGTAGAAGGTGCCGCGGAGGGCGCCGGGGAAGGTGATGCCGAGTTCCGAGAGTCGCTCGACGGTGATCACCTGTTTCTCGGCGAAGACTTCACGGACGGCGGTGGTCTCTTGGTCGGCACGCTCCGGCTTGAGGACTTCGATCGCGGCCCGCTGAATGGGGCGTGAGCAGCCGCCATCGAGGAAGCTGCCGGCGGCGGTGAGGGTGTGGATGACCTGCTTGGGCGCGAGCACCCAGCCCACGCGCCAGCCCGGATAGCGGTAGCACTTGGTGAGTCCGTCGATGATCACGACGGGATCGGCGTTGACATCACCGACGTGCGACGCGGTCGAGATCGGGCCCGAGGCGGGGATGCCGAGGTCCTTGTAGTGGTAGTGAGAGTAGAACTCGTCCATGAGCATGTAGGTGCCGCGTTTGCGGCCGATGGCCACCCATGCGGCGAGTTCCTCACCCTCGATCATGACGCCGGTGGGGTTGCACGGGTTGCTGATAAGCAGTGCGCCGATGCGGTCACGCTCGACGCGCTGCTCGAGTTCGGCGGGGGTGATCTTGAATCCGTTGGAGGCCGGCAGATCGATCCAGACCGGGTCCAGTCGGTGGAACGTGGTCATCAGGTCCTCGTACGCCGTGTAGTCGGGCGTGAAGTAGCCGATGCGGGTCTGGTCGAGCGCTGCACCGATGCGTGAGAGAGCAAGACGACCGCCGGCGGCGACGGCCACGTTTTCCATCGTGTACTGCGAGGCCTTGCCCTTGCGGAAGAGGCGGTTGTAGTGGTCGGCGATCGCCTGGCGCAGCTCGGGGATGCCCTCGACGGGCCCGTAGGCGTGGTCAGCGTTCTCGATCTTGAAATGGTTGAAGCGGGGCGGCGCGCCGGGGATCTCGCCGACCTCGGGCATTCCCTGGCCGAGGTTGGTCCACGCCGGGTCGCCCATCTTCCAACCGATCTTCATCGCCTCATTGTTGACACGGATGACGCCCATGAAGGGCAGCGAGCGGAAGGGCGTGGCGGCGTGCGGGGCAGCGGGGGATGTCGTGGTGGTGGGCATGTATGGACCTGATTGGGTGCGGTGGAGGGGCGGGTTACTGCCGCAGACGGCGAGGATAGGAGCCGATTCTCAGCGGGCTTTTCGGACCCTTTGACATCGCCGCGCGAGGGGCTGCGGGGTGGACCGGTTGGAGAACCCTTTGCGGAAATGTCCGAGCTTCGCGAGCGAAACCTGTCACGGATCGCGGCCGATACCAGACCGACTTCCAGGAGGCCCGCCATGACCATGGATCCCGCCGCCGTGCAGCGCGTCCGTTCGCACATCGCCCGCATTGCGCCGAGCTTCGACCATGTGGTCGCGGTCTTCTTCCGGCGGTTCGCACGCCAATCGCCCTTCGGCCGCCGGCTTGCCGCCCCGTCGGGCAAGCAGGCCCGTTTCGAGTTCGCCGAGGCGGTGTCGGTGGTGACCAAGAACCTGGACCACCTTGACTCTGCCCGGTGGGTGTTCGAGCGGATGTCGGCCATCTTCAACAACGCCGGCGTGGCTCCGAGCGACATGCTGGCGCTGCGTTCGAGCCTGTTGGGCGCGATCGCCGAGTGCTCCGGTGCGCAGTGGGACCGGCAGCTCGATGCGGACTTCTCGTCGGTGATCGGGGCGGTCTTCAGCCGCGTGAAGTTGTCGGCAGCAGTAGCGACTCAGGCCGTTCCGTTCCGCAAAGCGGCGTGATTGTCCGGCGCGGCTCATACGCTCGGGCACCATGCACCACTGGCTGCGTCCCGATCGACCAAATCTGCACGCCCACTTCTCGTCGCTCGCGCGGCCGGTGCTGACCATTGATTCAGGCGACACGGTGAGCTTTGCCACGCCCGACGTCAGTTGGGGACTCGAGCCGCCGACCTCGACCACCGCGCCGCGGCGGAAGGTTGAACCTCGCGATCCCGCGAAGGACAATGGCCCGTGTCTGTGCGGCCCTGTGGCCGTGCGCGGGGCCATGCCCGGCGACACGCTGGAGATTCTGATGGAGCACGTGCGGCCGTCGGCCTGGGGCTGGACGTACGCCGGTAATGGAATGGCGAATCCCGCGTACAACAGTGCGCTCGGGCTGATCGATGCGCCGCTCGCCCTCATGCGATGGGAACTGGACGCGGACCGGCGCGCCGCGACCAACCAGCTTGGCCACAGCGTTGCCGTCCGGCCGTTCCCGGGCACGATCGGGCTGTCGCCCGCGGCGGAGCACGCCGATGGTTGGACGCCAAGGGCGACCGGCGGCAACATGGACTGTCGGGAGTTGATTGCGGGAACGATGCTCCTGCTGCCTGTGGAGGTGGAGGGAGGGCTGCTCTCAATCGGAGACGGCCACGCCGCGCAGGGTGATGGCGAGATGAGCGGGACGGCGATCGAGTGCGCCATGGAGGAGGTGCGCGTGCGTCTAACCGTGCTGAGCCGGATGCGGATCAAGGGGCCGCGCATCAAGACGGCGGGGGGCTGGGCCACACTCGGTTTTGGCTCCACATTGGACGCTGCGTCGATGGAAGCATCCTCGGCCATGCTCGACCTGCTCCAAGAGGAACTGGGACTCGGTCGCAGCGATGCGCTGGCGCTTGCGAGTGCAAAGGTCGATCTGCGGATCACGCAGCAGGTGAACCCGCTCAAGGGTGTTCACGCGGTTTTTCGTTTGTAGGCGCCGAAGGCTGCTGGACGGCAGGCGCTGAAGCCGCAACCGATCCGACGTACCCGGTAGAGAGCACGACGTCGTCGTACCAGACGATGTTGTCGCGGTTGGACTGGTGCATGTAGACGCTCAGGCTGAACCGCTTGAGCTTGACGGCGGGCGTCGTTCGCCAGCGGAAGCCGGTGAAATGGCCGTAGAGCTTGCCGTCGATCCATGCGGCGAGTTCGCCGTCCGCCTGTCCGGGCGTGTTGGCCTTGATCATCTGCTCGTAGCAGCGCCACTCGCCTCGCTTGGGGTTGATGCGGCCGGCCGGCTCGGGGATGAACATGTTACCCCAGAAATGACCGTCGCGGTCGCGGCGCATGTCCATCCAGTAGGTGTAGAGATGCATGACACCGGGCGGTTCATGACGGCCCCAATCACGCCAAGGTTCAAAGCCGACGGTGAATCGGTCGTTGCCTTTGGGCCGGATCCCGGCGGCGCCCATGCCCTCCCACATGTTGTTGCCCGTGACCGCGGCAAGGCTCGCGCCCGTGTGGTTGAGGTTCCCCTGGTCGTAGTCGTCCGCGAACTTGAGGTAGTAACGCAGGTAGACACGATTCTGACCTCCGCCGTCTTTCTCGGCGCCGAACCAGTACGTCGGCCCGGCGCCGATGGACTTACCGTTGTTGGCGGGGGCGGTGAGCTGCAAGGCTCCGGATCCGCTGTGCGCGTACTTGATACGGCTGGTGAGCTTCACGCGTCCCTCGGGCAGGCCAAGAACCTCGAACGCGGCTTTGAGCGCATCGGCCGACTCAAAACCATCAGAGAACAGCACTTTGCCCGGACTCTGCAGGGTGGCGAGCGCTTTGGGTGAGGCCAGCGTCTTGGCGGTCACGTCGATCGGGTAGTGGGCTTCGGCATCGGCGATGCGAGCTGGGTTGGCGTCATCTGTCGGAGTATTCACCGGCGCAGCCGGTGCGGAGGCGGGCGGCGGTGATGCGGGCGGTTGAGCAGAGGATGCCATCAGCGTTGCAAGCACGAGCGGAATGACGATGAGCGTCAATTGCATATTGGCCTCACAGAGCGAACAGACCTTGGTCCGTGGGGCCGCTAGGTCGTGGCCGCGGGTGGTGGCAACGGGCCAAGTCGCTTTTCTGATGCGGCAACGGCCACCGCGACGGCGGCATCGCCGGTAACGTTAACGATCGTGCGGCACATATCCAGCACGCGATCGACCGCGAGGATCATCGCGATCCCCGCGGGGTTGACGCCGTAGGTCTGCAGCACAATCACGAGCATCACCATCCCGCCGGAGGGAATGCCGGGGGAGCCGATGGCGGCAACGACGGCGGTAAGGACAATCGACGCCTGCTGTGCCAGTGTGAGGTCTTGCTGGTAAAACTGGGCAAGGAAGACGACCGCGATCGCCTGCATAAGCGCCGTGCCGTCCATATTGATCTTGGCGCCCATCGCGCAGACGAAGCCCGTGATATCGGCCGGCACACCCAGTCGGTCACGCACATTCTGGATCGTGACCGGCAACGTTGCGGCGGAACTGGAACTGCTGAATGCGACCACTTGCACCTGCGCAATGCCGCGGTAGAAATCCCGAAGCCGCATGCCCGAGAAGACCTTGACTACAGCGCCGTAGATAGCGAACTGAATGATCGCGAGGCCGATGAGAACCGTCACGCAGTATGCGCCGAGGGATGAAAGCACGCCGAAACCGAGCGTGGCGACGATCGGGACAATCAGACAGAACACGCCGTAAGGCGCCAGGTGCATAATGCCACGGACGATCGACGTGAAGGCTTCCGCCAAACCCCTGACTACTGCAAGGACCGGGGCTGAGGTCTCCTTCGGCAGAAGGCTGAGAGCGATTCCAAGGAGCAGAGCGAGGACCACGATCTGGAGCATGTCGCCCCGCGCGAGCGCATCGAACGGGTTGATTGGAACGATCTCTTTGATCAGGTCCCAGGGCTTGGTGCTCTTGGCCGCCGTGGTGAGTTTGGTTGCGGCCGTCGGGTCCATCGACTCGCTCAACTGCGCCCGCGCGTCGGCGCTGATGAACCGCTCGCCGCCCGGGCGGATGACGTTCACCAGGACCAGCCCAACCACCACGCTCAACGTGGCGGTGCAAAGGAAAATGCCGATCGTTTTGCCGCCGATCCGGCCGAGCGCCCGCAGATCCCCGAGCGAGCCGATCGCGAGGATGAGCGCGAAGAGGATGATGGGGACAGCGATGAACTGCAGTGCCCGCTTGAAGAGTTCTCCGGCAACCGTGACGAGGTTGGTCAGGAACGCGATCAGGCCCGGGCCGAACCCTTGACCATCGCCGTCCGGATCGAGCAGTCGCTGGATCTCGGGGCTCCAGGACTTGATCGCCAAGCCGACACCGATGCCGAGCCCCAGACCGATCAGGATCTTCCAGTGGAGGGCGAACTTCAATCGAGGGTCCTTGTGGCGAGCCCGGGACACGGCTCAGACAAGCACAAGATACCAAGTTGGCGGTCAGCGGGCGAGGGCGGCGAGATACGTGCTACTGCCGATGTCTCGCCAGCATGTTGGCGAAGAGGAGCCCCTGCTCGATGGCGTCGTCCAAGGCGACATGGGTGTGTGGGCGATCCGGGAACCATTCCCGCGGCATGTTGCGCTTCACGCAATCGCGGTATGGCCGGCGCAGCATGGCCATCGCGAACGTCTTGATGTCGAGGCCGGAGTGCGAGAAGGGCGATCGGCCGGCGAAGCGTGTCAGGTACCAGTAGACGAACATGAAGTCGAACGTGACTGGGTATCCGACGAAGACCGGTCGACCTGGGATCGATTCGACCCACGTGACGTACTCGGGCATCACTACCGACGCCGACCGCGTGCCTTGGCGCGTGGCCTCGTACGCGGCACGGTTCTTCGCCCAGAACTCCGCGGTTTTCGGTTCCGGCGCGGCGTCCGGAAGCAAGTCCAGATTCGCGGTGTATGTGGCGAGCACCTCGCCACCGGTGCTGATGGCCGCGGACGCGAACGAGAGCATCGAGTGCGGCCCGGGGATCGGACCGTCGGACTCGATGTCGGTCGAGAAGTAGACCTCTTCAGCCATGGTCACGCACGAACCGTTCGCGGCGCCCGCGACTCATCCCTGCTTCGCAGCGGCCTTGCCCAGCACCTTGGCGATATCGAAGTCCACGAAGTCAGCGTGGTGGAAGATCCAACTCTCGATCGTTCGCTCGACCTTGTCGCCCTCGTGGCTGTGGGTCGCGATGATGTGCATCACCTCCGGCGGCAGGCCGTGTTTGTAGCAGAGGGCGACGCCGCTGAAGGGGTGGCGGAGCATCTCGCCGTAGAACCCCTTGACGACCTTGCCAGAAGCATCCTTATCGAACTCGAGCATCTTGCCGACATCGGCCAAGAGCGAGCCCGCGATGAGCGTGTCGAGATTGACCGGGATACGAGTTCCGAAGACCTCTTTCAGCACGCCAGCGATGGCGATGCATTGCTTGCAGCACGAGTTGAGGTGCTCAACAAACCGCAGGTCGATCTTCCCCGCCAGCAGCGTGAAGGGGATCGCGCGGATCTCGTCGAATGTCCAACCCTTGCCGCCGCAGCCGGTCGTCAGGGCCTCGTTCCAGACCGCGGCGACTTTGTCGCGCAGGACGGCGTCCTTGATGTCCATCAGGTTGGGAAAGAGCTTGGCGATGTCGGTGGTGGTGTGGTGCGCCATGGCCCGAGGATATCCGAACTGGGCATCGGCGGAAAGACACCGACCCGCGCCACCTCTGCTTGTCAGCCGACGATCGGCCCGTCGTAAGCGTGGTTCACGGGATCGATCCGGCGCATGGGTTTCTCGCGTGTCTGCTCTTCGGTGACGTGCGCGACCAGCCCGGGCGTCCGCGCGATCATGAAGATGCCGTTGAAGACCCGCGGGTCCATGCCCAGGTCCGCAAGGATCGCACCCACCGCTCCGTCCACGTTGATCGGCAGCGGCTTGCCGATGGCGGCGAATGCCCGCTCGACCGCGCGGGCCGCCCCGATGTGCGTCGTAGGTCCGTCGCCCAACCCCGCAGCGGCTGCCAGTTCGAAGAGCTTGCCTGTCCGCGGGTCCTTCGTGTGGACGCGGTGCCCGAAGCCGCTGATGCGGTCGCCGCTGCCCTTGATGCGCGCGATTTCGGCAGCCGCAGCTTCATCGATCGGACGTTTTTCCTCGCGCGCCCGCGTGAGCAGCGTCGCCAGGTACCTTGCACAATCCTCGATTGCCCCGCCGTGGTGCCGATTGATCGACATGATCCCCGCGGCCACGCTCTGCGAGAGTGACGCCCCCGTGCTCGCCACCGTCCGCGCCGCCAGGCAGCTCGGCGGCGTCGCGCCGTGATCGATGCTCGAGACCAGGATCGCATCCAGCAACCGTCCGACCTTCTCGTCCGGTAGCTTGCAGGTGAGGATCAGGTAGACCGCGGCGCCGAAGCTGACCTTGCCCATCAGGCTCGCGATGTCGTGCCCGCGCACCGCCACCTTGTTCGGTTCGATCCGCGTGATCGCCGTCGTCCATACCGCCTTGCGCTCGGCATCGCTCATCAGTGAACGTGACCCGCGCGAACGCAGCATGCCGACGACGGCCTCGGGCAACTCGCCGAACGCGTCGGCCACGATGGCACCGGCCTCGCGCAGGGCCGCAACCTTCCCCGCGTGCGTTCCCTTGTTCCCTTCGATGATCGCCCCTGCGTGGCTGAATCGCGTGCCGCTCTTGGCCGCCTTGCCGCCGATGTACGCCGCGACGGGCTTGGTGATCTTCTTCGCGGCGATCAGTTCCGCAAGTTCTTCTTCCTGTGATCCGCCGATTTCGCCGAAGACGACAATCGCATCGGTCGCGGGGTCCGCCTCGAACATCTGAGCGACTTCGGGAATCCGCAGCCCGAGCACCGCGTCACCGCCGATGTGGACGATGGAACTGATCCGCACGCCCGCCTGGCCGAGGTAGTACGCGGTGCTCGACGACATCCCGCCTGAGCGCGAGATGATCCCGACGCCCGTTCCACCTTGCAGCGGCGGCTTGAACCACTCACGAGCTGACTCTGCCCGCCCGCCGATCATGCCGATCACGGCTTTGCCGGGGCTCGCGATGCCGAGGGTGTTCGGCCCGACGAACTTGGCCCCCTTTGCCGCTGCCGCTTTGGCGATCTCCATCGCGTCCCACACCGGCACGCGGTCGGCCACGAGCACCACGAGCCTGACGCCCGCGTCGATCGCGTCCAGCGCCGCCGCCTTGATCGCCGGCGCGGGAACAAAGAGCACCGAGATATCGATTGTCCCCAGCGCCGTCGCGGCGTCCGCGCACGTGTTGAAAACCGGCAGCCCGAAGACCTCCGTTCCGCCCTTGCCCGGCGTAACGCCGCCGACGACCTTGGTGCCGTAGTCGAGCATGAGGCGCGTCCGCGCCTGCCCCTCGCGACCGGTGATGCCCTGAACGATGACGCGCGAGTTTTCGTCAACGAGGATCGCCATTCAGCGGCTCCCCTTCGCGTATCCCGCAACAAGTGCGTCCAATCCCGGGATTTCCAGCTCGACAAACAGCCCATCAATCCCGTCGCGCCGGCACTCCACCTCGCAAGCGATGAAATCACTGTCCTTCATCAACAGCTCTTCGGGCTTTAGGGTGATCGCGGGCTTGCCCCCATCGTCCTTCAGCAGTCCCCCCGCCCGGAGCACGATCGCCCCGGCATGCTTCTTCCAATCTACCGAGTCGATCCACACCTTCCCGCCCTTCACGGCGAACGACACGCTCGACGATTTGCCGACAAACTCCGGCTTCCGTGGCGCACGCGGTTTCCACCCACTGGTCGCCTGGTCCCCCGACTGCCTCTTGTTCGCTTCCTCCACCAACGCCGCAAACCGCGCCGCGATCTTCGCCGGCGGATCGGTCTTCTTGTATCCCTCAACCTTGGCCTGCAAACCTGCCGCCTTGCACGCACCCTGCAGGATCTCCACCGCCCGGTCCTCGGTGTTGCCGCCGAGTCGGATCACCGTCGGGAGGTCCAATTCCAATTCCCAAAACGCCTTGGCCACTCCGTACGCGCTCCAGAACTGCTCCTGGTTGGCCACACCTGAACCCGAGCCAAAGTACCCGACCAGTCCCGGCTGCGCCAAGATGATCCGCGCGGCACGGTACACCTTGGCGGGCGACGGGTTGCCGCTGGTGTCGCAGAAGTTCGCGATCGTGAACCCCTCGTTGGTGATCGCATCCATCGACATCATGCTGCCGCCGCCGCCCGCGCCGTGGAAGCCGATCAGTCCCTTGCTCCCTGGCGCGGCTTCTGCGTTCATCTGTGCAAAGAAGAACGTGCCGCGGTGGTCCTCCTGCTCGGCCCGATACGCGATGCGCTCCAGTTCCGTCGGTGGGTGGTCCAGCTCGCGTGCGATCTCGATGCCCAGCTCCGGGTGTCGGAAGACCGCGTAGTCATCGATCGTCACGCGGCAATCCGCGGCCATCACCCGCCCGTTCCGCGTGATCACGAGCGGATTGATCTCGACCGACCGCGCATCGGTCGCCCGCGCGATCTTGAAGATGTTGGCAATTGCCGCTTCCACCGCTCGAGCCTGAGCCTCGGGCAACTTCGCCACCGCCACCGCCGCACGCACATCACCGGCAGCTGGTCCGTCGATCACATCGCAAGCGATCTTCGCCGTGGATGCCGCGCGATCCTCGATCCCCGACCCACCGACCGCCGAGAACAGGATCACTGGCGATCGCGCCCGGTCATCGACTGAGAGCGAGACAAACAGCTCCTTGGCGATATCGAGCTTCTCCTCCACCAGCACGCTCGTGACCGGAAACTGGCCGATCCGCATCGCCAGCATCCGTGCCGCGTGGCTGGCGGCCTCCGTGGGCGAAGTCGGAAACGCGACCCCGCCGATCGCCGCTCGCCCCGTCGTCCATGCCTGGATCTTCACCACCACCGGCACACCCAACTCGCGCGCCCGCTGCTCAGCTTCCTGAGGCGTCGCCGCCGCGCCGCCCCGTGGAACCGGCAGGCCGTGCCGCCCGAGGATCTCTTTGCCCTGGTGTTCGAGGAGTCGGGCCATGGTGAGCGATCAGCGAGGACACGACAAGCGTCGGCAGCCCGCCGCGCGGCGTCTGCGGCGAAGATTACCGCCGACCGCGGAGGGGAGCAAGCCGCGGACCATTCGCGGCGATGGATCGTCGTTGCTTCCGCTGGCTGCTCGTCCGACAATTCTCCCCGGACCGAGCGGATTTCCTGTAGAATCTCCTGCTTCGGTCCGTTCCCGCAGGAGACTCACCGTGGCTGACCTGAGCGTTGTTGTCGATGGCCTGAAGATGCCCAACCCGTTTGTCATCGGCTCCGGCCCGCCGGGAACCAACGCCAACGTGATCGGCAAGGCCTTCGACGAGGGATGGGGTGCGGTCATCGCCAAGACCATCAGCCTCGACGCCTCCAAGGTCGTCAACGTCGCCCCGCGCTACGCCCGCATGAGGTCCCAGAACGGTGACGAGGTCATTGGCTGGGAAAACATTGAGCTTATCTCGGACCGCCCCTTCGATGTCTGGCTCAAGGAATTCCGCCAACTCAAGGAGAAGTACCCGCAGGGCATCCTCATCGCTTCCATCATGGAGGAGTACAACAAGGCCGCGTGGATCGAGATCACCGAACGCTGCCAAGAGGCGGGGGTTGACGCCTTCGAGTTGAACTTCTCCTGCCCGCACGGCCTACCCGAGCGCCGCATGGGCGCCGCCATGGGTCAGGATCCCGTGATCCTCGAAGAGGTCTGCGGGTGGGTCAACAGCGTCGCCAAGGTCCCTGTCTGGGCGAAGATGACACCGAATATCACGCACATCGAGGAGCCGGCGCGGGCCGCGCTCCGCGCCGGGTGCGAAGGCGTCAGCGCCATCAACACCATCCTTTCGGTGATGAGCGTGAACCTCGACACGCTCAAGCCCGAGCCGACCGTCGAGGGATACACGGTCCCCGGCGGCTACTCCTGCAAGGCCGTGCGCCCCATCGCGCTCCGAATGGTCATGGAGACCGCGACGATGATGTACGGCCGCACTGGAAAGCCGGCTTCTTGTGCAGCCGCCACCAAGGTCGGTTCCAAGGCCCCCGCCGGCGGCGAGTTCCCCGACCGCTCCCTCTCCGCCATCGGCGGCATCGAGACCGGCGAGGACGCCGCCCAGTTCATCCTCCTCGGCGGCAGCACCGTGCAGGTCTGCACCGGCGTCATGATCCACAGCTACAAGATGGTCAAGGATCTCTGCGCCGGCCTCTCCAAGTTCATGGACAAGCACGGTTTCAAAACCATCGAGGACTTCCGCGGCCACGCCCTCCAGTTCTTCAGTACGCACGCCGACCTCGTTCGCCGCCAGTCGGATGCCAAGGCCCACGAGCACGCCGCGGCCAGGGGCATGGTCACCAAGGACGCCAACTGGAGCGGCGACAAGTTTGTTGAGCAGAGCCAGAAGTTGGTGGCGAATCAGTAGTCGGATCATCGTGTGAAGTCGCGTTGGAGGAATGCATGCCGCTCTTGATCAGGAATGCTCGGGTCATTACTGCCAGTGACGACTACCACGCCGACGTCTTCTGCGCCGCCGACACCATTACACGTATCGAAAAAATGGGGGGGATCGACCCCAAATCCTGTCCTCCCGGCACGGAGGTGATCGACGCCAAAGACAAGTACCTTTTCCCCGGCTTCATCGATCCGCACGTCCACATCTACCTGCCGTTCATGGGCACCTACGCCAAGGACACGTGGGAGACAGCCGGCTGTGCCGCGCTTGTCGGCGGCACCACCACGCTCATCGAGATGGTCTGCCCCGGCAAAGCCGACGAGCCGATGGCCGCGTTCGAGATGTGGCTGGCCAAGGCGCAGGGGGTGGCGCCGTGTGACTTCACCTTCCACATGGGCGTCACGCGCTTCGATGGCCTTGCTGAGAAGCAGCTCCGCGAGATCGTCAAAAGCGGCATCCGCTCGTTCAAGATCTTCCTCGCGTACAAGGGTGCCCTCGGCGTAGACGATCGCGAGCTGTACCACACGCTCAAGCTTGCCAAGGAACTCGGCGTCGTCGTCACGGCCCATTGCGAGAACGAGACGCTCGTCGCCGAACGCCAGGCCGAGCTGCTCGCCGCGGGCAAGACCACCCCCGAATTCCATGAGCCCTCACGCCCCGTGCAGGTCGAGGCCTCCGGTGTCCATCACCTCATGACCTTCGCCGAACTCACCGGCGCCGAGGTTTATGTCGTCCACACCTCCTGCAACGAGGCCGTCTGCGAGGCCGTCTGCGCCATCGAACGCGGCGTCAACGCCCACATCGAGGTCGTCCTGCCGCATCTGATCCTGGACCAGTCCTTCACGCAGAAGCCCGACTTCCAAGGCGCCAAGTACGTCATGTCCCCGCCGCTGCGCGACAAGTCCCAGCTTCCCAAGATGTGGAACCACCTCCGTTCGCGCATCGTTTCGACCGTCGCCACCGACCACGCGCCCTTCGACTTCGAGACCCAGAAGGTCATGGGCAGGCCACCCGCGAGCGACTTCACCAAAATCCCCAACGGCATCCCCAGCGTCGAGGACCGTGTGAACCTCCTCTATACCCACGGCGTCTGCGCGGACCTCATCGACCTGAACACGTTCGTTGATGCCGCTAGCAGCAAGGCCGCTCGCATCTTCGGCCTCAAGGGCAAGGGCACCATCGCTGTCGGAGCCGATGCCGACCTAGTCGTCTACGACCCCGCCTACCGCAGCAAGATCTCCGCCAAGACCCACCACATGGCCACCGACTACTCAGCCTTCGAAGGCTGGGAGATCAAGGGCCGCCCCAGCGTCGTCACCGTGCGCGGCCAGATCATGGCCCGCGACGGCCACTTCGTCGGGACACTGGGGCACGGACGGCTTGTGCCGCGCGGATGAACAGCTCACGCCTTCGGTGGCAGGATCTCAATCCCCTGCTTTGCGCACAGCGCGATCACCTTCTCCATGTCCGGCGGCATCGTCGGCACTTCGCGCGACATTTCCTCGAAGAATCGTTCAAGCCCTGCGGGCGTCGCCATGATCATCATCTTCGCCTCGTGAATCCCGCGATTATGGAACCGATGCGGCACGCCGCGCGGCGCGAACACCCATGTGCCGGCCTTGGCCGCAAACGTTCGGCCGTCAACCCAGAATTCGATCTCGCCTTCGACGATAAAGATCGTTTCGTCCTCGCGGTGGTGGATGTGCGGGGGAGGCCCGCCGTCCGGGGGCACGATCACTTCAAACACCGCGAATGCGCCGCCGGTCGCCTGCCCGTCCAGCTTGCAGGTCACATTATCTCCCAGGATGTGCAGTCTCCGCCCCTCACCCGCAGCAACCGCCACCGGTTTCATCGTTCCGCCCATGTATGCCTCCAGTATTGCAGTCGGCCGCGCTACGGCCATCAACCCAGCGCCGTCTCCAGGTCGCGGATCAGGTCATCCACATCCTCGATCCCCACGCTCAGACGCACCAGACCGTCGCTGATGCCGAGTTTCGCCCGCGCCTCGGCTGGGATCGACCCGTGCGTCATGATCGCCGGATGCTCGATCAGGCTCTCAACCCCGCCCAGGCTCTCGGCCAGCGAGAAGAGTTTCACCTTCTCCAGCATCTTCCGGCTCGGACCCATCCCGCCCCTCACCACCACCGAGATCATCCCGCCAAACCCTTGCATCTGCTTCTTTGCCAGGGCATGCTGCGGGTGCGACTCAAGCCCCGGATAGATCACCTTCTCGATCGCCGCGTGCTTGCCCAGCCATGCCGCGATCTGCCCCGCATTCTCGCAGTGCCGCGCCATCCGCACGTGCAGCGTCTTGGTGCTCCGCAACAGCATGAAGCAGTCCATCGGTCCCGGCACGGCCCCCGCGGCGTTCTGCACGAACTTGATCCTCTGCGCCAGGTCGTCGTCGCCCATCACTAGCGCCCCACCGACAACATCGCTGTGCCCGCCGAGGTACTTCGTGCACGAGTGCAGCACCATGTCCGCACCCATCGCCAGTGGGTTCTGCAGGTACGGCGACGCGAACGTATTGTCCACGACCATGATCGGTCGCGGCAGCGAAATGTCCGCGGCCTCGAACTTGCCGCTGCCGCGTTTTCCCGGTAGCTTGCGCGTAATCGCCGCGGCACCCGCGATGTCGATCACCTTCAGCATCGGGTTGCTCGGCGTCTCGAGCCACACCAGCATCGTCCGCGGCGTCACCGCCGCCTCGATCGCCTTCAGGTCGGTCATGTCCACGCGCGTGTACGTGATCCCCTGGTGCTTGAAGACCTTGTCGATGATCCGGAACGACCCGCCGTAGACATCGTCCGACAGCACCACGTGGTCGCCCGCCTTGAGCAGGTGCAGCACACAGTCGGTCGCGCCCAGTCCCGACGAGAACGAGAACCCGTGCTTGCCCCCTTCGAGCGAGGCCAGGTTCGCCTCCAGCGCCGTCCGCGTCGGGTTCGCCGAGCGCGAGTAGTCGTACGGCTCCTTGAACACGCCCGGCGACGACTGCACGTACGTCGAAGTCATGTACACCGGCGTCATGATCGCGCCGGTGGACGGATCAGGAGATTGCCCGGCATGGATGCATCGCGTACCGAAACCGTCGGTGGATTGGCTCATGGTCGCCGATGGTAGCAAGAAGCCCGAAGTCGCTCGGTCAAGCCAGATTTGGCTGCGGCGTCACCCGCAGGTACGGCTTGATCTTTTTATACCCCTTCGGGAACGCCTTGTCCGCATCAGCGTCGGAAACCGCCGGCACGATGATGCAGTCCTGCCCGTGCTGCCAGTTCACCGGTGTCGCAACCTTATACTTCGCCGTGAGCTGCAGGGAATCGATCACGCGCAGGATCTCGTCGAAGTTCCGCCCCGTGCTCGCCGGGTAGGTGATCGTGAGCTTGATCTTCTTGTCCGGCCCGATGATGAAGACCGATCGCACCGTGAACGTCTCGCTCGCGCTCGCATGGATCATTCCGTAGAGGTCCGACACCTTCCGGTCCGAATCGGCCAGCATCGGGTAGTTGAGCTTGACGCCCTGGGTCTCCTCGATGTCCTTGGTCCAGTTCACATGGTCGGTCACCTTGTCCACCGAGAGCGCGATCACCTTCGTGCCGCGCTTGTCGAACTCCGACTTCAGTCGCGCCACCGCGCCGAGCTCGGTCGTGCACACCGGTGTGAAGTCCTTCGGGTGCGAGAAGAGCACGCCCCACGATTCGCCCAGCCAGTCGTGGAACTTGATCGGTCCCTGCGTGGATTCCTGCGTGAAGTCCGGTGCCATGTCGCCAAGCTGCAGTGCCATGCTGATCTCCTCTTGCAAGCCGTCTTATCCTGTTCCGCGTTTCATCCGCGCAAATCCGCGGTATGCCTTTGTCCTTATCTCCCACGCTTCGACATGAACTCCAGCACATCGATCTTCGACACGATCGCCACGATCTTGTCCTGGTCCACGACGACACCGACCTGATCGGTCTCGAAGATCCGGAACAATTCCTCGATCCGCGCCTTGGGATAGATCAGCCCGCCCAGCGATGTGGCGATCGCTTTGGCCGCGCTCGATGGCTCGACGCGTCCCTCGTTCAGCCCGCGCAGGACATCAACCTCGTGGACCATGCCGACCGGAACGCCCTTCGAATCCGTGATCGGCACCTGCGAGATCCCGAATTTCTTCAGGATCCCGATGACGTCCGCGATCGATGTGCTCTCGCTGGCCGTATGCACCGGCCGCGCCGGCATCGCCTTGAGGATGTCCTCGACCAGCCCCAGGTCCCGGTCCGATCCGAGGAACCCGTAGTCGCGCATCCATGAATCCTGCAGGAACTTGGTGATGTACCGCGTTCCTGCATCCGGCAGCACAGTCACAATCGTCTTGCCCGTGCCGAGCTTCTTCGCCAGTTGCACCGCAATGTGCACGTTGCTCCCCGACGAGCCACCGCAGAAGAGGCCTTCCTCTCGCACCAGCCGCCGCGCCATCGTGAACGACTCCTTGTCGTTCACCTGGTAGAACTCATCGACGACCGAGTAGTCCATCGCATCGCAGAGAATGTCCTCGCCGATGCCCTCCACCTTGTACACGTGCGGCGTGGGCATCGTCTTCGTATAAAAGTAGTGGTAGTGCACCGACCCGATCGGATCGACGCCCACCACCTTGATGTGCGGCGCCTTCTTTTTCAGGAATCGCCCCACGCCCGAGACCGTGCCGCCCGTCCCCGAGCCCGCGACAAACATGTCAAACTTGCCGTCGGTATCGCTCCAGATCTCCGGCCCGGTCGAAAGCTCGTGCGCGTCGATATTGAGCGGGTTGTGATACTGGTTCACGTAGAACCCGTTCGGCGTCTCGCGGGCGATCCGCTTGGCCGTCTCCACGTAGTGCTGCGGCGAATCCCCCGGCACATCCGTCGGCGTGATCACCACCTCCGCCCCGAACGCCTTGAGCATGTTCACCTTCTCGATGCTCATCTTGTCCGGCATCGTGAAGACGCACCGGAACCCTCGCACGCACGCCCACATCGCCACCCCCTGCCCGGTGTTCCCCGATGTGTTCTCCACGATTGTCGCGCCGGGCTTGATCAGCCCCTGCTTGAGCGACTCGTTGAGGATGTGAACCGCCATCCGGTCCTTGATCGACCCCGTCGGGTTCATGTACTCACACTTGACGAGCACCGTCGCATCGTTCGGTCCCACGACCTTGTTCAGCTTGACCAGCGGCGTAAAACCAACGGCGTTGAGGATGTTGTCGAAGATGCGCAAGCGTCCACTCCCAGTTCAATCCGTGTCAGTTGCCGCCAAGTTCACTCTTTACTCATTCCGCTGCACGGTAGGTCGCCGACCGCATAGCCTGCGACCCTCGTCACCCCTTCGCCGCTTCACCCAGCGCGATATCCAGCACCTTGCACATGAAGTCGCAGTCCGCCTTGGTGATGCACATCGGCGGCTTGATCCGCAGCACGTTGCCGTTCAGCCCGCCCTTGCCGACCAGCACGCCCAGGTCCTTGCACCGCTCGAAGATCGCGGCACACTTGGCCCCCGCCGGCGCGTTGGTCTTGCGGTCCTCGACGATCTCCATCCCGAGCATCAGCCCGCGACCGCGGACATCGCCGACAATCGGGTGCCGCTTCTGCAGATCGTGGAAGCCTTCGATCAGGTAGGCCCCGATCTCCTTCGCCCGCCCCTGGATGTTCTCGTCCAGCATCACGTTGAGTGTCGCCAGCCCTGCGGCGCTCGACACCGGGTTGCCGCCATAGGTGTTGAAGTGGACCCGCTTGGTCATCGCCGCCGCGATCTCCGGCTTCGTCACGCAACACGCCAGCGGCGCGCCGTTGCCGATCCCCTTCGCCATCGTCACGCAGTCGGGGATCACGCCCGGTCCGCCGACGCTCTGGAACCCCCAGAACGCGTCGCCTGTGCGTCCGAACCCTGTCTGCACCTCATCGCTGATGCACAGTCCGCCGGCCGCCCGCACATGCTCATACACAGCCTTGAGGTACCCCGGCGGCATCTCCACCGTGCCGCCCACGCCCTGGATCGGCTCGGCGATGAACGCCGCGATCTGTCCCGTGGTCCCCGTGCGGATCAGGTCCAGCACGTCGTCGGCGTACTTCCGTCCCGCCTCCGCATCGTCGTACCCCCACGGCCCGCGCAGCCGGTCGGGCATCCGTGCGTGATGGACGCCGAAGCCCTGCGGCATCGGCTGCTTCCACGTGTGCAGCCCCGAGATCCCCATCGTGAACGGCGACATGCCGTGGTAGCAGTTGCGCAGCGAGATCACATCGAACGCGCCAGTCTTCAGCCGCGCCATCATGATTGCCAACTCGTTCGCCTCGCCGCCCGAGTTGGTGAAATAGCACACACCCTTGTCCAGCCCCGATCCCTTCGGGAATGTGGACACGAGCTTCTTGGCGAACTGTGCGATGTTCGGGTGCAGGTAGATTGTCGTGGTGTGCATGAGCTTCTCGCTCTGCTCTTTCACCGCGGCGACCACCTTCGGATGGCTGTGCCCCACGCTCACCGTCACAATCCCGGCGAACATGTCGAGGTACCGCCGCCCCTTCTCATCGAAGAGGTACTGCATCTTCCCCTCGACGATCATGATCGGGTCTTTGTAGTACGTCACCAGCGCCGGGGTCAGGAACTCCCGCCGCATCGCCAGCACCTCGTCGCGGCTCGGCCCGGTATACAGAGACGGCTTGTGATCAAACGGCGGCAACTGCGGGAGCCCGCCGGCGGCGGCGCTCTTGGCAGACCCGGAAGTGACGGAAGAAGTCGGTGTCATGCCTCCATGATACCGTATTTCTCCAGTCTCAATTCACATCGATGCCGGTGCGTACAGCTCCAGAAACCCGCACTTTCTGCACCGAAGCGTCGCCACCGGCAATCGGTCGCCCGGCCCTGTCTTGAAAGCCATGTTCCACCAGGACTTGGTCGGCATCCCGCGAATCCACTCCAGCGCCCGTTCCGGTCCGCTGACGTGAACGCCCCCATCGGTCTTGTCCGCCAGTACACCAAACTCCATTTTCCCGGAGCACTTCGGACAGATCGTTGAGGGAGGTGCTGACATTCTGCGATCATATCCAATCGCGAGGACTACAAACGCGGCTCAACTCCCGTCTTCCCCGTCACCCACGCCCGCGATGAGCGAGTCTGCGAGTGAATCGTGGCGCTTGCCAGCGCACGACTACCCAACCACGCACCAACGCTTGCTCCAATATCCTCTCCGGGTCATCTTCAAGGACTCGCCATGCCGAGTGACTGCTCAATCGAGGAACTGCTCATCCGTCTACGCCAGGCCGTGCAATGGTGCGAACCCCGCGCCGATCCTTTGTACCCGGCGACATCCTTGCGCACCCTTCTCGGAGGCGACCCATTCATGCCCGAACCGCGGAAGGAACTCGTCGAAAGTGTCGTACGCGATCGCGCGTACAGGCTCAGCCATTCGCATGGAGCGGCCACGCCGGAAGATTCGAATCGATCGGTTGTCGATGGTGCGTTGGTTACTCCCGGACGTGGTCGCTTGCTCGTCTTCTTCCCGGATGTCAATCTGTACCACGGCCTCGAGTCGGATGAGTCGCGGGGCTACATCTCGGTGAACAACAACCCGCCGCAAGATACCTGGCTGGCGTACTACGACGAGTTGCCCGGACAACGAGAGTTCGGCAGCTGCTTGCTCTCTTGGGTGCCGCGCGTGTTCGTCGCGTCGGTAGATGCGGCGATCAACGTGAGCCCGGAACGATGCATCGAATGGTTGGAGAACCTTCCGTGCACCCTTGCGGATGAAGTGCGAGCGAGATCGAGCCGCGCGTAACAACGACGCGTTTCTGCCTGCTCCCCGCCCCTCTTCTTCCCTTCGAATCTTCGTGCTAAACCCCAACCCCCGCTGGCCTCGCCCGCCCCCACATCAAACCCGCATACGCCGCAAACCCGATCGCCAGCCCCACAAACCAAGCCCCGACGTACAGGTCATCGAAGAACTTCGGAAACACCGCCTTCTTCGTCGCCGAGTTGATGAACCCCGGTAGGTTCGGCGCCACAGCGATCACCAGCGCCGCCACCGCCCGCCAGTTGATCCCGCCGCCGCCGTAGGCGAACTCGCCGCGCTCCTCGTACAACGCCGCGGCATCCAGTCGCGTCTTGCGCAGCAGGTAGTAGTCGCACAGCATGATCCCCGCGATCGGCCCGAGCAGCGCCGAGTACCCGATCAGCCACGTGAAGATGTACGCCCCGAGGTTGTTGTAGAGGTACCACGGCATGATCAGGATGCCGATCACCGCCGTGATCACTCCGCCCGTGCGGAACGAGATCTTCCTCGGCGCCAGGTGCGAGAAGTCATTGGCCGGGCTCACCACGTTGGCCGCGATGTTCGTCGTCAGCGTCGCTACCGAGAGCATCACCAGCGAGATGATGATTACCGGCGCCGAACCGACCTTCGAGATCACCTCCGTCGGGTCCCAGATCATCTTGCCGAAGATGATCGGCGTCGCGCTCGTCACCGCGATCCCGATGAAGCAGAAGAGCGTCATCGTCGTCGGCAGCCCCAGTGCCTGCCCCCACACCTGCGCCTTCTGGTCCTTCGCATACCGCGTAAAGTCCGGGATGTTCAGCGACAGCGTCGCCCAGAACCCCACCATCGCCGTCAACTGCGGCACAAACACCGCCCAGAACTCACCACTCGACTTGAATTTCGAGTCCGCAGCGAAAAGCGAGAGCGAGCTTCCTGTCACGCTCTGCACCCGCAACATCGCCCACGCCAACAGCGCCAACCCCCCGAGGATCAGGAACGGAGCCGCCCACGACTCCAACCACTTGATTGACTTGATCCCGTGCCACACAAAGTGGAGGTTGATCAACCAGAACGCCAGGAAACAGACGCCCTGCCACGCCGTCAGCCCCAGGAACGTCCCCGTGCCGTGCAGCGTTGCCAGGTCCACACCCTCCGGTCCTGGCCATGCCACGCCGCGGATCCGCTCGAACTCCGCGTGCATGTCGATCGCGCCCAACGCCCCGAGCACCTGGTAGATCGATAGCCCGCCGATCCACGCCTGGATCCCGAACCACCCGCACGCCACCAGCGCCCGCGCCATCGCCGGAATGTTCGCTCCCACCGTCCCGAAGCTCGCCCGCATCAGCACCGGGAACGGGATCCCGTACTTCGCTCCCGGGTGCCCGTTGAGCACCATCGGGATGAGCACGATCATGTTGCCCAGCGCCACCGTCGTCACCGCCTGCCACCACGCCATCCCCAGCTCGATCATGCTTGCCGCCAGCATGTACGTCGGGATGCACACCGCCATCCCGATCCACAGCGCGGCGATGTGCCACGTGCTCCAGGTGCGCTGATCAGGACGAGTGGGGGCCAGGTCGGCGTTCGAGAGTGTTGATGCCATGCGGTCAGATCGGTTGCCGATGCCGGAAATCCGCACTTTCGCGCCACCCTGGCCCCAATGGGTTGGCGCGGTCCCCCAGCCCCGAACCCATACACTCGCGGCACCTGACCATCTCGCCCATGAGCAGCTATGAGCTATGACT
>JBOHNM010000053.1:0-24480 GCA_050730675.1 Phycisphaerales bacterium | reverse complement strand
GGCTTGATCGTCTGCTCTTCCTCCGGCTCGGGCATCTGCGCCCGCACCGCGCCGCTCGCGACAGTCACCGCCAGCGCGAACGCCATCCACCAGCGGACACTATGTCGCGAGTCGCCCATGCCCCGGATATCGGTCGTGCCGCGCACCGCCCTGAGTCGCGCCAGTTGGGCCCGCTCCAACCGCCGGTTATCGGGGCCGCCGCCGCCTCAGATCATCACCTTGCGGTTGTAGATGTACCACTCAAAGAGCATCACCGCCAGCGCTCCCAGCAGCAGCCACGGCCACAAGCGCTGCACGCCCTCCGCCTCGTCGGCCTTCACCACCTGGCGCGAGGCCGTGTCGAGCACGTTGCGTGTCGAGATATCCGACTCTTCCGCGTTCGCCAGGTTGGAGGCGATCGGCCGGCGCACCCGCCCGTTGACCTCCTGGTCGGTCCCCATCGCCGGACCGATCCACGAAAGCGTGTAGATGCCCGTGCTCAGGATCGGACCCGCCGTCGCCCGGTTGTCCGACGACAGAACGATCTGGTCCGCCGACTCGTTCTTGTTCGGCTTGCGCAGTTCGACGTCCTTGGCCCCCTCGGGCAACCGCTGGTCGATCTGTCCGCCCGGCTGCACCAGCAGCGCGCCCGAATCACCCGCATCCGTGGACAAATGCGTCAGCGCCGACAGGATGAACACCACATAACCGGCGTCGATCGGCCAGTTCGATTCCAGCGGGTCGAACGTCGTGAAGACCACCCGCGACTCGATGCTGCTCGCCTCGCAGATCAGCGGCCCCGCCGAGCCCGACGCCAGCACCCGCGCCAGCCCCCGCTCGGGCACCTTGGTCCGCGGCGACTTGCCGATCTGCAGGTTCTCCATCCCCACGTTCCGCAGGATCGGATGGTTCCGCTCCCACGTCAGCACGATCGCCGGCTCCGGCGCGCCGTCGGCCACCACGCCCATCGGCGGCGCCGGCGAGCCGAACATCAGGAACTTGCCCGGCGGGAACCCCGTCCCTTCCTTGCCCGCGCTCGCTGCCGACGGTGCCCACCGGTCCATCACCACCACGTCGTACTGCTTGCGCTGCTCGCTCGCCAGGAACTCCTCCCCCTGCGCCGGCGGCACGATCAGCACCGGCTTGCTCAGGTTCATCCGCTCCAGGATGTTCCGCAGGAACCCGTTGCCGGGAGTGATCAGCGCCACCGCCAACCGCCGCGCCGGCGGGATCACCAGGAACGCCTCGTCATCCAACGGCAGCACATCCGGCGTCTCCGGCTTGAGCTGGATCGACAACACGCCCCCCTGCGGCCGTTCAACCTTGAAGATCACGCCGCCCGACGCGGGGATCCAATGCGGCTGCTCGTCGGTCTTGCCGCCCGGCATGTCCTGCGACTTGATCGCCGGCGGCAGCGTGATCGATTTCACACTCGCCACCTGCCCGTCGATCACCAGTTGCACATCCACGCTCTTGGACTCGTGCGCCGTGTTCTGCACGCCCACAAAGACCTGCACCTCGGTCGGCTTGTCGAACGCCCGCTCTGCCCGCAGCGCCACGATCCCCAGGTTCCACGCCTCGGGCGAGCCCACCGCGTGGTACACGACGGTGTCGTCCTTCTGCTTGTCCGCATCGCCGCCCTGCGGCCGGATCCGCGAGACATCCGGGATCTGCCCGTCGGAGAAGATGTGGATCGTGACCTCACCCACGGTCTGCTCGTCGAGGGTCACCAGCTTGCGGTCCTCGGTGCCGTCGGACTTGGTCTTGGTGTCGATGAACGTGCGCTTGGGCAAGAAAGCCTTGGCGAGCTTGAACGCCGGCTCGATCGCCGTGCCCGTATCAGCCGGCTCGATGCGCTCGATCGCGTCGCGCAGCAGCTTCTTGTTGTCGGTGAACTGCTGCACCACCGTGCCCGCGACATCCATCGAGACGACCATCGCCTGGTCGCCCTTGGCCCCGAAGGCCCCCGGCTCGCGCAGCCCGTCGATGATCTTCAGCGCATCCTTCTTGGCTGCCTCCAGCCGCGTCTGCTTCGAGGTGGGGTCCTTCTCGTCGCCGTCGGTGGCCTGCATCGAGGCCGAGCGATCGACCAGCAGCACGTGCTGCACTCCGGGGGCGAACGCCGCCCGCAGTTGCGGCTGCGCCAGCGCCACCACCGCCGCGCACAGCACCACAAGCTGGAGGAACAGCAGCAGGTTCTTCCGCAGCCGCTGGAACGGCGCGTTGGCCTGCAGGTCCTCGATCGCCTTCTTCCACAGCAGCGTGCTGGAGATCTCCATCTCGTTGCGCCGAAGCCGCAGGAAGTACAGGATCAGCAGCGCCGGGATCGCGATGGCGCCCGCGATGATCCCGTAGAGGGGGGTGAGGAAGGTCATCGCACCAGCCCCCTTCGCCGCAGATAGTCCAGCACCAGTGCATCAACCGGCGTCCCCGACGGAATCGTCGAGAAGATGATCTCGCGCCGCGCACAGAAATCGCCCAGCCGCTTGCAGTACGCCGCGAGCTGGTTCTTGTACGCCCGCAGGAGCGGCGCCGAGATCGTCACGTCCGCGAAGTCCGCATCCTCGCAGTCCTTCAGCCGCAGGTCGCCGCCGACGTCCGGCTCCAGTTCCTGCGGCGACAGCACCTGCAGCGCATACACGTCGTACCCGCGCCCCACCAGCAGCCGCAGCCCCGTGTCGTACCCCTCTTTGATGAGGAAGTCCGACATCACGAGCATCACGCCCTTGCCCTTGCGCGTCAGCGCGATCCGCTTGCACCCCTCGGTGAAGCTCGCGTTGCCCCCCGGCCGCAGCTGCAGCAGGTACCGCGCCAGGTCCTGCAGCCGTCGCCGCCCGCGCAGGTCGCGGATCGCCGAGATCCCCACCGGTGTGCCGTCGGGCGCCGCGCCGCCGATCGTCGTCACCGTCAGCCGGTGCAGGTTCGCCAGCCCGACGTACCCCAGCGCGCACGCCAGCTTCTGCATGAGCAGGAACTTGCTCGGGTTTCCCGCATCGTGCGACCCCGAGCCGTCGAGCACGATGTGCAGCGCCAGATCCTCCTCCTCGAGGAAGAGCTTGAGGAACAGCCGGTCGAGCCGCCCGAAGATGTTCCAGTCGATGTGCCGCAGATCGTCGCCGACGACGTACTGCCGGTGGTCGGCAAACTCCACCGACTCGCCGCGCCGCTTGCTCCGCCGCTCACCCTTGAGCTTCCCCGAAAGCACCTTGCGGCTGGTGATATCAAGCTGCGACAACCGCGCCACCAACTGCGCATCCAGCAGGTCTTCCAGCTTCTCGGGTCGGGTTGGGTTCTCAAGTCGTCTCATTTTGCACGAAGTCGCGAAGGGACGAAGGAAGGCTGGAAGAGAGGCCGGACCAATCCAGATTGACGAAACGCTCGATGCCGTCTTTCAGAACGGCGGTGTTGAAGTTCATAATGAGCCCGAGGGGACGATCGGCGACGCGCAGGTACGAGATTACTGTGGCTCGATGCACCACACTCACCGCTTCCGCCGATTTCAATTCCAGCACAATAAGACCCTCGGCATCCATATCCAGCACATGCTCGCCGATCTTCTCGTCCCGGTAGTACACGGGAACCGTGACCTGCGTCCGAGCCGAAATCCCAGCCCGTCGAAGTTCAATCTCCAGCGCCCGCTCGTAGACCTTCTCGAGCAGCCCGGGACCTAATCGTCGATGTACCTCGATCGCGCAGCCAATCACCCGTCGCGCAAGGTCCTCGACCTTCGCAGGCAACTCGGTCTGCCGTCGCATCGATGTCGCCACAACCAAATCCTCCCGACGCCTTTGCTTTGCGCTGCTTGTGTCTTACCCGCTTTTCTTGTCTTTGCTTTCCTTCGTATCTTCGCGCCTTCGTGCAAATCCCCTAGACCTGCACCGGCTCCGTCGGCGTCTTCTCCAGGATCTCCTTCACGATCTTGTCCTGGTCCACGCGGTCGGCCTCGGCCTCGAAGTTGAGCAGGATGCGGTGCCGCAGCGCGGGGACCGCCACGTCCTGGATGTCCTTGTTGCCGACGTGGAAGCGCCCCTCGGTCAGGGCCTTCACCTTGGCCGCCATGATCAGCGCCTGCGCACCGCGCGGCGACGCCCCGCAGCGGATGTACTTCTCTGCCGTGTCCACGGCGTACTTGCCGCCGGGGTGGCTCGCGAGCGCGAGCCGTGCCGCGTACTGCTTCACGTTCGGCGCCACCACCACTTCGCGCACCAGCTTCTGCATCTCCAGGATGCGCGGGCCGTCCACGATGCGGTTCACCTCCGGCGTTACCGCGCCGGTCGTGCGGTCGATGATGATCATCAGCTCGTCCAGCAGGGAGTAGCCGACGACGATCTTGAACAGGAAGCGGTCGAGCTGGGCCTCGGGCAGCGGGTAGGTGCCTTCCTGCTCGATGGGGTTCTGCGTCGCCAGCACCAGGAACGGCTGCTCGAGCTTGTACGTCGTGCTGCCGCTGGTGATGCTCCGCTCCTGCATCGCCTCCAGCAGGGCCGACTGCGTCTTGGGCGTGGCGCGGTTGATCTCGTCGGCGAGCACGATCTGGGCGAAGATCGGCCCCCGCTGGAACTGGAACCCGCGACGTCCCGTCTGCGGGTCCTCGGTCACGATGTTGGTGCCGATCACGTCGGCCGGCATGAGGTCGGGTGTGAACTGGATGCGGCTGAACGGCAGGTGCAGCGCCTGCGCCAGCGTCCGCACCAAGAGCGTCTTGCCCAGCCCCGGCACGCCCTCCAGCAGCACGTTGCCGCCGCTGAACAGGCACATGAGCACCCCCTCGACCACCGGCTTGTGGCCAACAACCACCTTGCCGATCTCGTCGGTGAGCTGCTTGAACGTCGCGCGGAACTGCTCGCACTTGGCGCGGACGTCGGCGGGGGTTTCATTCATGACGGCGCTAGCCATGGGTATCTCCGAAAGGCGGTCTCACCACAGAAGACACAGAGTCAAGACAACTAGATTTCCGATCCCGAATCGACCCGCCGAACAGTTACGCTCGACGCTCGCAGCGGCGCACTCGCGCCATCACTCACCCCTCTTCATGCCTTTCTCTGTGTCACTCTGTCACTCTGTGTCCTCTGTGGTTATTCGTCCTTCTTCTCCTCCTCCATCCCCTCCTGCGCCCGCTGCCTCGCCTTCTTCAGCCGCGACAGGCTCGCCTCCTGCGGCTCTCCCGGCACAGCGGGCTTGCCCGCATCCACGCGCCCGGCCTCGGGCTTGGACGAGAAGATCACTTTCGAGAAATCCCCCGCCTGCTTGGCCGCCTTCAACTCGTCCGCGCTGGCCTCGAACTTTGTCCCGCGGCTGGCCGCACTGCCGGCATCCAGCGACTCGAACGTCCCCACCAGCGCCGCCCCCCCGCCGGCCCCCTGCGCCTCGCCCTGGGCCATCATCTGGCGGGCCTTCTCGCGTGCCGCCCGCAGCCCCTCGGTCTGCGCCGCCGCCCGCGTCTTGGACTTATTGAACACGCCGGCCACGCCCTTGGCGATCGCCCGCACATCGATCCGCACGCGCCGCACCGCCACATCCAGCAGGAAGACCGCGATCGCCGCGATCGCCACCTTCAGCCAGATCGGCAGCAGGCTCACCGGCACGTGCAGGTTCTCCTTGCTCCACAGCTCCGCCTTCGCTGGGTCGTCGCTCAGCACGCGCCCGCCGGTCATCTTGGCGATCTGCTCCAGCAGCGGCGAGTTGTCCTTGAGCGCCCGGAACTCGTCGGCGAACGGGCGCGTGATCGCGGCCTGCACGTTGCCGCGCCGAACCGGCCCGGTGCCGTCGTTCTGCTCGTACCCCATGCTGACGGTGTACGCACCGCTCTTGTTGGTCGGCACCAGCGCCTCGTAGCGCCCGGGCCCCACTTGTCGCAGCTCCACATCGCCGCCCTGACGATCGGGATCGACGATCCGCCCCTTCCACCGCAGGAAGTTCTGCCGCTCGCCCTTGTCGTCCAGCGCTTCCACAATAATCTGCGTGTTCTCGCCCTTGTCCTCGGTGATCACGCGAATGTTCGGGCTCCCCGCCGGGCGCATCACCCAGCGGATGTGCTGCTCCCAGAACGACTTGAACTGCGGCCAGCCCATCCACGCCGCCGACCACTTGCTGCTGGCGTCGCCCGTGTACGTGATCACGCGCCCCAAGCCGTGCTGCCACTGCGCCAGGATCGGGTCGTTCTCCATCCCGCGCAGCACCACATCGCTCAGCCCCTCGCGGTCGGCCGCGACGACATACCCCGTGATCGGCGGCATCCGCGTGATCCCGCGCATCGGCTCCGAGCCGGCGTTGGAGAGCTTGGGCACGAACGGATCGCCCTCCCAGATCAACGAGCGCTTCACCGTCTGCGCTTCCTTGATGAAGATCTGCGGGATCTCGTTGAGCTGCCCACCCTGGGTGATCTCGTAGTAATGCCCGCCGGTGGACTCGGCGATCTTCCGCATCTTCTTCAGGTCCGGCGAGCCCGGGCCCATGTGCGGGAAGACCGCCACCGTGCTGATCGACACCTTGCTCGCGACGTAGTCCTTGATCAGGCTGTCCGCCGGCGGCTGCGGGTCGCCGTCGGAGATCAGGATCACGTGCTTCTGCCCGGCCTGCGCCTTCTTCAGGTCCGTCAGCGCGTTGCGGAGGATCACGTCAAAGTCCGGCATGTCGCCGTACGTCAGCGCGTTGGCCGCACGCAGCGCCGCCGACTTGTCGCCGAGCACCTTCAGAGGGAAGACCCAGCCGTCGCCCCCCATGAAGTTGAACTCGATGATCCCCGCCATGTCCTGGCCGCTCAGCGCCTTGATCGCCTCTTCGCAGCAGCGCCGGCCGTAGTAGTTGCCCTCGGGCACCTCGCAACTGTGCATCGCCAGCACCAGCGCGCCCCGCGGCATCTGCCGCTTCTGCGGCGGGTCCAGCTTGATCGGCAGCGCCTCGGTCAGCGGCGAGCCGATCCACCCGCCGGCGCCGAAGCTCTCATCGCCGCCGATCATCACCAGCCCGCCGCCGAGATCGTGCGCGTACGCCTTGAGTTCTTCCTGCTGGGCGATGCTGAACTCGCCGGCCGAGGTGTTCACCAGCACCACCGCCTCGTAGCTCCCCAGCTCCGCGAGGCTGCTCCACGCCTGGCTCGCCGGACGCACGTTGGCCTTGATGCTCGACTCGGCCAGCACCTGCATGAGCTGGCGCGATTCGTCCATCCGCGCCGAGTTCACCAGCACCAGCACCCGCCCCTCGCCGCCGACGAACGTCACCGACGAGGCGCGGTTGTTCTCGCTCATCGTGTCGCCGCCCGCGACCGCCTCGAAGACCGCGTCGAAGTTCATCGGCCCCGTCCCCGGCAGGGAGATCGGGATCGTCTGGACGTTCACCCCTTCAACCAGGTCGATCTTCGCCGAGCCGTCGGGCGTCTCGTCCGAGAGCTTGATCGGGGTGCCGTTGAGCATGAGCGTCAGCCGCCCGCTCGTCGGCTTGGTCGCCGTCAGCACCACGCGCACCGACGCCGTCTCGCCCTGGCGGGCTGTCGCCGGCGTGATCATCCGATCGACGATCACCTCCGCCTCGCGCGAGTACTTCACCGGCAGCACATCGATCGGGATGTTCGCGGCCTTGGCTGCCTTGGCCGCCTCCAGCACGCCCGGGATCGTCTCGTTGCCGTCCGAAACGATCAGGATCCGGTTGGCCGCGTCGGACGGCATCGCCGCCATCGTGTACCGCACCGGCTCGCCCAGATTCGTGGCATCGGTCCGGCCGACGTCCACGATGTCGAACTTGCCCGGGTCGTCCACGTTGCGGACCTGGAACCGCCCCTCGCGCCCCGCCGTGATGACGTTGAGCTTCTCGTTGGACTCGCGCCCCTTGGCCGCCGCGCCCAGGTACGCCGCCAGCCGCTCCTGCGTCTTGGAGGGCATCGAGCGGCTGACGTCCACGATCAGGTTGACCGCCACGTCCTTGGCCAACAGCTTCCACTGCGGGTCCGCGATGGCGCCGATGATCAGCGTCACCACCGCGATGCGGATCAGCAGCGCCACCCGGCGCGTCCAGGTCGCCATCCCGCTCAGGCTCTTGCGCCCGATCCAGACCACCAGCAGGATCGCCGGGATCAACAGCAGCAGCCAGATTGGTCGCTCGAAGGTCAGCAAGTCATCACGCGCCGTTCGTCCAGTCCTGTGCGCCGCCCACCCCGCCGATTCTCGCAGAAATCGCCCGCCGCCGCTACCGCTTGTTGGGTGCCGCGAACGCCTCGATCCGGTTATTCCCCGTGTCGAGCGCATAAACCGTCTTTCCTACCACGGCGGCCGCCCACGGCTGCCCCAATTGCCCCGGTTTGCGCCCCCCCTGCCCCCACACCCCCAGCGATTGCCCCGTCACCGCGTCGATCCGCTGCAGCCGGTTGTTCCCGAACTCCGTGACCAGGAGCGTCCCATCCCCGAAGTCCACGACGCCACGCGGATGGCTGAACCGCCCTGGCGCCCGGCTCGGCTCGGGCGGGTCCGCCGGCGACTGCCCCAGCCACGCGATCAGTTTCCCCTCCGGCGAGAACCGCCCCACCCGGTGGTTGACCGAATCCGTCACGATCAGCTCCGGCCCATCGGGCCCCTTCACCACCACCATCCCCTGCGGCCGCTCAAACTCGGCCTTTCCCGCACCGCTTCCCATGCTCCCGAAGTTGAACAGCGGCTTGTACGACGCGTCGAAGACCGTGATCCGGTCATTCCCGCCATACTCGCTGACATAGATGCGCTCGATGGTCTTCCCGTCAGGCTTCGTCAGCACCGCGACATCGGAAACGTACGTGAACTGCCCCAGCCCTGTCCCGTACTCGCCGAAACTCGCGATCAGCCGCGGCTTCGATTCCGGGATCGGTACGGCTGGATCCGTTGACAGTTCGCCCGTCCCCGGCAGGGCATAGATCATCACCCGGTGGTAGTGCGTGTCGGCGATCCAAATCGCTGGCTGACCCTCCGGACCCGGCAAAACCCTGGTGCCGGTCGGCTTGCCGATCTCCCACTCGGGCATCCGAAACCAATAGGTACACCGGCCGGTCGTCGGGTCGATCCGCTGAACCCGCGCCAGCTTGTCGATCACCCACAGCGCCTCGCCGTCGGTCGTCATCGCCCGCGGCGACGCGAACTGCCCGGGACCGACCCCGGCCGAGCCGATCACCATCGTGACGTCGATCGGCTTGGGCGACTCGGCCTGCTCTTCAAGATCATCACAGCCGCCCATCGAGCAGCAGGCCAAGACCAACGCCGCCATCCAAGCGCAACGAGCGCGCATGGCGAGGGCGGATCGGTTCGGCCGAACTGGGTGCATGCGGGCGGGCTCCGCTGGACGCTGGGTGTGCAAGCCCTTACGTCATGGGAGCTTAGCAGGATCGGTTTCATTCCGGAAGGGGCCGGCGTCCGGCTTCGCAACCCGTGACACAGCCGTGACCGAGAGGCACGCGGCCGCTCCGACCGCGGCGACCAGCGCCATCAGGACCATCCCGATCGCCGCGGCGGAGGTCTGCTCCTGCTTCAGATAGTGGAGGGCGTCGAGCACCTGCTGGGCCAGCGCCGGGTGTTGGCTGGCGGGATAGACCTGCACCGTCGATTCGATTTCGTGCAATGAAAGCGCCGCCGCGGCCAAGGCCACCCCCACCACCGCGGCGACGCGCGGCCGGGCCGCCAACCGCCACCAGCCGGAGAGCGTTTCGCCGCCGGCGAGCCGGCGCGCATCGCGGAGGGCGAGCGGCTCAAGGCTCGCCAGCCACCAACCACATGCGGCGCCGATGAACCCGAACCGCGCCGCGTGCGCGAGCACGACGATCCACCCCGAGCCGACGACGGCATCGCCGAGCCCGCCCGTCCACGGCGCGTTGAAGAAGCTCCGCACCGCCGAGCCGACCAGCACACCGGGCAGCAGCGCCGTCACGAGCAGAACTGCGAGCACGACTCGCGCCGCGGCCGCGCCGGATGATCGACGTGTAATCCCGAGCACCGCCCACGTCGTCAGCGCGATCACCCCCACCACGCCGCCCGTCGCCAGCGCGATCCACCCGCTGTCGCGCACGCTCGCGGCGTTCTCCTTCCAGAAGAGCCAGACCGACAATGCTCTCCGCAGCGAAAGGGCGAAGAGCACCAGCGGCACGATCACCGCCACTAACCACACACCCGTGCCGATGGCGCCCATCGTGCGCCTCGGCCTGGCGATCGTCGCGTCCGCCGGCTCCTGCCCACGCCACCACCCCCCGGCCGCACGCCCGCTAATGAACCATGCCGCGGCCAGCGCGACAGCCACCAGCGGCCAACTCTGCAGCCACACCTCGCCCGGCTTGCTCGTCAGCGCCAGCCCGGCCATGAGCCGCACGCCCAGCGTCTCGGCCTGCGCCAGGTGCAGCGGCACCGGCGAGCCGACCATCATCAGCGCCACCAGCAGCACCGATGCCGCGACGGGCCGACGGATCAATTTCACGATTTCCCACGCCACCCGGCGCCGCCCCGCGTGCAGGCGCAGGGCATCGACCTGCGATTGGGGTAAGGCCCCGAGCGCCGCGGTCAGCACCAGCGCCGCCGCGGGCCACGCCCAGAGCGACAGGCCCATCACCGCCAGCACCCGCCCCGCCAGCAGGTTCGTCCACTCCGGCCCGCGCTCGAGCTTGTCACCCAACCATGTGCCCGGCGCACGCACGAGCGTCCACCCGGCGAACGCCAGGTAGTTGGGCAGCATCAGCGGCACCAGCGCCAGCGCGAAGCACAAACACTGGGCCGCGGCGCTCAGCCCGCCGCGCAGCACCCACGCCACCGGCAGTGCCAGGGCCGTGGCGATGACGCCGATCCCCAGCGGGTACGCCGCGGTGCGGAGAGCGACCCAACCCCAGTTGCCCATCGGCGGAGCGCTGCGCGGGGTGGCCCGCATCGCGTCGACGATCGCGACCCATGCGCCCGCGGCAATGGGCACGACCAACGCCGCTCCGAGCAGCGCCAGCAGCACAACCGCGACACGATGGCCGACCGATCGATTCACGGCCCATTCTTGGCCGCCGGAGTTCGAGCCGCATCGTCAGGCGTTGAGCTGGTACGCCTTGGCGAGCCACCGCTCCAGTTCCGTGTCGATGTCCTTCGCGCTCGTTACCTCAATCTTGTGTGTGATCCGGTCCTTCTTCTTGAAGCCGCCGGTGCCGATGAGGCGGGCCGGGAGTTTCTTGCCCTCTTTCACCAGCGGCGTCAGGCAGAGGCCGAAGTCGATGCGGGTGCGGGTGGAAGGCCTGATCTGGGCGATGACGTTCTCGCGGTAGATCGAAACGATGGTCTTGCACGGGCAGACCTTGATGTCGCCGCCGAGCGCACGGGCGAGCTCGATCAGCTTGTCGTGCAGCGGCTTGAGCGCCGCACGATCCTCGTACATGTCCTTGACGTACGACGTGGCGTGCTGGAGGTAGCCCTCGGGCGTGTCCTCATCGGCCCCCTTGCCAACCGATCGCTCGGCCAGCCACCACGCCGAGTTGGTGCCGAGTTTGTGCTGCTCCTTGAGCCACACGCGCCGGGCTTCCTCGGACGCGGGGCCTTCCTTCTTGATGAACTTCATCCACTCGTCGAGGGAGCGGCCGGTCTTGGCTTTGAGCGCGTCGATCCAATCGACGACCATCGCCACGCCGGGGTGGACGTCGTACTCGGAGCCGGCTTTGGTCTTGGACTTGGACTTGGACTTTGTAGCTGCGACCATGATCTGCTCCCAGTCGATTGAATAGCTTCCGATCGTTGGTTCACCCGCCGAAGAGTTCCGCCGCCCGCTTGCGGCGGTCTTCGGGCGTCAGGTCCTCGAGCCGATGGGCGATCGACCAATTGTGCCCGAAGGGGTCGGTGATCTGCCCGTAGCGGTCGCCCCAGAACATGTCCTGCATCGGCATCTCGACCTTCGCCCCGGCGGCCACCGCCTTGTTGAAGACCGCGTCGGCATCTTCCACGAACATGTGCAGCGTCACCGGCGAGCCCTCCAGCGAAGTTGGCGAGAGGCCCCCGCTCTCGGGGAACTCGTCGTGCAGCAGCAGGGGCGAGTCGCCGATGCGCAGCTCGGCGTGCATGATCAGCTTGCCGTCGGGACCGGCGCTGCGGTGCAGCTCGACAGCGCCGAAAGCCTTCTTGTAGAACTCGATCGCCTTGGCCGCGCCGCGCACGGCCAGGTGCGGCGTCAGCGTGTGGTAACCGGCGGGGATGCGCTTGGTGGTCTTTGTCATGACTTGCTCCTTGGTGTGCTGTCGGCAGGTCCGGGCCTCCGCCGGCGCCAGTACCAGAATTGGGCGATGTTGGTGGCGGTGACGGGGACCATGAGGTCGCTCAGGGGCGGGCCGGATCTTGGCCGCGGCGTGCGCGGGTCGTCGGTGTGCATCTCGATGACCGGTCCATCGCGACGGACACGGCGCAGGTGTGTGGCCGCGTGGGATTCGACCCACTCGACGGTTCGCTGGAGTGTCGGCGGGGCGCCCTCGTGCGAGGCGTAGGCGTAGTCGCCGCCGCCGATGGTGCGGATGCCGATCTCGCCGTCGCCGCGGCGGCGCGGGCCGACGACGACGCAGCGATCGATGCGCCTGACCGCTTCGTTGCACACACGTGGGTCATCGTGGTGCAGCGAAAGGAAAGCCAACTCGTCGTCGGGTCGAGCGCGGCGGCAGGCGAACTCCGCCAGGCGCGTGAAGTCCGCGGGCGCACTCGCCGCACCGCCCGTCCGTCGGATGAACGCGACGCGCAGCTCGGGGAGGAGGGTGACCTTGACCGGCGGCAGGCGGTGACCCGCCCGCGAACCGGTCGCGATCGGAACGAACTGCAATTGCGCTCCCGGCCCGGGACGGTTCACCCACACGCGGAGGTTTGATGGGCGGCGCGGCGCAACCGCGCGGGCCGCACGCCCGTGCCGGTAGGCCGCGGGCGTGGAACCGAAGTGGGTCCTGAACGCCCGGAGGAACGGCTCCATGCTCGCGTACCCGCAGCGGATCGCCAAGCGCTCGACGGGCTCGTGGCCGCGGGCGAGTTCCGCCGCGGCACGCTCCAGCCGCAACCGGCGCACGTGGTGGGCCGGGCTCTCGCCTGCGATGGCCGTGAAGACCCGCTGAAAATGGAACGACGACATGTGCGCGGCCTTGGCCAACGCGATCAGCGAGAGGTCGGCGTCGAGATGGGTTTCGATGTGGACCATGGCTCGCAGGACGCGCTGGTGGTGCTCGCGGAGGGTGTCGGGTCGGGATGGGCCTCGGCGGGTGTTCATGCGGACGACGCAGGAAACATACCGCGCAACGCCGGATTGGGCGATTGATCTTTCTTGCGAAGTTTGGGAAAGGCGAACCGACGAGCAGGCGAGCAGGGAAAGAAATCAGACAATCAGAACAGGTTCGTTCTGGGATTTGCTGGTGACGATGGGGCCCTGCTTCTCATCCACGTAGACGTTGATCTCGTTGCGGACGCCGATGCGTTCGTCGGGGAGGTAGATGCCCGGCTCGATGGTGAAGCCGGTGCCGGGGAGCATCTGGCGGGTGTCGTGGGTCTCGAGGTTGTCGAGATTCATTCCTGTGCCGTGGACCATCGGACCGGGGCTCAGCGAGTGGCCGGTGCGGTGGCGGATGCCGGCGCTGAAGCCCGCTTTCTCGATGAGATGCCGCGCGGCATCGTCGAGCTGCCAGCCTTGAACCGCGCGGCCAGCCTTCCACTCAGCCTGCGCCAGCACCAGCGCGGCGTCGCGGGCGGCGCGGACGGTGTTGAAGACTTCCAGGTGGCGTTTGGGGACGTCTTTGCCGCAGTAGCCGGTCCAGGTGATGTCCGAGTGGATGTTGGCATCGCCCGGGATGCGGGCCCAGAGGTCGATGAGGACCCAGTCGCCGGGTTTGATCGCGCGGGGATGATTGTCGGAGGGCTCGTAGTGCGGATCAGCAGCATGCTCGTTGACGGCGACGATCGGACCGTCAGGCCATTGCAGGCCGCCGGCCTTGAAGCGGTCGCGGATGAACTGAGCGACCTCATGTTCGTGGATCGGCTTGCCCCCGCGATGAGCCGCGGCGATGTGGGCGAAGGCGTCGTTCTTGGCGGCATCCACCAGCGTGCTGGCGCGGGCGTGCTCGCGAACCGCGTCGCCCCCCGCCCCCCACTGCGCCACGGCGATCTGGATCAGGTCGGCGGAGGAGATCACTTCCGCGCCGAGCGCCCGGACGAGTTCGACCGTGCCCGCGTCGATGACCGACACCACCGGGAGCGCACACCCCGGGGAGTACTCCATCGCCACGCGCTTGCCGCTGACTAGGCGTGTGAGGGCCGCGCGGTACTGGTCCCACGAGATATAGGTTTCACGGGCGATGGGGCCGCCGGCGAGTTCGTCGAAGGCGCGGGCGTCGATGAAGCTGGTCACCATCACGGGCTTGCCGGCGGCGGGGATGAAAAGGAAGAGCCGGCGCGTGACGTGGCGTTTTTCGATGCCGCCAGGCGCGGGGAGGAGACGGGCGAGGGTGCCGTTATTGTTGCGAAAGTCGTGGACCAGCCACGCGTCGATCTGCCGCGAACGCATGAATTGCTGCACCATTTCAAGCTGCATACCGCCTCCGATCGGGTGATTGGCCCGCATGATAACCGCGTTCGTCGGTGTACCCCCACGCTCCTGCCGCTTCCTACCGTCGGCCATGATCACTGATCTGCTGTTGGTCTCGGTCGGCAATACACGCACGCGCATCGCGGAGGTGACGGGGCTGGCCGCGGGGGCGGACTCGATCCAGCCGGCGCGGGTAGTGGACAACGGGTCGGGGCTGGCGGCGACGGTGCGCGAGGCCGCGGCAAAGCTGCCGGCGGAATCGTCGCGGATTGTCATGGCGTCGGTGAATGGGCGCGTGGCGGACCCGCTGGCCGAGGCGTTGGGCGGGCCGGGGACGGCGCGGCTGGTGCGGCTGACGGTGGACAGCGCGGGGATGAAGATTCCGATGCAGACGGGACTCACGCCGCCCCTGACGGTGGGCGCGGACCGGCTGCTGGCGGCGCTGGGGGCGTACACGCGGTCGGGCGAGGCGTGCGTGGTGATCGATGCGGGGACGGCGGTGACGGTGGACTTTGTGGATGCGCACGGCTTGTTCCAGGGGGGCGTGATCGCGCCGGGGCTGGCGATGCAGTTGCGGGCGCTGCACGAGGGGACGGCGCAGTTGCCCAAAGTTGAGCCGCCGCGGACGAGCGAGCAGAAGCTGCCCGAGGGGGCGTGGGGAAAGACGACGGCGGAAGCGATGCTGCTGGGGTGCGCGAGCTGCATCCGCGGCCTGGCGCGGCTCTTGATTGACAAGAACGCGGAGCTGACGGGGGCGTACCCGCGCGTGATCGCGACGGGGGGTGACTCGCCGCTGCTGTTCGAGCGCGATGAGCTGATCGAGCACATCGTGCCGGACCTGGTGCTGATCGGGATGCTGGCGGCGTGGCGGGGGCACCATCCGAAAACGGGGGAGACGGAGGGGGCGGGGGACGAGGAGGACGACGAGTAAGGACGCACTCGATAGCGCGAGCATTCAACAACTTTGTGCCTATGGACAACCGGCGAAGAAGGCGGCGAGGAACACGACGATGTCGTCGGCGGTGAAGAGGCCGTCGGGGGTGGGGTTGCCGCCGAGGCCGGCGACATCGGCGAGGGGCTGGTTGGCGAAGAACGCGCCGAGGAAGGCGACGATGTCGTCGGCGGTGAGCTGGCCGTCGCACGAGCCGCCGCCACCGAGGCTGACGACGTCGGCGATGTTGGGGCATGAGACGTGGAGGGCGGCCACGCTGCTGGTGATCGTGTCGCAGCCGTTGGTGATCACGCAGTCGTAGTCGCCGTTGTTGAGCGATGTGCCGCCGGTGAATGCGAGCGAAAAGGTAAAGGCCCCGGAGACGTTGCCGCCGTTGTCGATCGGGACGCCACCCTTGCGCCAGCGGTAAGTGAAGGGGCCTGTGCCCGCCGGAGTGACCGAGAGCGCGATATCTGTGCCGGGGCAGGCGATGCGCGGGAGGGGCTGCTGGGCGATGCCGATGCAGGTGACGATGTGCAGGCGTGCGCCGACGAAGTCACCGCTGGTGCTCGATCGCACCAACCGGAGCCGGAGACGGTCACCCTTGGCGACCACCAGGTGGTGCAGGACGGCGGACCCGGCCGATCCGGCCGCGAGATCGAAGGGGCTGGAACGGCTGTAGATGTCGCCGCTGGCGATCTGACCGCCGGTGAGGGACGTGGTGTTGCGGAGGAGTGTCCAAGTGTTGGAGCGGCCGATCTCGCGGCCCATCCAGACCGCTCCAGAGACGTCGATCCAGCCGTCGAAGGGGCTCGTCCAGGTGAACGAGGCGGGTCCGTTGCCGGCACCGTTGCCGGCATCGGTGGTGTGAACCACGATGTCGCCGGCGAGCCAATCGTGTCCGAAGGTTTCGGTACCGTTGGAACGGAAGCAGAAAGGGACGAACGGCGCGGGCGCCACGACGTCGCGGGCCCAGCCGTTCTGAGGCGAAGACCACGAACCGGACTGCCAGTTGGCGGCGGAAGGGAGGTGGTTGTCACCCTCGTCGTAGGACCAAGCGCCGTTGGGGTTGGCGGCGTCGCTCCAATCGGTCTGGAGGTCGTAGGCCTGGGCGAAGACCGGCGCGCAGGCGAAACCAAGGGCAGCGCAGAGTGCGGCTGGTTGCATACATCATTCTCCCCGATGCGGAAATCGGTCAAAAACAGCGTACACGACGCGTGACGGAATGCGCGGGAAAACGCGGCGATTGGAGGGTTTTGGGAGCGGTTCGCTCGCATCGGCGGGCAATGCAAACACTCGGCGCAGTTCGCCGGCTTCACACGCCTGCGAAATCCAAGCACCAGGTCATCCGTCGCGTGGGTGCTTGTCGGTGTGGCGGCCGGGGATGGGTGCGGCGGGGAAGACCTCTCGGTAGAGGTCGCGGAAGCCGGAGAGGAGGGAAGGGCGCTGTACCTGACCGCCCGGAGCGGGAGCGGACAGCGCCGGCGATTCCGAAGTTGCGGGGTTGGACCGGGCGTGAGACGGTGATGGAGAAGGAACCATCAGCGATCGGGCCGGGCTTGGTGCGGCGGCAATCGCGGTTCGAATGGCCGATCGCGTTTTTTCAGTGGAGATCGACTTGCCCTGCAAACGCGAAATTGTTACACCCTCATCCCATCCCTCTCCCGCTGGGAGCGGGAGAGAGGGCCGGAGGGCGGGCGCCGCGCAGCCGGTGTGGGAGGACGCTCGAGAGGCGATTGATCGAGGCTGGCGAGATGGAATCGCGCCGGTGGCTTGGAGGACAGTGGTGGCGGCGAGGCGGCGCTCGCGGGCGGGGGCCGCGGGGTCCTCGGCGACTGCGAGGAGGGCATTGATCGATCGCTCGAAAAGCGCGGCGATTCGGGCAGGATGGTCGTCCGAAGGGACCATGCCGACAGCGTACCGTACGGTTACGGTTCTGTCAAGTCATATACCTAACAATTTTGTACGGCTTGTCGAAAAATAATCGGGTCTATTGGCAACCGGCAAAGAACGCAGCCAAGAAGGCCACGATGTCGTCGGGGGTGAGCTGGCCGTCGTGGCCGATGGCTCCGCCGAGGCGGGCGACATCGGCGATGGCGGTGTCGCCGGAGAAGAACGCGCCGAGGAAGACGATGATGTCGTCGGCGGTGAGCTGGCCATCGCAGCCGGGGGTGGCGCCCAGGCCGGTGACGTCGGCGATGGAGCGGCATTCGACGGCGGCGGTGACGGGGGCGGAGTAGCTGATGCCGCAGGAGGTGGTGGTGCGGAGGCGGTAGACCTTGCCGTGGTAGAACTCATCGGCGGCATTGAGGCGTAGGTTGGGGGTGGTAGCGCCGCTGAAGACGGTGGCGTTGAAAACGGTCGGGCCGTTGTTGACGTCGGTCCATGTATCCGTGCCAGTGCGGGTCTGCCAGCGGTAGGCGATGGCGAGGGGGCTGGAAGCGACGGCGTCGAAGCGGAGGGTGCCGCCGGGGCAGGTGCGGGCATTGGAGGGCGGGGTAGTGAGCGCGACCTGGCTGGGGCCGCCGCCGTTGGGAAAGCCGGAGACGGAGAAGCGGCGGACGCGGCCATGGCCGGACATGCACGAGGTTGTGTCACCGCCCCAGTAGGACTGGTTGGGCGTGCCGCCGGCGGGCCAATCGGGGCGGGCGACGGTGAGGACCTGTTGCCCATCGATGGCGAGCGTCGCGGTGAGGTTGGTGATGGTGAGCCGGGCGGTGCGCCAGGCGCCGGCGATGGGCAGGAGGGCGCTGGGGTTGTTTGGGCCGGCGAAGGCGTTTCCTTCGGTAGAGATGAATACGCGGTCGTCGGCGAGGCCGACAAAGACGACGCGACCGAGCGCGTCGGTGACGCCGAACCCGACGGAGGTGCGCTGGCCGGCGCCGCAGGGGTTGCCGTTGTAGGGGCTGGAGACGACGAAGGCTTCGAACTCAACGACGACGGTCTGGGCGAAGTTGAGCCCGCCGATGTCGTTGCGGACGAAGTAGCGGTATTCGCCGGAACCGCTGGGGCCGAAGTCGAGTTCACCGGCGACGGGTGACGGAGTCGAGCCTTCGGAGAGCCAGCACTGGAGGCCGGGGGTCTGGCCGGAGGCGGCGTCGTAGGCGATCTGGGCGTGAGCGGAGGAGGCGGCCAGGACCGCGAGGAGGGGCGAATACGCGAGGGATTTACGCATCCGATGAGTATGCCGACAAAGCGGCGATCGGCCAGTCAAGCTGGGGAAGATGCGGCGATCTCTTCACGCAGGGAAGCGCAAACAGCGGCGGGATCGGACGCGGAGCAGACGACCAAACTGACCGCCACGCCGCGGCATCCGGCGGCGGCAAGTTGGGAAAGGTTGGCGGAGGTGATGCCGCCGATGACGAGGTGCGGGAGGGGGCGCTTATCGGCCACGAAGTCGAGGAAGGCGCGGAGGTAGGCGGGGCCGGAGGTTTCGCGGGGCTTGGTGGCGGTGGTGAACATGGCGCCGACGCCGGCGTAGTCGGCGCCGTCGTTGAGCGCGCGGCGGGCTTCGTCGAGGTTGTGGGTGCTGACACCGACGAGGAGCCTAGCTCCGGCGAGGGCACGGACGGCGGCGACGGGGAGGTCGTGCTGGCCGAGGTGGACGCCGTCTGCGTTTGCGGCGAGGGCGATATCGGCGCGGTCGTTGACGATGACACTGACGCCGTGAGGACGGGCGAGTGCGATGAGTTGATCGGCGCGGCGGAGGAGTTCGGCAGAGTCGAGATCTTTCTCGCGGAGCTGGAGGCAGTCGGCGCCGCCGGCGATGGCGCGGCGAGCAACCTCGAGCCAGGGGTGGTGGGTGCAGAGTGACTCGGTGAGGAGGATGCAGAGGCGCCACTGGCGAGCGCGGCCGGTCGCGAGGGCGAGGAGGAGTCGCTTTTCGAGTTCGTAGAGGTGGTAGCGGGCCTGCTCGATGCCCCGGGCGGAGGCGGGGGCAAGGAGCTTGGCGGTTTCTTCGATGACGCGGAGGGCTTCGGAGGTGCGGGCGGCGGCCGCGGAAGCGAGGTCGTGGAGGTTTGAGCGGGCGGATTCGGCGGGGGTGGAGATCTGCGTGCCGACATCGGCGGGGGTATCGCGGCTGGCGAGGAGGCGGAGGCGCCCCCCCCCAGGGTCGGCGGCGTCGGCGACTGAGCGGAGAGCGTGGCGGATGATCTTGAACTGCGTGATGACCGAGGCGTCGTCGAGGGCGAAGCGGGCGATGTCCTCGAGGACGCGCAGACCCTCGCGGGCACGGTTGAGGTTGGCGTCGAGGATGCGGAAGGCGGGGTCCACGGGGCGAGCGTAGTGGCGGGAGCGGGATGCCGAGGAACCGGTCGGTGGGTGGATGAGGGTGGGGGCGCGTACCGATAACATGGGCCTATGAGCGCCTCCCCGCCCAATTCTCCCCATCATCCTCCCGAGCCGTGCGTGATCGTCATCTTCGGGGCGTCGGGGGACCTGACGCAGCGGAAGCTGATTCCGGCGCTGTATGACCTGGACCGACAGGGGCGATTGCCCAAGGGGATGTGCATCCTGGGTGTGGCGAGGACGGGGATGAGCGACGACCAGTTCCGGGCGAAGATGCAGGAATCGACCAAGCAGTTCTCGGCGCACTTCGAGGCGGACAAGTGGCCGGCGTTTGCTCGGCGAGTGTTTTACCACGCAGGAGACGGGGCGGCGCGCGAGGCGATGGCGCCGCTGGCAGCGCGGATCAACGAGGTAGGGGCGCAGGCGGGGATCACCCGGGCCGGCGGGCAGCCGAACATCCTGTTCTACCTGTCGGTGAGCCCGAATCTGTACGAGCCGATCATCGACAACATCGGGGCGTCGGGGATGGTGCTGGAGGGGCACCGGTGGTGCTCGCTGAACAAGGAAGCGACGCCGTGGCAGCGGATCATCGTGGAGAAGCCGTTCGGCACGGATCTGAAGTCAACGGTTTCACTGAACCAGTGCCTGGGGCGGGTGTTCGAGGAGGAGGCGATCTTCCGGATCGACCACTACCTAGGCAAGGAATTGGTGCAGAACATCCTGGTGATGCGGTTCGCCAACACGATCTTCGAGCCGGTGTGGAACCGGCAGTACGTGGACCACGTGCAGGTGACGGCGGCGGAAACGGTGGGCGTGGGCTCGCGGGCGGCGAACTTTTATGACACCGCCGGCGCGCTGCGGGACATGATCCAGAGCCACCTGATGCAGGTGATGGCGCTGGTGGCGATCGAGCCGCCGAGCGTGTTCGATGCCGCGGCGATCATGCGGGAGAAGATCAAGCTCCTCAACAGCTTTGTGCCGCTGGCGGAGAAGGACCTGCCGGAATCGGCGGTGCTGGGGCGGTACGGCTCGGGCTCGACGATGAACGACCCGGCGTACGTGCAGGAGCAGGGCGTGGTGGCGGAGCGGAAGACCGAGACGTTCGCCGCGATGGCGGTGAAGTTCGACAACTGGCGGTGGGCGGGTGTGCCGTTCTATCTGCGCTCGGGGAAAAAGCTGGCGGCGAAGGTGACGGAGATCGTGGTGCAGTTCCGCAAGCCGCCGACGAGCATTTTCCGCAATGTCGATTCCAACGCGGCGGAGCGCCCGGGGAACCGGCTGATCATGTCGATCGCGCCTCGCGAGAAGATCTCGCTGCGGATGGAGGGGAAGGTGCCGGGGGCGGGGCTGCAGATCGATTCGGCGAAGCTGGACCTGGACTATCTGGATCGATTCGGCGGCGAGGCGATCGAGGCGTACGGGCCGCTGATCTTGGACGCGGTGCGGGGTGATCGGACGCTCTACAAGCACCGCGACGAGGTGGAACTGGGGTGGAAGATGTGCGATCCGATCATCCAGAATCCAACGATTCGGAACGCGATCGAGACATACCAGCCGGGGTCGTGGGGGCCGCCGGGGGCGGATGCGCTGCTGGCCAAGAGCGGGCGGGCGTGGCACAACGCCTCCGCCCCGGACATCCGCGGGTAGGGCGTTTGGGGGATTGGGCAATCGGGCGGGGAAGTTGCTGGGTGGCGGCATCCGGGTTTGTGGGGTATTCGTATAGAGTCGAGTCGGCGGGGCGTTCTGCCCGGCTGGTTGGGGTCGGCAGCGGCCCTGCGGTTGGCCACTCTGGGAGTTGAACATGTCACGGACTGTGGTTGCGCGTCGGATGGCGGTCGGGGCGGGTGCGCTGGCGGGGATGCTCGCGATCTCGGGCGCGGCGATGGGCCAGACGCCGATCGATCTGGGCAACGGCGAATACCTTCTCAAGAACGACCGCTTTCCCGTGTCGGGGGCGGTGACGACAAGCCAGAATGCGTCGGTGCAGGCGGGATTCGCGGCGGGAGAGATCGCCGCGGCGACGTTTTCGATGCCCGCGGGTTGGACAACACTGAAGATCCGACGGGTGCAGATCTACTGGGCGAGCACCACGGGCGGCAACACGACGTCCCAGCAGGCGTCGATCCGGATCTATCGGAGCAGCCCGTCGGTTCCCGGAGCGTTCGTGCCGGTCTTTGACTCGGAGAATGACGCGGCTCCGGACGGGTTCAATCCGGTAATGCAGGAGGGCGGGTTCAACGAGTTCGACTTTGCGCCGGCGCAGCCCACGCAGGACAACCCGGACCAGAACATTGTGATCTCCGGCGCGAGCCAATTCACGGTCGGACTTGTCTTCGCCACGCCGACGAACCAGCAGACCGGTCCGAGCGTGGTTTCGGACGGCCCCCCGACGAGCATGAGCGGGTGCAGCACGGGCAAGAACTGGATCTACGGGAATCTGGACGCGTCGGCAGAGTTCCTGTGCTCGAGCGGCCAGATCCAATGGCGCAACGCGTGCAGCTTGTGCACGGTGGATATTCTGGGCACGCCCATCACGTTTTCCATTTCCGGCAACCTGATGATCCGGGTGGTGGTTGATAGGAACATCCATCGCTGCACGGTCGCGGATGTGGCGATCGTCGGCGGGGGGGCCGGATTCGACGGTCAGTTGACAGCGGACGATGTGATCCTGTTCCTGTCCGCGTTCTTCGCGGGGAACGCCAACATCGCCGATGTCGCATCGCTGGGCGGCGCGACGACCCCCGACGGAGAACTGACCGTGGACGACATCGTGGCGTTCCTGAGTGCGTTCTTCGGCGGATGCCAATAGATCGCTCTGGACAACTGGTGTGACCCGTGGCATGTTCTGGGGAGTTCCCCTGTATTGCCTGGGTTGTGCCGTGGCTGTATTGTTGGTTATTGAGACTGAGTCTCAACATAGATTATCGTCGAACGGAATGGGAGATCACATGTCGAAGACCACATTTGGCGTGAGCGCGATCGGCGCATTGGCTTTGGTTTGCGGCGCCTCAATGGGGCAGCCGCGGGTGATGTACTCGAACATTCAGACGGACCTGACGTCGCTGATCCCCGGGACAGGCGGGCTGCACTTCAAGAGCGCGGCCAGCGGCGGCATCTTCAGCGAGCCGGCCGCGAGTCGGAACGGCCAGATCTGGTGCTTTGTGGCGAAGATCGACGCGGTCGCGACATCGGCCGATGAGGTGTTCATTGTGGGCGCGGGCGGATCGGGCACGGCGGTGCTGCAGGAAGGGAGCGCGCTGGCGACGCCGGGAGCGCTGGCCGGGGAGAACCTCGGTATTTTCCGTGGGTACGGGATCAACGACAGCGGGCTGTGGGCGATCGCCAACAACACCAGCGCGGCGACGACGCAGGACGAAATCATCATCCGCGGGGGCGATTTCGACGGGATTCGAGTGGCGCTGCGCGAAGGGGATCCGCACCCGGCGTACCCGGGCGAAACCATCGGCGCGCTGCTGGACGCAGTGGCCGTGCTTCAGGACGGGACTTTGTGCTACTGGAACAGCGCGGTCTCGGGGACAACGGGGACAACGGCCAAGCAGGGATGGTTCAAAGGGATCGTGGCGCTGACCAAGGCGGACGATGCAGCGCTGCAGCCGACCGGGCAGCAGTTCGCGCCGGACCAGACGTGGGACAATTTCAGCAACTCGTTCCGGATAACACCCGACGGCTCGCACTGGTCGGGGCTTGGCGACTTGAACGGCGCGACGGCCAACGACAACGTCGCAGTGTTCGACAATGTCGTGCTGTTGCAGGAGGGCGGACAATTGCCCGGCGTGACCGGAGGATCGCCGATCCAAGGGGCGTCGGCGGCGCAGACGATGATCCGCTGCGGCGGACGCGGGCACTGGATGGCGCGCGGGACGACCGCCGACGGAATCGGCTACTTGATCGTGGACGGTGTGATCGTGGCCCGCGAAGGCGACAACGTGCTGGGGGATGCCGCGGAGCAGTACGCGGGCGTGGGAACGTCGGTCAATTCGTCGGACCCAACGGGGTTCCGCGGAATCGCCATGAACAACCTGGGCGACTGGGTGGTGAACGCAAACACCAACGAGGCCAACGGCGGGAACGGCGTGGTGATCCTGAACAACGCTCGCGTGGTGGTGCGCAAGGGCGCGACTCTGGCGGGCGTTGATGTGACCCTCGGTCCGGCGAAGCTCGGTCGGATTGGCGACACGAACATCGGTGACGATATGGCGCTGACCGACGACGGCCGGCTCTACTTCACGGGCGAGATCACCGGCGGCGCCACGGGGGGGGTGGCATCGTCGGGGATGATGGTTTTGCGTGTATTCTGCGGCATCGCGGACGTCGGCACACTCGGCGGCACGGCGGGCCGTGACAACCAGCTCACCGCGGACGACATCGTCGTGTACCTTGCCGCATTTTTCAGCGGGAACCTCGCGGTCGCGGACCTGGCGGCGCTCGGAGGTGTTGGCGGACCCGATGGCGAACTCACCCCCGACGACCTTGTGATCTTTCTTGGGGCGTTCTTTGCAGGATGCCCGTAGGTGTCCGAGCAACGAGCGAGCGCGGCATGAGTCGCCGAGTGGGCTTGCCTTTGGGGGGCGGAGGCCCGACGATTCGCCGATGTTCGACCCGATACCGATCGAGGAGCCGAAGCCCAAGCCCAAACTGCCGGGGACGGTGGTGGTACGGCCGAGCCCGGACGACCTGATCGACGCGATGACGGCCGACCTGCTGGTGCATGCGCTGTCGTGCGTGCGGTCGTTCGGGGATTT
>JBOHNM010000052.1:0-24509 GCA_050730675.1 Phycisphaerales bacterium | reverse complement strand
GTGGAGCATCACGGAGATGTGCCGGCGGTGATGAAGGTGGCGGCGCAGGAAGCGACGCTGCGGCCGCTGGCGGTGTCGCGGGGGGCAGGCGAGGCGATCTACCGGATCGTGACGGAGATCGGGGCGGCGCACGCTGAATTGTTGTCGGGGCGTGATCACGCGCGCCGGGTAGTGGCGCTGGCGGGGCTCATCCGGCAGGCGCGGCTGGCCGAGGCACGGTTGGAAGAGCCGCGCGGGCTTGCGGAATTTCTGGCGTACTACGACGACCTGTCGGACAAAGAGCAGGAGGGTGTTGATCCGCGCGAGCAGGTGGATGGTGGAACGGAGGGGCGCGAAGCGGGGGATGCGGGCGCGGTGCAGTTGCTGACGGCGCACAGCGCCAAGGGGTTGGAGTTCGACACGGTCTTTGTGATCAAGGCGAACCCGAACGGCTTCGGGAAGAAGGGATCGGACGGGGACAGCGAGATGCCCGAGGCGCTGGTAGACCGCGCGGGGGACACGCGGGATGCCAAGGCGCGGGCCGCGGCGGAGTCGCGCCGGCTGTTCTATGTCGCGGTGACACGTGCGGAGCGGCGGCTGGTGGTGATGTCCACGGTGACGAAGAAGGGGAGCACGGGGGAGCACTACTTTGAGGAACTGACGCGGGGCGCTGAGCCGATTCTGCCGGCCGTGGAGGCCGCGGATGTGCTGAAGGATGCGGCGCGGGCGCCGATGGAAGCGGTGGAATTGGAAGGGCGGGCGTACAAGGCGCTGGAGGCGCGGCGCGAGGTCTTCGAGCGAGCGCGACGGGAGGCACGCCGAGCGGCGTCGGGTGCGCTTGACAGCGCGGACCGGCGCGGGCTGGCGGGCGCGGGGCCGGCGGAGGCCGAGAAGCGGCTGGTGGGCGCGGCGATTCGGCTGGCGGTGATCGCGGCGGAGGAGGCTGGGGAGAAGGCGGAGTGGATCGGGAAGGACAAGGCCGCCGCGGCGTACCGGGAGGAGTTGCAGGCGGAACTGGGTGCGGCGGAAGTCAAGCATGGCGGGCAGACGTCGAGCAGCGGGTTCATTGTGCCGCGCGCGCCGCTGCACCTGAGCTATACGTACATTAATGACTACCTGGAATGTCCGCGGTGCTTCTACTGCAAGCACGTGCTGCGGATTCCTGAGCCGCCGAGCCAGGAGCAGTCGATCGGCACGGTTGTCCACGCGGTGCTGTCGGAGTTCTACGGGTGGTGGATGAAGGCGGACGCGGAGGGGAAGCGGACTCCGGGACTGAAGGAACTGGTGGAACTTGGGGAGAAGCGACTGTTTGTGATGATGACCGGGCAGGCGATCGACGCGGGGCTGCGCGAGCAACTCAAAGACCAGTTGCGGATCGTGCACGAGGTGTTGCACAATCCTGAGGCGCAGATCATCGAGCGGCCGGAGTGGGAGTTCACGGTGCCGCTGGTGCTCGGCGGCGTGCGGCACGATCTGAAGGTGCAGATCGACCGGATCGAGCAGGTCGAGGGTGGATACCGGATCGTGGATTACAAGACGGGGCAGGACTGGAAGAAGCTCACCGAGCCGAAGCCCGACGACCTGCAGATGGGGGTCTACGCGCTGGCGCTGGACGAGAAGCTGGGGGGCGGGGCGGCGATCTCGGGGACGGCGGAGTACTGGCTGCTGGCGAGCGGGCAGCGGGGGGTGCTGGGGCTGGACAAGCTCAAGCGGGAGAAGGTGCGGGGGACGATCGAGAAGGCGGTCGCGGGGATCCTGGCGGGGGAGTTCGGGAAGGGCGGAAAGTGCCGCGATCGTTGCGAGTTTCTTGGTCCCTGAGTGACCCCCCGGCGGGGGATGGTGGCGAGCAACCGTTTGCGGTCTGGCCGGTAGACTCGGCGGAATGAAGCGGGGTTTGCTGTGGCTGTGCGCGTTGGGTGCGGCGGCGGTGCCGTCGGCGCTGGTGTGCGCGCAGGCACCGAATGAACCGAAGTGGTCCACGCCGGCAGATCGGCCGTCGGCGGCGAGCGACCTGGTGGTTTGCCGCGAGGTGCGCATGTCGCGCAAGTCGGGCGTGTACACGTTCACGTACGCCAACGGCGTGCGGGTGCATGTGCGTCCGGTGGAGGGGAGCGGGCGGGTGTGGGTGCAGGCGCTGGTCTTCGGCCCGGAATTGACGGAGGCGGAGGGAGAGAAGGGGATCACGGCGACGGCCGTGTGGGCGGGGCGGACGGGCGAGCGAGGCGCGGCGGCCACGGGCGTTTTGCGAGCGGGGGTGACGCCGGAGGGGATCACGGCGCGGTGGAACGGCGAGAACACGGAATTGGGTGAAGGGCTGGAGAAGCTGCGGCAGTGGATTGAATCGCCGCGGGTGGACGCCGAGCGGCTGGCGCAGATGAAAGAGCGGCGTGCGGGTGGCGGTGGGAGTGGTCTGGTCGCCGGGCCTGTGGCGCGCGAGGGCGCTGTGCGGCCGGAGGGCGGGGCCGGGGGGCCGAGTTTCGAGCGTGCGGCGATGGGGGTGATCGGCGAAGCGCTGGCCATGGGTGACGGCCGCGGATCGCGGCGCGGCCGGCCGGGTGGCGCGGAGTTCACGGCGCAGAAGTGCGAGGAATGGCTGAAGGAGAAGCTGGGATCGCTGCCGCTGGAGGTGGCGATCGTCGGTGATGTGACGCTGGCGGGGGCGGAGAAGCTGGCACGTGAGCAACTGGGAACTCTGCCTGTGCGCGGCGGCGGCGAGCCGGCAGGACCGCAGACACTGGCTGAGCAGAGGACGTTGACGCGGGGCGATGCCCCGGCGAGCGTGGTGAAAATTGTGGATGCGACTGGGACGGGAGCGATGCTGGTGATCGCCTTGCCCGGGCCGGACATGGGCGACCTGGCGGCGGCACGGCGGGCGCGGCTGGCTTCGCGCGTGCTGGACGCGATGATCGGACCGGCGCTGGATGTCGCGGGCATCGAGCACAAGCAGCAGGCGGTGCTGAGCATGCCGGGGCGGATGTACAGCGGCGCGGGGGCGCTGCACGTGCATGTGCGGATTGCCGGTGGCGAGGCGGAAGCAACCAAGGCGGCCGAGGCGGTCGAGGCGTTGATTGCAAAGATCGCGACGGACGGGGCGCCGGAGGCGGTCGTGCAGCGAGCGGGCGAGGCGGCGGCCAAAGGGGCCGAACAGCAGGAGACCACGGCGGAATACTGGCCGGGGGTGCTGCTGATGTGCGGCGTCTACCGGCTTGACCCCGAGCAGATCGCCGATGCGCCGCGGGTGTACCGCGCGATGACGCCGGCGGATGTCGCCGAGGCGCTGCGGCCGTGCGTGGGCAAAGGGCGGCGGGTGATCGTGGTACCCGCCCCCCAGCGGGCGCCGAGCGCCGAACCCGTGGCACCTGCGGGTGTGGGGGCGGGTCAGCCGACGCCGGGGGCGTCGCCCGAGCCGTGAACGAGCGATGAATCGGATGGATTTGTGGAAGTGCGGCTATCGTGAGCCGAATCGAACATGAACCGGGCCGTGCCCGGGAAAGGTCCCAAGCGATGCACCCGATAATCTGGACGATGAGCATGACGACCGCGGCGATCGTGACAATGGCGGCTCCGGTGATGGCCGCCGAACCGCTGCCGACCGATCCGGCGCTGGTGACGGGGGAACTGGACAACGGGCTGAAGTACATCGTGCGCAAACACGCCAACCCGCCGGGGCGCGTGAGCATCTGGCTGCACGTGTCGTCGGGGTCGCTCAACGAGACGGACAAGCAGCGCGGCATCGCGCACTTCCTGGAGCACATGGCGTTCAACGGCTCGAAGAACTTCCCGGCGGGGAGCGTGGTGCCGTTCTTCCAGGAGCAGGGGCTGCGGTTCGGCCAGGACCAGAACGCGTTCACGAGCTTCGACCAGACGACGTACCAGCTTGCGCTGGCGGACAACACGCCGGAGAACCTGCGCAAGGCGATGACCTTCATGAGCGATGTGGCGGGCGAACTGCTGCTGATGCCGAAGGAGATCGAGAGCGAGCGGCAGATTATTCTGGAAGAGAAGCGGTCACGGTCGGGCCCGCAGCAGCGCGTGCAGGACTATATGTTGCCGCGGATCGCGCCGGGGTCGACGTTCGGCGAGCGGCTGCCGATCGGCACGGAAGAGACGATCAAGGGTGTGTCGAAGCAGGACTTCGAGGACTACTACAAGCAGTGGTACGTCAAGAGCAATATGACCGTGATCGTGGTGGGGGACATCGATCTTGCGGTGGCGGTGGGGCAGATCAAAGATCTGTTTGGCGGCGGGGAGAAGAAAGGCAAGCCGCAAGACCGGCCGACGGGCGTGAAGGCGACGGGCGAGGATCGCGCGGTGATCGCGACGGACCCCGAGCTGACCTCGGCGAGCGTGGCGATGATGCGGGTGGAGCCGGCCCCGGCGCCGACAACGACGTACGAGCAGGCGCGGCGCGAGCTGGTGGAGTTCGCGGGCTCGTCGATCTTCAACCGGCGTGCGGCGCGGTCGGTTGAGCAGGGGACGGCGAAGTACCTTGGGGCCAGCGCGCGGGCGAGCGACATGGCGGGCGTGATGCGCCAGGTGCAGGTCGGGGCCAGCGGCAAGCCAGAGAACTGGCGGGCGGTGCTCGGGGATGTCGCGAGCGAGTGGCAGCGGGCGCTGAAGTTCGGTTTCACGCAGCAGGAACTGGACGATGTGCGGGCGGACCTGATCGCCAGCGCCGAGGTTTCGGCCCAGCGCGAGGGGACGCAGCCGGCGCGGGCGCTGCTGCAGCAGTACAACGGACACATCGCCGACGGCGAGCCGATCATGAGCGCGGGCCAGCGGCTGGAGATGCTCAAGAAGCTCCTGCCGACGATCACGGCGGAGGAAGTGAGCGCCAAGTTCCGCGAAGTGTTCGACCCCAAGACGCTGGTCTTTACGCTGCAATTGCCCTCGAGCGTCGAGGCCCCGAGCGAGAGCGAGCTGATCAAGGCCGGGCGCGAGGCGCTGGCGGCGAGCGTGGAGAAAGGCAAGGAAGAGGCGCGGGCGACGAGCCTGCTCAAGGAGATGCCCAGGGGGGGCAAGGTCCTTTCGAGCGACACGCACAGTGCGGCGCAGGTGAACTCGGCGTGGCTGGACAACGGGGTGCGCGTGCACCACCGGTTCATGGACATCAACAAGGGTGAGGCGACGATCACCATCACGCTGGCCGGCGGCGAGGTCGAGGAGACGGCCGACAACCGTGGGATCACCACGGCCGCGGGCTTGGCCTGGGCCAAGCCGGCGACGCGGACGCTGAACTCGACGCAGGTGCGTGAGTTCATGACGGGCAAGAAGGCCCGCGTGCGCGGCGGAGGCGGCAACGACGCCATGCAGATCACTGTCAGCGGCCCGCCGGATTCGCTCGATGAGGGCTTGCAGCTCGCGTACGCGATGCTGACCGAGCCGCGAATCGAGGAGGCGACGTTCGGCCAGTGGCGTCAACTGATGACGCAGGCGATCGCGGCCCGCAAGAGCCAGGCGCCCGGCGTGATGAGCGACATGATGTTCGAGTCGTTGTGCGCCCCGGGCGAGACCCGGATGCGCCCGGTGACGCAGCAGCAGGTGGACAAGGTGACGATCGCCGCGGCCCAGGCGTGGCTGGACAGGGTGATCGCCAAGGCGCCGATCGAGGTGTCGGTGGTCGGCGATATCCCGGCCGAACAGGCGATGGCGCTGGTGAGCAAGTACCTGGGTTCACTGCCGATACGCGACAAGATCGGTTCGGACACGCTGAAGGCGCAACGGTCGATGGTGCGAGGCAATGGGCACATGGAAGTAAGCCGCGACGTGGCGACCAAGACCGACAAGGCGGTGGTTGCCGACGGATTCTTCGGGCCCGAGGCACGGAACATCACCGACGTTCGCCTGATGCGCATGGCCTCGCGGATCCTCAGCACGCGGATGGTGACGATCGTCCGCGAGCAGAAGCAACTGGTGTACTCGATCAGCGCCCAGTCGCAGCCGAACCAGGTGTATCCCGCGATGGGCATGTTCATCGCCGAGTCTTCGACCGATCCGTCCAAAGCCCCGGCGCTGTCGGCGACACTCACCGAGATGTTCACGGATTTCGCCAAGAGTGGTCCGACCGAAGAAGAGCTGGTTGTCGCCAAGAAGCAGATCGCCAACGAACTCGAAGAGCAGTTCAAGGAACCGCGCTCGTGGAACGGGCGGCTGGCGGGGCTCGACTACCGCGGGCTGAACCTCGACGACACGATGGCGGCGCCCGAGGCGTACCAGAAGATCACCAAGGAGCAGGTGCGCGACGCGTTCGCCAAGTACTACAAGGACGATGCGAAGTTCCGTTTCGTGGTGATGCCGGCGGCGGGCACCGAGGCCGCCAAGCCCGCGGCGGGCGGAAACGGCGAGTAAGTCGTCGGGTCGGCGCGATCCAGTGTCAGTCCGCATCGGGCAGGAGGTAGCGCCGCACGAAGTCCTCGCTGCGCCAGCGGTAGCGGTCCATCGCGACCTGACGCGCGACTTTGCCCATGGCCCGGCGCTCGGCGGGGTTGTTGGCCAAGCGTGTGATGGCGGCGGCGAGCTGCTCGGCGTCGCGGATGATGATGCCGCCGCCGGTGTCCATCTTCTCGCTCAGCACGTGCAGGTCGTAGCAGATCACCGGCAATTCTGCGAGCATGCCCTGCACCATCGCCTGGCTGAAGGTCTCGTTGTCGGTGGAGGGGACGAGGATCACGTCCATCTCGCGCAGCAGGCCGGGGATCTCGTTCGCCGGTCGCCAGCGGTGGTCGATGATCGTCGGATCGTCGCGCCTGGGCGGGCTGGGGTGCGAGACCAGGTGCAGGCGGCAGCGCGAGCGGATGGCGGGATCAAGGCGCCACCAGGCGTCGAGCGCGAGGGGCGCGCCCTTCCAGTCGTTGTCGAGCTTGCCGAGGATCGCGAAGTTGACCGGAGCATCGTCGGCGTGCGGCGTCGCGGGCGGGCCGAACTCCGCCCAGTTGGCGATGCCGTAGTAGACGTCCATGTTCTCGCGCAATTCAGCGGGCGATGAGTCCTTCACGAGCTTGCTGACGGCGACGTACCTGGCGTTCCAGTGCCTGGTGCGGTCGGCGAATTTCTGGGCGACGACCTTGTTGGCCTGGATCACCAGGCGGTCGAACATGCCGCGCCGGCGCATCAGGTTCATGCCGGGGATCATGCCGTTGGCAGGGTTACTGAGGAACGCGGCGTCCCATCGGCCGCGCAGCTTCAGGGCGGAGTAGAGCGAGCCCCAGATCGGTTTGCGCAGGTGCGGGGCGTAGACGATGCGGGGCATGGCGCCGCGCAGGTGCTCTTCGAAGCGCTCGCGCCAGTTGGCGTCGGCGGGCATGGTGACGTCGATGCCCATCTCCACCAGGTCGCGGACGAACTGCAGGTCGAAGATCTGCACGCCGCGGATCTGCTTGTGCAGCCGGTAGGTGAGGAACGCGGGCGCGAGATAGAGGATCTTGCCCTTGGGCGGCATGGGGCCGATCTTAGCGGGCGGTCAGCCGCCGCCCTTGCGCGGGCGCAGGTTGATCGGGAAGCCCGGCTCGCCGGCGCGGGCGCAGACGATGGTGGAGCGGTCCGCAAGCGCGAGTTCCAACTCGTTGAGCGTGTGCACCACCGGGTAGCCGTGGTAGACCCATTCGAGCTGATCCTCCGCGGCGTGGGGGCCGAAGTGCCAGGCGATGCCGCCGCCGAGATACATGGCGAAGGCGCTGAAGGAACTCATCGGCCCGAGCACCACGTGCATGCGGGTCATGCGGAGCAGGTCGGAGATCATGTCGCCGCCGGAAATGCGGACGTCCACGCCCGGAAACTCGTCCATTCGTCGGGGCTCGTCGGAGAAGACGATGAACTGCGGACGCCGGGCTTTGAAGCGTTCGGCGAGGGCGAGCATCTGCTGGCGGTAGACCTCGGGCTCGTGGAAGTGCTTGCCCCCGAGGAAGCCGCGGTAGTCGGTGCGGCGGATGTGGACGCCGACGAGCATGCGGCCCGGTTCAAGCTCGGCGATGAACTGGTCGGTGGCGGCGGCGAGGTCGGGGCGTGGCGTCAGCGCGCGGATGATCGATTCGCGGTGGCGCTGGATGCCGATGGGGTTGAAGAAGCGCCACGCCAGGAGGTAGTTCTTCTTGCGGCGGCGGGTGCGTGCGGGCGGGAATGACTCGTCCGTCGGCGACAGGGCGCACGCGATCACGCCCGAGGGCTTGCGGACGACGCCGGGGAGGACGCGGAAGCGGCCGAGGAGTCGGATGCGCTCGGTGCGGGTGCGGCGGATGCGCTCGATCATCTCGGGCGCGAGCGCCGTCGGCTGCGGCTTGCTCGGCGAGGGCCACAATTGCCCGGCGAGCGCCGGGAAGAACTCGGCGTACTTGCCGAGGCTGGGGCAGTAGAGGTCGTGCCCCTCGTGCAGGCACCAGGCGTAGGCCGCGGCGAAGAACATCAGGCGGTTGCCGATCTGCCCCGTTCCGCGGTTGATGATCCAGACCTCGGCCATGGCGGGGAGGATACGTGATCGGCCGGTGCAAAAGAAAAACGGGGCCGATCGCTCGGCCCCGCGAGTGTGGCGTGGATTGGTGGGAGGGCTCAGCCGAGAGCCGCGGCGCCGGCGATGATCTCCGACAGCTCGGTGGTGATCTGCGACTGACGGGCGCGGTTGAAGTCGCGGGTGTAGAGCTTGCGCATCTTGCCGGCGTTGTCGGTGGCGGCCTTCATGGCGACCATGCGGGCGACGTGCTCGGAGACGATGGCGTCGTTGAAGATCTGGAAGAGCGTCGCCTTGACGGCGGCGGGGAGCATGTCGCCAAGCAGCTCTTCGGCGGGGGGCGAGAACTCGTAGACGATGGCCGGGCCCTTCGCCTTCGCCACTTCGCCTTTCTTCTTGGTCTCGACGGGCTTGAGCGGCAGCAGCTGCAGCACCTCGGGCGTCTGGCGCCCGGCGGAGTGGAACTTCATCGAGATCACGTGGACGCTGGAGATTTCGCCGGCGAGGAAGCGGTTGATGTAGTCCTGGGCGATCGGCTCGATCTTGTCGAACGTCGGCTTGTCGCCGATGCCGTTGTGCAGCTTGGAGACGGCGATGTTGTTGTACTTGAGGAACCCGGCGCCCTTCTTGCCGACCAGCTCGATGGCGCCGGCCCGGGCCGCGGGGTTGGCCTTGGCGTAGTGCATCGCGGTGCGGAGGATCGACCCGTTGTAGGGGCCGCACAGGCCGCGGTCGGAGGTGATGATGAGGGTGGCGGGCTTGGCGTCCTTGCTCTTCTTGGCGGGCCCGCTGAGGAGGGGGTGGGAGACCTCGCCGCCGATGGTCGCGGCCAGCTCGGTGACCAGGGCGAAGAGCCCCTCGGTGTAGGGCTTGGTGGCGGTAGCGATCTGCTGGGCCTTGGCGAACTTGCTGGTGGCGATCATGCGCATCGTGTTGGTGATGCGCCGGATGTTGCCGACGGCCTTGATGCGTTTCTTGATTTCGCGGGTCTTGCCCATAAGGAGGCAAGGTTAGGCGCTGAGGTCGCCGATCTCCGCCCGGCGTCGATACGTTCGGATTATATCAGGATGGCTCAAGAGGCCTGAAAAGGTAGTCTAAGTGATGTTTGGCGGTTCCGCCAGCGGTGCCGCGAGCACCAGCCCGTCGTGGGCGAGTTGCATCCCCTCGGGCAGCGCTGCGTTGGTCTCGGTGTGTGGCAGGTCGTGGGCGATGTGGATGAAGTAAGTGCGCGGGGCGCCGACTTGGTGGGCGATGTCCACGGCCTGCTCGACGGTCAGGTGCGTCGGGTGGCGGCGGTGGCGCAAGGCGTCGAGCACGAGGGTGTTGAGTCCGCGGAGGAGCGGGTAACTCTCGGGTGGGATGGCCGAGACGTCGGTGCAGTACGCGAGCGGAAAAGGCGACGTCGGTGCGGCTCCGCTCGGATCACCTGTTCGTCTGATCGCCTTCGGCCCTTCTTCAATCCGATACCCCACGATCGGCAGCTTGCCGTGCAGCAGCCGGATAGGCGTGAAGCGGACGCCCCAGAGGTCGATCGGCTCGCCCGGCTTGACCAGCCGCGGCAGGAGCGTGGCGACGAACGAGTCGTTGACGTTGGCGGTTTTGTCGAAGATGTGCTTGTAGATCCGCTGTAGGTGCTCCATCGTGTGCGGCTCGGCGAAGATGTCGATGGGCGTCTTCTGCACGGCGTTGAAGCGGCGCACCTCGTCGAGGCCGAAGGTGTGGTCGACGTGGTTGTGCGTGAACAGGATCGCATCGCAGCGCTTGAGGCCGGCCCGCAGGGCCTGCGTGCGCAGGTCCGGCCCGGCGTCGATCAGCACGGTGCGCGGGCGGCCGTCGGCATCGGTCCACTCCAGGGCCGCCGCCGTGCGCAGGCGCCGGTCGTGCGGGTCGGTGCTGGTGCAGACGGCGCAGTCGCACGCGATGGCGGGGATGCCCGCGGAGGTGCCGGTGCCGAGGAAGGTGAAACGCATCGGTGAACGCTAGGTGGGGGCGGAGTTACCGTCGGTGGCCGCCGGTGTGGGGAGCTTCCACGCCGCGCCGCACTCGGGGCAGACCGTGCAGCCATCGGGCTCGCGGGCGCAGCGGCGGAGGTCATAGCCGCAGGCGAGGCACTGGCCCTTGGGGAGCCTGAGCAGCGACCACCGCGCGGATACGCGCCGGGACGAGCAGCCGACCGCCATGGCGGTGGTGACGAGGAATGCGATTCCCCAACAACTCCGCGCGATCGTGTCGGGCGCCATGTCCAGGAGCGAGGGTACGAGCCGCAGGAGCGAGACCCACACCACCATCGGCGTGAACGCGACCAGCAACATCATGATGACCAGCGGCCACACGTCCCGGTTGTCGAACTGGTACCCGAGCGATCGCCACGGGTGATCGGCGGGCAGCCGCGAACGCCACGCATCCACGAGCCCGCCGCGCACGCGGACGGCGCGTTCGCGATCGTCCGCCGCCATCAGGCGCAGATGGCCGCGAACGGCCCTGATCCGTGGCGGTGGTGGGGGTCGCGCCTTCACGATCGTGACTCCACGGTCGCGGGCACCTTCCACGCCGCCCCGCACTCGGGGCACACGCAGCACCCATCATCCTGCACGCTCGCCACATCGAGCCCGTACCCGCACGATGCGCAGCACCCGTGCTTCAGCACCGCGTCGGCCACCAGCCGGCACCGGCTCGGCGGCATCAATCGCCAGAGGATTTCCGGGAGCAGCAGGAACATCAGAACCGTGCCGGGGAAGATCACCGCGAAGCGCCACCAGCCGGGCGGCCAGTCCAGCGCCATCGAAATGAAGAGTGGGCCGAAGCTCAGCACCGCCGGCATGATGCCGATGAGCGCGCCGTACCACAGTTCGTCCCGCCGAAAGATATTGTGTTTGCTCCACGACCACTTCATCAGGTCCGTCCGCACCGCCGACTGCACCTTGCGCGGCAGCGGGCCCGATCCCCACGGCACCAGCGCGAGCATCGTGCGCACCAGCGGCACGCGCCGGCCGCGGTCGTCGGTCACCAGTGGGCGAAGAGACGGTGCCATCGGCGGCGACTCACGGCTTGGCCGACTGCGGCGCGGGTGCGGCGGGGGCCGCGGGCTTGACGTCCTCGGGGTCCGGCTCGTCGGGAACGTCCGGTGAGGTATCCGGCGGGGCGCCCGGAACATCGCTGGGCTTGAACGTGTCGTAGCGGGCGAAGTCCTTGAGGTCCTTGGGCGTGGGCTTGCTTGCTTCCCAGGCGCTGTTGTAGAGGGCCGCGAGCATCGCCCCGGCGTCCTGCAGGCGCTCGCAGATGAACGCCTTGCCGACGTCCTTGTCGATGTCCCCGGTCTTCTTGAGTTCGTACAGCGGCTCGACCCGGTCGAAGCTCCGCTGGATGTAGATGATCACGTCGTTCCACGGGTCGGCGGCATCGACCTTTGCCTCATACTTCTGTGTCGGCTTCAGCATCGCGTAGTTGATCTTGAAGTTCTTGATCACCCGGCCGTCGATGTACGCGTGGATCCCCTTGTCGGTGGTGAACCCCTTGGGGTTGTCGCCGACCCATCCGTGGTGGTGCCGCGTCGTGTGCAGCGGCTGTGCCGCATCGCCGACGAAGTGGGCCAGCACGCCCATCTCGACCATGATGTTCCGCTTGGCCATCTCCATCTGCGGGCCCCGTGTCGGATCCTTGATCGCTTCGAGGATCCGCAGCGTCTTGAAGCTCGCCGCAAGCTTGGCGTGGTGCTCCATGATCGCGTGGGGCAGGAACCCGGGCCACTCCTGCTGGCCTGACGGGTCCAGCTTGGGGTTGTGCGGCTTGATCCCCTCGGGGTGCTCGTGCCGCGCGACGGCCATGGTGGCGACATACTGCATCCGCAGCGGCGGTACGGTCGTGAGCGTGAGGCCGTAGAGCTGGAGGTCCTCGATATCGATGTAGTGGTCGGGGGCGTTCTCGTGCATCAGGTAGTTGGAACGGATGCTCCGCCAGCGGTCGGGCTCGGCGGCCTGCCAGCCGACGGCGTGGACGATCTCCTTGTCCTTCAGGAACGCGGGTGTGTCCGGAGAGAGCCCGTCGAGGGCGAGCCAGCAAATGGCCCGGTGTCCGGCGGCGTCCCAGGCCTGGGCGGTGCCGGCGAGGGCGATGATGAGCGAGGCGGCGGCAGTGAAGAGCTTGCGCATGGGGCAAGCGTACGGGCGGAGTCGCGGCGGCGCAATTCGGTGGCGAAAGGTCTGTCTACCCCACCCGCTCCGCCTTCGGTTCCCGGGTCATGAGCTGGCCGATGGCATCGATCGGGTCAAGGCCCTCGAAGAGCACCGAATGCACGGCGCTGACGATCGGCATCTCGACGCGGTACTTGCGAGCCAGGTCCATGACGCTGCGGGTGGTCGCGACGCCCTCGATGACACTACGGGAGCGGGCGAGGATGTCGGCGAGCTTGGCGCCCTTACCCAAAGCTTCGCCGCATGAACGGTTGCGCCCCTCGGGCGAGAAGCAACTGGTGGCCAGGTCGCCGACGCCCGCGACGCCGAAAAACGTGTCCTGGCTGGCGCCCATGGCGGTGCCGAGGCGGGCGATTTCCGCCAGGCCGCGCGACAGCAGCGCGCTCTTGGCGTTGTTCCCGGCCTGAAGACCGTCAAGAATGCCCGCGGCGATCGCGATGACGTTCTTCATCGCCCCGGCGAGTTCCACGCCCGTCAGGTCTTGCGTCGTGTAAATACGCATCCAGCGCGTGGTGAACAGCTCCTGCACGTGCAGGCGGAACTGCTCATCGTCGCTGGCGGCGATCATCGTTGCGGGGAGGCAGCGGGCCAGCTCCGGCGCGATCGTCGGCCCGCTGAGCGCGGCCATCGGGCGGGCGGGGCTGTCGGGGTCGTCGCTCAGGACCTCCGCGATGATCTGCGTCGGCCGCAGGAGTGTTCCGTTCTCGATCCCCTTGGCGACCGACAGCACCCGGGCCTTGCGCGGCACGTGCGGCTTGACGCGCTCCCAGACCGAGCGGATGTACTGCACCGGCACGGCGCAGATGACCAGATCGGCATGGCTCAACGCGGTCTCGTCCTTCAGGGCAACGTGAACAGCGTCGGGAACGCGGAAACCCGGCAGGCGCTCGCTGCGCCGGGTTTGCGCGATCGAGCCGACTTCTTCGGTGGAGTGCCCCCAAAGCGTGACGCGCGGGCGCGGGGCCGACGTGCGGCTGGCGGCGCCGCGGTCAGGGTCCAGCAGTATCGCCGAAGAAACCAACCCCATCTGTCCGACACCCAAAATGGTGATCGCCGGGCCGAGGCGGCCGTTGCTGCCCGGGCCCGGCGAGGGGGACTGGGCGGGGGGAGGGGTGGGGGGGTTGGACGGCAGTCGGGACATGAGCAACCGGGTCGGCGAACCGTTGGGCGGAAGCAAGCGTAAGCAAGGTGGTCGGGGCAATTCCCTGCGCTGCTACGATTGTGTCTTCGATTCCGGCACCGGGTTCTCCGGGCCGCCGAAAATCGGGGCGCGGGGGTTAACCTCGACGCGATTTTCGATCACGTATCCTCGGCCGTACGTTCTGCCAGACCCACCGGAGCCGCCATGGCCTCTGCTCACGCTCACCCCCACGACCACTCGCACGACGGCCCCGGCATGCATCTGCACGGCGGCGTCGAGTGCTGTTCCCACGACCGCGTTCAGGATGGCAAGACCGCCGAACGCTGGCTGGTGGTTTACCTCATCGGCGGCATGCTCCTGGTCGGCGTCTTCGTCGCCCGCGTCTTTCTACCCGAGATCGTCAGCGCGTCGGTGACTTCGATGGTCGCCTTCGGCGCGTCGATTCTGCTGGGGGCCAAGATGTTCTGGGAGGCCGCGTCGGAGATCCGGCGTGGCAGCATCTCCAGTTCCTCGCTCGCCGCCCTGGCCATCATCGCCTCGATGTCCCAGGGGTACTACGAGACCGCTGGGTGGCTGGCGCTCATTCTTCTCCTGGCGGGCCAGGTCCTGCGGCGCACGGCTATCAGCGCCCAGACTGTCATCGAGCAACTCGTCAAGCTGACGCCCAACGAGGCCCGTGTCGTCCGCGACGGCGCAGAGGTCCAGATCGCCCTGACCGATGTCATCATCGGCGACACCGTCCGCATCCGCCCCGGCGAGAACCTGCCCGTGGACGGCGTGGTGATCACCGGCCGTTCGACTGTTGACCAGGCCTCGCTCACGGGCGAAGCCGCGCCGCACGAGGTCGCCGCCGGCGAGCCGGTTTACGCCGGCACCACCAACCTGTCCGGCTCGCTCGACGTGCGGGCGACGCAGGTGGGCCGCGACACCACCATCGGCAAGGTCAGCCAGCTCATCGGCGAGGCCGAGCGGAGCAAGACGCACCGCCAGCTCCTGATCGAGCAGGTCTCGCGCTTCTACGTCCCCGTCGTCCTCGCCATCGCGTTCCTGGTCTGGTTCCTCTCGCAGCCCGCCTCCGACGCGATGGACCGCGCGATCACCGTCCTGGTCGTCACCTGCCCCGCGGCGCTGCTCCTCAGCAGCCCCACCGCGATGGTTGCGGCCTTTGCCGCCGCCGCACGTCTGGGCATCCTCGTCAAGGAAGCCAACTACATGGAGGCCGCGGCGAGCATCGACACCGCCGTCTTCGACAAGACCGGCACCATGACCACCGGCAAGTTCGCCGTCTCGCGCCTGGCCCCGGCGAGCGGCGCCGACGGCGCCGAACTCCTGGCCGCGGCGGCCAACGGCGAGCAGCACAGCAACCACCCGCTCGCCCGCTCGATCCTCACCACGGCGCAATCCGCGCGCATTACCGTGGACGGCACCAACGACTACGAAGAAATCCACGGCCGCGGCGTCAAGGCCCGCACGAGCCTCGGAGAATTGCATGTCGGCCGCGCGAGTTGGCTGATCGAGCTGTTCCCGGGCGCTCGCGAGGAGATCAAGTCCGTCGAGAACAAGATCGAAGGGATGACCGGCGTGCACGTGGTGCGCAACGGCAAGTACCTCGGCGCCGTCGGCCTCGAGGACAAGATCCGCAGCAACACCAAGTCCGTGGTTGATCGCCTGCGCGAGCTGGGCGTCAAGAAGCTCTCGATTTTCACCGGCGACCGCCTGAGCGTCGCCGAGCGCGTCGGACGGGCCGTCGGTGTGGACACCATCGAGGCCGAGTGCCTCCCCGAAGAGAAGCACGCGCTCATCAAGGCGCTGACCAAGCAGGGCCGGCGCGTGATGATGGTGGGCGACGGCATCAACGATGGCCCCTCGCTCGCCGAGGCGGACATCGGTATCGCCATGGGCCTGGGCGGGTCGGACATCGCGACCAACTCCGCGGGCGTGGCGCTGATGAACGACGACCTCTCTCGCGTGCCCTTCCTGATCGAGCTCTCGCGGCGCAACCGCGCCATCATCGCCCAGAACATCGCCATCTCCATCGTCGTGGCTCTTGTGGGCCTGGCGCTGGCCGCCAGCGGTCGCCTGGAGATCCTCGGCGCTCTGATCTTCCACTTCCTGGGCGACATCCTGGTCATCGCCAACAGCTTCCGGCTCTTCCGCTTCGGCGAGCAGTACACCACCGAGGCCGCGGTTGAGGAAGAGTCCGCCGCTGTTCCCGGCCGGCGCGCTGCCAGCGTGAACCTCATGGCCGCGCAGCCACAGCCGGCCTGACCTACACGCCACAAACACGAACGCTGCCACCCAGCCCCGGCCGCAAGCCGGGGCTGTTCGTTTCCGAATACGCTGTGGCTCTGGAGCCCGCCATGCGCACCGCTGTTCTTGTCGTTGCCCTCACCGCACTTGTGAGTTTCGGGCTACCGGCCTCGGCCACGCGCGCCGCGGGGGGCCCAAGCACCACCTCCGTCTTCGCCGAGCCCGAGCGCTGGTCCGGCGAAATCTCCGCTCCTGGCGCCAAGCTCGGCTTCATCCTGCACCTCACCCGCGCCGACTCAGGCCTCACCGGCAAGATGGCCATCCCCCAGCAGGGACTCACCGATCCAGTGGACCTCAAGGAACTCGCCCTCGACGGCAAGACCCTCACGTTCACCTTCGGCGTGCCGCCGATGCCGCCCTCCGCCTACGCCAAGTTCAGCGTCCTCATCGACAACGATGCCGGCACCGCCACCGGCACGATGACCCAGGGCGGCCAGAAGATGCCCGTGACCATGAAGCGCCTGGCCGCGGGCGAGGAGGCCCCCTCGCGCAAACGCCCTCAGGAGCCCAAGCCCCCGTTCCCCTACACGCAGCGCGAGGTCGAGGTCACCAGCCCCGATGGCGCCAAGCTCCCCGGCACGCTGACGATCCCAGAGGAATCCAAGTTCGGCAAGGGTCCGTTCCCAGCCGTCTCGCTCGTCACCGGCTCGGGGACACAGGACCGCGACGAGGCCCTCATGGGCCACAAGCCTTTCATGGTCCTCGCCGATGCGCTCACCCGCCGCGGCATCGTTGTCCTGCGCGTCGATGACCGCGGCTGGGGCGGCCATACCGACCCCGCCCACGGCGAAGGGACCACCGATACATTTGTGTATGACGCGATCGCCTGCATCGTCTTCCTTAAGAAGCAGCCGGAAGCCGACGCATCGCGAGTCGGATTGGTCGGTCACTCCGAGGGCGGTCTGATCGCGCCCATGGCCGCGGCCAAGTCCTCCGACGTCGCCTTCATCGTCCTCCTCGCGGGCACGGGTGTGAACGGGCGCGAAGTGCTCGATGCGCAGAGCGCCGCGATCATGAAGGCCGAGGGTGCCCCCGCCGACGACGAGAAGGCACTCGCGGCACGCAAGAAAGTCATGGACCTTGCCGCCGATCCCGCCAAGACCGCTGAGTTCGAGGCCGCGCTCACCGAACTGGTCCGCATCCAGCTCGCCGCCGGCGGCAAGGAGCCCGAGCCCGAACTGATCCAGCAGGCGGTCATCCAGGGCAAGCGCCAGCTCGCGAGCAAGTGGATGCAGCGCTTCATGACGCTCGACCCGCGCGAGGCGCTCCGCAAGACCCGCTGCCCCGTGCTCGCCCTCAACGGCTCGCTCGACATGCAGGTGATCGCCACGCAGAACCTCCCGCCCATCGCCGCGGCCCTGATGGAGGCCGGCAACCCCGACGTCACCATCCGCGTGATGCCCGGGCTGAACCACCTGTTCCAGCACGCCAGGACGGGGAGCGTCAGCGAGTACGAGACGATCGAGGAGACGATGTCGCCCGAGGTGCTGCGGATCGTCGCCGACTGGATCCTGGAGCGCAAGGCCGCGACGCAGCCATCGAAGTAGACCTCACGGCGTCGGCTGCGCGCCGGCCGCGTCGGACGATTCGAACTCAAGCCGCAGCCGATCGCCGATGTGCGGCGGGATATCGCCCTTAAGGCCCTTGACGGGGATGGTCACGCGACCGATACGGTCGGAACCTTTCTGTGCATCGGTCTGTACGGTCAGCTCCACCTCATCGTCGCCGGGGCGGAAGTTGTCAACCGCGACAACGGTCACCACCGTCTCGGTGTGGACCTGAGTGCCGGGAAGGTCCGGTCGCAGGAGTGTGGAACGCAGCACGATGATCGCCACCGTGAAGTAGATGACAATGCCCGTCACGTCCACCAGCGTGGCGACGAAGGGCGTCGAGCTGCCGGCCGGGTCCAGCCCGCAGCGTTTGAGCAGGAACGGGAGCATCGCCCCCATGATGCTCCCCCACATCACCACCCCCACCAGCGTGACCGAGATCGCCACGCCAAGGATCGAGTAGTGGTCCATCACGCTCGGGTCCCGGAACCATCCGAACCAGCCGAAGACGTGGATCCGCAGCAGACCGATGGCGCCGATCATCAGGCCGAGCAGCAGCGCCACCACCAGCTCGCGCCGCAGCACGCGCCACCAGTCGCCCAGCCCGATCTCGCGCAGGCCCAGCGCGCGGATGACGAGCGTCGAGGCCTGCGACCCCGAGTTGCCGCCGGAACTAATGATCGCTGGGATGAAGACCGCCAGGATCGCCGCCCGCTGGATCTCGTCCTGGTAGTAGCCGATGGCGTTGCTGGTCAGCAGTTCCGACAGGAACAGCAGCGCCAGCCACGGCGCACGCTTCTTGCACAGGTCCACCACGCCCGCGGTCATGAACGGCTCTTCGAGCGCGCCCACGCCGCCCATCTTGTGCATGTCCTCGGTGGCTTCCTGCTCGGCCACGTCGGCCACATCGTCGTGGGTCACGATGCCGATCAGGTGCCCGCGAGAGTCCACTACCGGCAGCGCCACCCGGTCGTACTTCTGCAGCAGCACCACTGCTTCTTCCTGCGGCTGCTCGGCCCGCAGCGCCACGAACTGGCGGTTCATCAGGCTCTCGATCGTCTGGTCCGGCTCGGCGACGATGAGCTGGCGCAGTCGCAGGTCGTCGATCAACTCGCCCTTGTCGTCCACCACGTACACGACGTTGATCGTTTCGGCGTCCCGTCCGTATTTGCGGATGTGCTCCAAGGCCCGCGCCACCGTCCACTCCGGGCGCACCCGCACGTAGTCCGGCGTCATCAGCCGGCCGACGCTCCGCGGCGGATACCCCAGGATCGCCTGCGTGCTCTTGCGCTCCTCCGGCGACAGGCCCGCGACAATCCTCTGGGCCACCTCGCTCGGCAGTTCATCGAACAGGCGCGCACGGTCGTCGGGGTCCATGGCCTCGACGACCTTGACCGCGCTCTCCTGCCCAAGCTTGGCGATCAGCTTCTCTTGCGTCTCGGGCGAGATGTAGCTGAACACCTCGCCCGCATCATCGCGCGGCAGAATCCGGAACGCGATGGCCGCGTCCTCCGGACTGATGTCCGAGAGAATGTCCGCCACGTCGGCCTTCTGCAGCCCGTGGAGCACCTCGCGCAGCTCGGCGAAGTTCTTGGAGCGGATCAGCTCCTCAACCTCGGGCTCGATGAGTGCGGCGGTGGGGTTCATGTGAACAGGCGACCAGTGAATAAGGCGGCCAGGCGACCAGTCTCCGGGTCGAGTGACTGCGGACAGGATAACGCGCCCGGTCATCGCGGTTCAGCGCGACGGGACCGAATTCCCTTCAATCGCTGGTCGTCTGCTCGCCCGCTCGCCTATCTCACCAACTCCCCCAGTCCCGTCAGCCCCAACGGCTCGTGGCAGAAGAACGGCTCCCCCGCCGCGGCCCCGATCCGCGAACCGAAGTACGCCGCCTGGTGGCGCATCATCTCGGGAACGCCGCGGTTGGCGGGGTTGGTCTCGAACTGCGACCGATACGCCGCGATTGCCCGCAACTTCTGGTCCATGTGGGCCGACACGTCGAGGATGAACGTCGGCGCGGGGACGATCCGCAGGTGCGTGGCGTAGTAGTAGATCAGCCACTTGGGGTAGACCGGGGGTCTGCCCTGGTCGCCGGGCATCGTCACCTTGGTGAGCTTGGCGTCGAAGCGGGCATCCTCGACGATCCGCGTCACCGCGCGGTGGTCCGGATGTGCATCTTCCCAATAGGGAAGGAAGATCATCTGCGCCGCAGTCGCCCGCATCAGTCCGGCCATCTTGTGGCGAGCTTCCAACGTGTGCTCGACGCGCCGGTTGGTCAGCCCGAGTTGCACCCGCGCGACGGTGTGCCCGGGGCTGGAGAGCGCCGCCGCGGCCTCGACCGCCTCCCGCGCCCGCGTCACGGGATCGCCGTAGGGCGTCGGCTCACCATCGGTCATGTCCACCAGTGTCACGGCGTGCCCCTGCGCTGCCAGCAGCGCCACAGCCCCACCCATGCCGAGTTCTTGATCGTCCGGGTGCGGGCCGATGACGAGGATGTTCATGGGGGTCTCGGAAAGGAGCGCTGAGTTCTTTGTCGTTAGTCGTTGGGTTTTGGTGATCCGAGGTGCTTGATCATGTCCCGACATTTCACAGTAATGTGGAGATGATCGGGACGGGGTCGTGCGGGCCTTGAACGAATAACCAAGAACTAATGACTATCAACACCAACCTACTGTCCGATCACCACGAACCCCACCAGCCCGTCCCCCTGCTCGACCTCGAACTTCACCAGCGCATCGGGGTTCTGCGTCGCCCAGAAGCCGCCGGCTCGGAATCCGTCGCCGAAGCGATCCTTGAACTCCTTGAGGCTCAGGGTGATCGTCTGGCCCGGCGCCAGCCCTGGGAACTCGCGGCTCCACCACTCGTTCACCCACGCCCGTGACGGCGTGATCGTCCGCGCCGTCGAGTTGGTCATCGTCAGTTCTGTCTCATCCCGCAGCACCTGGATGTCCAGCACCGCCGTGATCTTCTTCTCTTCCGGGTAGGTCGGGCCTTCGACGATCTCCTGGCTCATGCAGCCGCCGAGCGCACAAGCCAAGAGGAGTGTGCCGCACAGTCGCTGGAGGGTGGAGGAAGTGGGGGGGAATTGGAGCATCCACCTATCATGGCAGGCATGTCGTGCCACGGCAACAACGCCACCCCGCCCTCCCCCGCGATCGCCCCGGGTGGCGATGGCCTCGACCCCGCGGAAATCGCCCGCGAGGTCGGTCTGGCCGGAATGGACCGGCGCGTGACCGCCGTCGTCGCCGCCTTCGATGCGCCCTTCTTCCAGGCCGGGCTCGCGGGTTATTCCGACGCCGCCATGCGCATCGTCGCCCGCCGCCACGGCGCGCCCCTCTGCGTCACCGAAGCCCTCCTCGACCGCATGCTCCTGGGCGGCGGCCGCGGCTTCGACAAGGCCGACATCGAACTGATTTGCGAGGCTCTGCCCTGCGGCGATGAGGACCAGCCGCTGGCCGGGCAGATCATCGGCTCCGACCCCGACGAGATGGCGGCGTCAGCGCTCAAGATGATCGAGCAGGCCGCGCGGCCGGATAAGGCGTACCGCGAACTGGCGTACGGCGACGGCAAGCTGCCGCAGTACGTGGATACGAAATGGAAAGTGGATGGTGAAGCGGTCGGTGGGTCGAGCCAGCCATCGGTCGTGGCGGAGACGGTCGTGTTTGGCTCCTTCGCCGCCATCGACGTCAACCTCGCCTGCCCCGTGAAGAAGATCGACCGCAAGAGCCGCGGCGGGCACTGGCTGACCGAACCCGTCGGCGCGATCGAGATCCTCAAGGCGGTGCGTGCCGCCGTGCCCGCGCACATTCCCTGCACCGTCAAGCTGCGTCGCGCGTACGACGACACACCAGAGATGGCCCGCAACTTCGAGGTGGTCTTCGACGGCGCGATGGTCGCGGGGTACGCATGGGCGACGGTGCATGCCCGCACCGTCGAGCAGCGCTACATCGGTCCCTCGCGGTGGGACTTCCTGCGCGATCTGTGCGCCCGCCGCCGCGACGCGGTGATCTTCGGCTCCGGCGACGTGTGGGAAGTGGGGGACATCTTCCGCATGATCGGGTACGCGGGCGTCGCGGGCGTCAGCGTCGCGCGTGGCTGCATCGGCAACCCGTGGATCTTCCGCCAGGCCCGCCAGATGATGGCCGGACAAGCACCCGCAGCGCCGACGATCGCCGAGCAGCGCGATGTGCTTCTCCAGCACTTTGAACTCTCGGTCGCTCTCAACGGCGAGCGCCATGCGGGAAGAATGATGCGTAAGTTCGGGATCCGCTTCGCCTCGCACCACCCGCGAGGCGAGGAAGTCCGTAAGGCGATGATCGGGGTGTCCTCCCTCGCCGATTGGCGGGCGGTGCTGGACGCTCATTATCCGATCGGTGCCCCGGTTGAGCCGGTTCCAGCCTGATTTTTGCTCATTTCTCAACCCCGGAAGATTGTGGCCGGTTCTGGACTTGACCGATATGTAGCCTATGCTACATTAATGTAGCCAAGGCTACATACGGATTGCACTCCATGACCGCCTCACCGCTTATCCCTCAACTCATCCCCGAAGCTCCTCGTTCCGCCGCTTCAGGCGCGGCGCCGCTGGACTTCAACGCCTCCCTCCCGGAGGCCTACCGAACGGTCAGCGTGGACGAGCGGGGTGGACGGCCATGGTGGCGCCGGATGCTCGGCTTCGCCGGACCCGGCTTCATGGTCTCGGTCGGCTATATGGATCCCGGCAACTGGGGGACCGATCTGGCCGGCGGGTCAAAGTTCGGATACACACTGTTGTGGGTGATCCTCGCCAGCAACCTGATGGCGATCTTCCTGCAGATCATGTGCGCCCGGCTGGGCGTCGTGACCGGCAAGGACCTGGCCCAGGCCTGCCGCGACTACTACTCGCGTCCGGTGGCGCTGGCGCTGTGGATCCTCTGCGAAGTGGCGATCATCGCCTGCGACCTGGCCGAGGTCATCGGCTCGGCGGTGGCGCTCAACCTGCTGGTGGGAATCCCGCTGGTATGGGGCGTGCTCATCACCGGCTTTGACGTGCTGCTGCTTCTTCTGTTGATCAATGTTGGTTTCCGCAAGCTCGAGGCTGTGGTGATCACCTTGGTGACCACCATCGCGGCGTGTTTCGCCTACAACCTGTGGCTCGCCCAGCCTGACTGGGGTGCCGCGGCCATCGGCGCCATCACTCCCGCCATCCCCAGCACCGAGGCGCTGTTCATCTCGCTGGGCATCCTGGGCGCCACCGTGATGCCGCACAACCTGTACCTGCACTCGTCGATCGTGCAGACGCGCCGGTTCGAGCAGTCGGAGGACGGAAAGCGCCGGGCGATCCGGTTCAACACCATCGACACGGTCGTCGCCCTCGGCGCGGCGTTCTTCGTCAACGCCGCGATCCTGATCCTCGCCGCGTCGGTCTTCCACCGCGAGGGGCGCGAAGTTGACGAGCTGCAGCAGGCCCACGAACTGCTCAAGCCCGCGCTGGGCGGGGCCGCCGCCACGCTCTTCGCCGTCGCACTGCTCTGCTCGGGCCAGTCCAGCACCATCACGGGCACACTCGCGGGCCAGATCGTGATGGAGGGCTTCCTGCGCATCCGCATCAAGCCCTGGGTGCGCCGACTCATCACCCGCGGGTTGGCCCTTATCCCCGCGGTCATCGTCATCCAGTCCACCGGCGGGCAGCACACCGTGCAGATGCTCATCGTTTCACAGGTGGTCCTCTCCATGCAGCTGCCCTTCGCCATCTTCCCGTTGATGGCCTTCACCAGCAGCCGCAAGCGGATGGGCAAGTTCGCCAGCCCGAGTTGGGCGGTGGTGGTCGGGTTCATCATCTGTACGCTGATCTCGGCCCTGAACATCAAGCTGCTGTGGGACACCATCGGCCCGATGTGGGTCGGCGTGATCGCCGCCGTCATGCTCGCGTTCGCGGCCTGGGTGCGGTTCGGCTACAAGCCCGCTGCTCCCGCCCCCGCGGCGTGAAGCCGCCGGTGCAGGCGGGGCGAATAGACTCTGCGATGCACCGCTTGATTGCCGCGATTGTGGTCGCTTTCTCGCTGCTGATAGCCCATGCCCGGGCCGCCGAGCCGCCGCTGTTCACCGAGCGTTCACTGGATGCCGCCATCGGCGACTCGACCGCGCAGCACCGGTTGCTGCTGGTGGTCGTGTCGTCCAATCCATCGGCCCAGAAAGCCGTCGAAGCCGTGTGGTCAAACCCGGCGCTGCGGGCGTGGGCGCGGCGGCACGCGATCGTGGTCAACCTCAACGACCGCGAGAAGATCCGTTCGATGACGACTGCCGGGCTCGTGATGCCCGGCAACGGCGAGCCGCTGGTCTTCCGCGACGGCAAGATGATCCGCCTGTTCGGTTCCAAGCCCAACGCCAAGGGTGTGCCGGTGCCGAGCAACAAGGAGATCAAGGCGGGCCTGTCGCTGCTGCTGCGCCTTCAGTGGACGCTCGAGGCCCAGCGTGCCGCCGATGAGAACTGGTTCCAGAACCACCTCAAGAACTTCACCGCCGAGGCGGCCGGCGCTCCGGCCGCGATTGATCCGCTCGTTGTGATCGAGCAGGCCCGTGCGGCCGGCGCGCAGAGCCCGGACGAGGCTGCCAACCGATTCGCCGACGCGTGGGGGCCGATCGCGGGCTTCGACTCCGCGTTCGATGGTGTGCGTCTCGGCGCCCTCTCGCGCGAGATGGCGGCGCTGGCGGCCAAGAACCCCGGCGCGATGGGCAAGTTCAAGGCTCTCCGTGCAGCCGATGCAGCGAAGTTCGACCCCGGCTCGCTCGAGGCTCTCTTCGAGCACCTGACCCTCGACCGCGTCTGCGGCAACATCATCGACAACCTCGACTTCATCGACACGTCACTCAATGATGTGGATTCGGCCACGCTGATGCCCAAGGCCGACCGACTGGCGCTG
>JBOHNM010000051.1:0-24867 GCA_050730675.1 Phycisphaerales bacterium | reverse complement strand
GGGACGTCGCGGGAACCGCTGGAAAACGGGCTCCATCGTTTCTCTGGAAGAAACGATCTGTGGAGAGCGGTCCGCAAGAAATTTTTGGCGGCGTAGGGTTGGGTCGATCGACCCAAGAAAATGCCCCGGGCGCGGGCCCCCGGCATTGGTCGGAGTTCTCGGCCGTTCCCGAGCGCCGAGGTCCGAACCCCCAGGCGAGATCGGTCCGTAGGTGAATGACGATTCAGCCGCGGCGACGGCGCGCCACAAGTGTGCCGCCGAGGAACGCCAAGGCCACGGTCCCTGGCGTGGGGACCAGAGCGCGGACGACCGCGTAGTTGCCGGCGGTGTCGCGGGCGACGAGCGTGAGCCAGCCGGTGTCGCTGAAGGCCTGCGAGCCGCCGTTGCCGTTGCCGGAGTTGGTGTAGGAGAACGGGCTGATGGTCACTGTCGTGTTGCCGAGCGTGCCGAGCCCGGCGATCGAGGTGTCCCCCTCGCGGAGCAGGACGGTGAGACCGAGCGTCGGATCCCAGGCGAAGACGCACTGGTCGTTGCTGGTGGTCACACCCGCGCCGGTGAGCGTGCCCTGGAAGACGATCTGATTAAGGTTGTTGAGCATCGGCGCCGAGGCGTTGATAAGCGCCCCACCGAGCAGGACACCCGCGGCCATGCCGGGAACCTGATCGCCCTCACGAGCGATGAGCTGCGGGGTGCTGCCGATGATGCCCGCCCAGATGCCCTCGTCGTTGGCGGTGCTGACGCCGCCGGTGACTGAGCCGGAGAATGCCACAAAGTTATTGTTGTTCAGGCGGAGCTGCGTATTGGTGCCGTTGAAGCTGGTGAAGGTCGCGCCGGCGATGCCCGGGGCGGCATCGCTGGTGCGGAACATGATGTTGGCAACACCGCCCTGCCAGGTCATCAGTGCTTCGCTATTAGCGGCGGTGGCGCCTGTGCCAAACGTCGCGTCGTAGACGAGACGGCCGCTGTTGTTCAGGGCCTGCAGGCCGGTGGTAAAGGCGTTACCGCTGGTGTTGGCGTAGAAGACGCCCGGGAGGCCGGGGACGGGGTCGCTCTTGCGGGCGACGGCGGCCAAGGCGCTGCCGCCGGCGTTGGTCCACAGCACCATGTCGTTGGCGCTGCCGGAGGTGCTGGAAACGCCGCCGAAGCCGACACGCAGGGCGCTGGTGAAGGCGACTTGGCCCCCGGCATTGAGCTGCGTGTTCTGGACTGTTCCCAGTTCACCGAAAATGGTGCCGGCGATCCCCGGCGCGGCATCGCCCTCTCGGGCGATGATCGAGATGTTGCCGGCGCCCGGCGAACCGATCCAGACGCCGCTGTCGTTGGTGAGGTTGCCGATGCTCCAGGTGCCGGAGACGGAATCGCCGCCGGAGAGGGCGCTGGCGAACATGGCCTGGCCGGCGTTGTTCACCCTCGGGGCCAGGGAGAAGTTGAGGTTCGTTGCGAACGCTGCTCCTGTCGTGCCGGGGGCAGCTGCTGGCGAAACACCCCGCTGCGCCACCAGCTGCGGACTTGCGGCCGGGCCTGCCCAGAACGCGCTGTTGTTGCTGTTGGTGACCGCGCCGGTGCCGTTCAGCAGCGAGCCGAACGACAACACGCCATTGCTCGAGTTCGACACGGAGATGCCCAGGCCTGAACCACCGGTGGCGGCGTTGAAGACCCAATTGTTGGGGTTGGCCGCGGTCGGGCCCGCCGCGCCGTCGCGAGCGAAGAGCGAGAGCGTCCCGGGTCCGCCGTACCAGAGGCCGTTCTGATTCGCTCCACCGGTGGTGACCACGCCGCCGACACCACTGGTCATCTGGCCGCGGAAGGCGACGTTGCCGCTGTTGTCGATCACGGCGCCTGACGAGAAGGCGCTCGCGCTGTTCCAGGTCGCACCGGCCACGCCGGGAACGGCCTCGTTGGTGCGGATGACGGTCTGGAAGGTGGTGGAGAACTGGGCCGAGGCCGTGCCGGCCAGCATCGACAACACAGCGGCTGTCGGCAGGGCGCGCACGATCATCGGACGAAACGAACGCTCGATTCGCATCGGACTCTCCTGGTATGGTGCTCTCTCGATCACTCCGCAGGCTCCGCTTCCGCAGAACCGTGGATACGGTGGTGATTGTGCCGTACCCGCGTGTGTTGTCAAAGCAACAAGGCGGTTCAGCGCGAGGGCCGCCCAGATTGATTCTCCAGGAGAAAAACGACATTCCCCCGGGCGGGTGCAGGGGAAGGGCGAGTGCTCAACGTGCAGGGGAAATCGTTGGGCCGCGGGGCATTCTCGGACCGGAGGCCCCGGCCAACGGCGGTGTGTGAAACAAGAAACCCCCGCGAGGTGCGGGGGCTTGAAGCGGAGAGGGGGAGATTCGAACTCCCGATGACCCGGAGGCCATACTGGTTTTCGAGACCAGCCCATTCAACCGCTCTGGCACCTCTCCGTGCGGCGGTGGGCCAAGTGTATGGCGGCGGGGGCGGGTAGCCAACCGGCCGGATCGTCGGATGAGGGGCTGTTTTTGCAGTCTGTCGGGTTGTTGGCGGTGTGTGGAGCGGGGGGCCGTACGCTCGTGGCGTGATCTCCTTCGCCATCCCGGCGCACAACGAGGAGCGGCTGATCGGCGCGGTGGTGCGGGCGATCGGCGATGCCGCCCGGGCGTGTGGCGTGGAGTTTGACATCACCGTGGCGGATGACGCATCCACCGACGCAACAGCGCGGATCGCGGCGGAAGCGGGGGCGCGGGTGGTGCGGATCGAGCGGCGACAGATCGCCGCGTCCAGGAATGCCGCGGCGCGAGCGTCGGCGGGGGAGCGGCTGGTCTTTGTCGATGGCGATACGGTGCTGACGGCTGAGGCCCTGCGAGGGATCGTTGCGGCGTTCGAAGCCGGGGCGGCGGGTGGCGGGACACGGATCAAGTTTGACGGCCGCATTCCGCTGTGGGCCCGGATCGTCGGGCCGGTGGCGACGCGGATGCTGTGGTGGTCGGGGTACACCGGTGGGGCGTGCCTGTTCTGCCGGCGCGAGGTCTTCGACGCCGTCGGCGGTTTCGACGAGACGGTCTACGCGTCGGAAGAAATCTGGTTCGCCAAGGCGGTGCGGCAGCACGGGCGGTTTGTCGTCGTGCGCGAGCCGGTGGTGACCTCGGCGCGCAAACTGCGGTCGTTCAGCGGGTGGGAAACGTTGTGGCTGATGACGCGTATGGCGCTCCGCGGGCCGGGTTCGGTGAACCAGCGCGAGGGCCTTGAATTGTGGTACGGCCCGCGCCGCGAGGATCCGGGATCGGAGATCGAGCAAGCCGGCGGCGCGCCTCCTCGGGATGACGCGCGTCGCTGATTGGGGCGGCTCATGGAGCGGCCAACCGCACTTCACCTGACGCCGGATCGAAGCGGGGCAACACCGGCAGCGAGTCGATCCGCGAGCAGAATTCGATATCGGCGTCGAGACCGAGGCGAACGAGGTTGCGCCCGCCGCGGCTGGAGCGCATGGCGGCGACGAGTTTGCTGGGCGAGCCCGCGGTCGATTGCCATGCCGCGAGGCAAAGCCGGGCAGAGTCTTCGGCGACAAGTTGGCGGCCAGCGCGTGCGAGGAGTTCGACCATCGCGCCGGCGGGGAGGCAGTCGTCAAGGGAGGCTTCGTCGCGCGTGCCGGCGCAAAGGATGTGGACGGGGCGCGGGTCCGCCGCGACGGACTCGCACACGGCATTGAGGTTCGCAAATGAACCGACGAGAATGCGGGCGGCGAATCGTGCGTGGAGCAGCGAGGCGGTACCGTTGGTGGTGGTGAAGACGATGGTCTTCCCGCAGACGCGCTCGGGCGTGTAGCCGAGCGGCGAGTTGTCGAGGTCGAAGCCCTCGATGCGCTGGCCGCCGCGTTCGCCGCCGAGGAGGAATGTGCCGGGCGTGAGACTTGCGGCGGCCGCGCGGGCTTCCCCAACAGTCAGCACGGGGACGATGCGAGTTGCACCACGTGCGAGGGCGGCGGTCATGGTGACGCTGGCCCGGAGCGCATCGATGACGATGACGACCATATCGGCGAGTGCCTCGGGCGCGACCGATCGCGGCGTCAGGTAGACAGCGAGCGGCCGCTCGGTGAGCGTGTGAGGCGGCGGGGGTGGCAGGTCGGGTGCGGGCACGGCGCAGTCGAGAGTGGGTGGTCAGTTGTGGCCCGGCTGGCTGCGCGAGGGCGCGGCGACCGATGCGGGCGGGAACAGGACGGTGAACGTGGTGCCCTTGCCGGGCCGGGTGCTGAGCGTCAACGCAGCGCCGTTGTCGCGCACGATCGAATCGACGACCGAGAGCCCGAGCCCATAACCGCCGCTGGAAGACTTGGTGGTGTAGAATGGCTCGAAAATGTGCTCAACGATCTCATCCGGAATGCCCGCGCCGGTATCGGCGACTTCCATCGCCACGAACGTGCCCGGTGTACGGTGGTCGCCATGGCGCGCGGCGTCGAGCAGCACGCGGTCGGCATCGACCAGTCGCGTACTGACACTGATCTGCCCGTTGCCGCGGCAGGCGTCCACGGCGTTCTTGACGAGGTTGAGGATCACCTGCGAGAGCTGGGTCTGGTCGATCCACAGGTGCGGCAGAGAGTCGGCGAGATCAAGGTGGATCTTCACGCCCGGCGGAAGTGTGGATCGCATCAAACGCATCTGTGATTCGACGGTGGCGGAGAGATCGTTCTCGCGGGGCTTGGCGCCGCGCTTGCCGGCGTAGTCCATGAGCTGCATCGCCAGGCCGTAGACCTGCTCACACGCCGCGTCGATGCGTGCGACGTTCTCGTGGGCTTTGCCCGGTTGGTCGAGCCCGTCGGCCGAGGCCCGGATCACCATCACCATGTTGTTGATGTCGTGCCCGACACCACCGGCGAGCAGGCGAAGGCTCTCGATCCGCTGGGCGTCGCGCAGCCGCAGGGACATGCGGTGCTGCTGGGCCTCGGCCTCCTGACGTTTGACGAACTCTTCGCGCAACGCGATGGTCGCAGAGCCGACGCGTCGCTGCAGCGCCCGGTTCCACACCACCAGCATGAAAATGCCCGCCACCGCGACGCCCAGACAGAGGGCAAAGATCTTGACAGCCTTCTTGAAGGAGATCGCCGGTCGCTCCAGCTCGCCGAACCACTTGTCGTAGATCTTGTTGAATTCGCCGGACGTGCGCAGACGGGCCAGCCCCTCGTTGATGACCACGCGAAGTGCTTCATCGCCTTTTCTTGCGGCGAAGGCGACCTCGGACGAGAGCAGGAACTGCCCGCAGGTGGTGACGTTGTCCAATCCCAGACGCGTGAGTGCGTCGCGTCCGCTGGCGGTGACCGCGATGGCGCAGTCACCCTCGCCGCGGGCGAGGGCCTCCAGAGCGGCGGCATGATCGGGAAACGAAATGACCTTGGCGGGCAGACCGAGCCACCGGAGTTCATCCTCGATCAGCGATCCGGATTGAATGAGGATGGTCTTGTCGCGGAGCTCGTCGAGCGACGTCATCGGTTCGTCGCTGGTGCGGACGAAGATCTCCGACGCCTGCACCGCGAAGGGGTTGCAAAAGTCTGCGAACTCACGCCGCGATGGCTGGTCGAACAGCGCCACAAGGTCGATCTTTCCTTTGAGCCATTCGTCCCGGATGGCCACCCAAGGTCCGAGTCGGACCTCGACATCAAGGTTCATCTCGCGGCCGATGGCCCGGATGAGATCGATCTGGAAACCAGTGGGCTTGCCCTTCTCGTCGAGCCACTCCATCGGACGGAAGTTCTGGTCGCCGCCGTAGATGAGCTTGCGCGTGGGTTGGTGCTGCGCAAATGCAGGCGAGCCCATGCACAGGAGCGCCAGCAACAGCGCGAACAGGATGACCAGACGCCGGACCATGACGGGAGCGTAGCGGAAAATCGTGACCGATGGAATGGCGTTGAATTAGGGAGGCCACATCGATCGCGAGGAAGCAATCACGTGCATTCAGGGCCATCTTTGCCGCAACGAAAAGCCCCGAGCTTGCGCTCGGGGCTCTCTTGACTCAGATTCACTGTGCGATGAGAACTTACTTCTTCTCGTCCTTCACCTCAAACTCGGCATCGATCACATCATCCTTCTTGCCGGCGGCCTCTCCGCCCGGCGTGCCGCCGGGGGCTGCGTCGCCCGCGGCTTTGCTCGCCTCGTAGACGTGCTTGCCGAGTTCCATGCTCACCTTCTCGAGTTCGGCCAAGCCGCGTTCGATCGCGCCCTTGTCCTCGCCCTTGACGGCGTTCTCGACCGTCGAGATCGCGGCCTCGATGTTGCCGCGGACCTCCGGCGTCACCTTGCCGCCGTGCTCCTCGAGCGCCTTGCGGGTGCCGAGCACCATCGCGTCGGCGCGGTTCTTGAGGTCCACGACCTCGCGCCGGGCCTTGTCCGCCGCGGCGTGCTGCTCCGCGTCGCGCTTCATGCGCTCGATCTCGGCCTTGTCGAGGCCGCCGGAGTTGGTGATCTTGATATCGGCCTTCTTGCCCGTGCCCTTGTCCACGGCGGTGACGGTCAAAATGCCGTTGGCGTCGAGGGCAAACTCGACCTCGATCTGCGGCATGCCGCGCGGGGCCGGGGCGATGCCCGTGAGGTCGAACTGGCCCAGCCCGCGGTTGTCTTTGGCGAACTCGCGCTCGCCTTGGAGAACCTGGATCGTCACGCTCGTCTGGTTGTCCGACGCGGTGGAGAAGACTTCCTTCTTGCTCGTCGGGATCGTGGTGTTCTTCTCGATGAGCTTGGTCATCACACCGCCGTAGGTCTCGACGCCCAGCGAGAGCGGGGTGACATCGAGCAGAAGGATGTTCTTGACGTCGCCCTTGAGGACGCCGCCCTGGATGGCCGCGCCGACGGCGACGACCTCGTCCGGGTTGACGGACTTGTTGGGCTCCTTGCCAAAGAGCTCCTTGGCAATCTGCTGCGCCTTGGGCATGCGGGTGGAACCGCCGACCAGCACGACCTCGTCAATCTTGCTGGTGTCGAGCTTGGCGTCCTTGATCGCCTGGAGGCACGGCTGGCGGAGACGCTCGAACAGATCGGCGCACAACGACTCGAACTTCGAGCGCGTCAGCGAGATCTGCAGGTGCTTCGGCCCGTTCTGGTCCGCCGTGATGAACGGCAGGTTGACCGTCGTCTCCTGCATGGTGGAGAGTTCGATCTTGGCCTTCTCCGCCGCCTCTTTCAGGCGCTGGAGGGCCATGGCGTCCTTGCGGAGGTCGATCCCTTCCTTCTTGCGGAATTCCTCCGCGAGGAAGTCGATGAGCTTCTGGTCCCAGTCATCGCCGCCGAGGTGGGTGTCGCCGTTGGTGCTGAGCACCTCGAAGACGCCGTCGCCAACGTCGAGGATGGAGATGTCGAAGGTGCCGCCGCCGAGGTCGAAGACGGCGATCTTCTCGTTCTTCTTCTTGTCCATGCCGTAGGCGAGTGCCGCGGCGGTGGGCTCGTTGATGATGCGCTCGACCTTGAGGCCGGCGATCTCGCCGGCGTCCTTGGTCGCCTGACGCTGAGCATCGTTGAAGTACGCCGGGACGGTGATGACGGCGCGCTCAACCTTCTCGCCGAGGTAGTCCTCGGCGGTCTTTTTGAGGTCCTGGAGGATGAACGCGGAGATCTGCTGCGGGGTGAACTCGCCCTGATTGACCTTCACCTTGACGAACTCGGTGGGCCCGCCGGTGACGGCATAGGGGACCAACTTCTCTTCCGACTCCACCTCGCTGTGGCGCCGACCCATGAAGCGCTTGATAGAGAAAATGGTGTTCTTAGGGTTGGTGACCTGCTGGTGCTTGGCGGGCTGGCCGACCAGGCGCTCGCCCTTGTCGGTGAACCCCACGACCGAGGGGGTGATCCGCGAGCCCGACGAGTTGATCAGCACCTTGGGGGTGCTGCCTTCCATGATGGCGACACAGGAATTGGTGGTGCCGAGGTCGATGCCGATGATCTTGGACATAGCTTGGTTCTCCTGACTCCGGCCCGCATGGGTCGGTGGGATTCCAGTTTCGCTGGGATTTCAATGGCCGATACAGCCGCCGGCGCACGGAGTGGCGGGCGATACTCAGCCTTGGCAACGGCCATGCCAGAACGCCCAACACGATACCCACTTCGCGAGCGCCGGGTTTGGTTGTCGGAAGGGGCGGAATTGGCGATGGCGGCTCTGGGTCTGCCGAAACGGCAGTTGTGCCAATTGCTCGCGGTTCTCGAATCCTTTATTGTCTGCCCGCTCCCGAGTCCGCCGATCCTGCGGCCTCACCGTTCGAGATCAAAGGAACTTCATGGCCGGCTCCGCTTTCAACGACCCGAACGCCCCCGCCACAACCACCGCCCCTGCCAACGGCATCCCGCCACTGCCCGCAGACGCAACACCTGAGCAGAAGGATGCGCACTGGTTCAAGCACATGTACCAGGGCGACAAGATGCCGCAGTTGACGTTCCGCGCCGTGTTCACGGGCGGCATCCTGGGCATGGGTCTGGCGGCAAGCAACCTCTACACCACCCTCAACATCGGATGGGCCTTCGGCGTGGCGATCACCGCGAGCGTGATCAGCTTTGTGTTCTGGAGCGTGATCACTCCGCTGGTCGGCTGCCGGAAGATGACCATCCTTGAAACAAACTGCATGGCGAGCACCGCCAGCGCGGCGGGGTATTCGACAGGATCGACGATCGCCACCATGTTCGGAGCCTTGGTGCTTCTCTACTTGCCGCCCGCGGGCGAAACCGCCGAGCAGCTCAAGACCTGGAACATCCACCCCGCCTGGTTGGTCGCGACGTTCACGCTCTTGACCGGGCTGATGGGCGTCTTCCTCGCGATTCCCATGAAGCGCCAGATGATCAACCACGAGCAGTTGGCGTTCCCATCGGGCATCGCGGCAGCCGAGACGCTCAAGAGCCTCTACAGCGAGAGCAAAGAGGCGACACGCAAGGCGTACGTGCTCCTGGTCGGTCTCGGCGTTGGTGCAATCGTGGCCTTTCTGCGCGCAGGGCAAGGCACGTTCAAGTTCCTCGATTGGTTCTACGAGAAAACGCGGCTCATGATCCCTGAGCACATGCCGCACGCCGGGTTCACCCAGATCAACGGCAAACAGGTGTACGGATACAGCGTTGATACCAGCGTGCTGCTGGTGGCGGCGGGAATGATCGTCGGCCTGCGCGTCAGCCTGTCGATGCTGCTGGGCTCCGTAATCCTGTACCTCTGGCTTGGCCCGATGCTGGTGGCGCAGGACCTGGCGAGCGCCGGGACGGAGAAGTACGTGCAGTCGATCGACACCGTCGCCGGTGGCACGGTGTACCACTTCCCGCGCTGGGGGTTGTGGGGCGGCACGGCTCTGCTGGTGATGTCCAGCCTTACCGCGCTGGCGTTCCAATGGAAGACCATCTTGCGGGCCTTCGCCCGCGTGGGCGACAAGTCCGCAGGCGCGGGCAGCGTTGACGGCGTGAGCGCCGCCGACATGGCGCGCGTCGAAGTGCCCTTTATCTGGATGGTCATCGGCATGCTCCCGATCACCATCGGCATGCTCATCATCCAGGTCATCGCATTCGATATCGCCTGGTGGGCAGGCCTGATCGCCGTCGGAATGTCCTTCGTGCTCTCGCTGGTCGCCAGCCGCGCCACCGGCGAGACCGACACAACGCCCATCGGCGCCATGGGCAAGGTCATGCAGTTGATCTTCGCCTTGATCAAGCCCGGGCAGGTGGTGCCCAACCTCGCCAGCGCCGGCATCGCCGCCAACAGCGCGAGCTCATCCGCCGACCTGCTGACCGACCTCAAGAGCGGCTACCTGCTCGGCGCCAACCCGCGGCGCCAGTTCCTCGCCCAGTTCTTCGGCGTGTTCTTCGGCACTCTCGCGATCGTGCCCATCTGGTACCTGATGGTGCCCACCAAGGCCAAGCTCGAGAGCCTGCCCGCGCCCGCAACACAGACATGGGCTAAGGTCGCCGAGGTGCTGACCAAGGGGCTGGACTTCCTCCCCCAGTCGGCCAAGATCGCCATCCTCATCGGCGCGGCCGTCGGCGTGCTGCTACCGCTCATCGAGCGCTTCGTCGTGCCGGCCAAATACCGCAAGTACATGCCCAGCGCCACCGGCCTGGGCCTCTCCTTCATGCTCCCGTTCTACAACTCGCTGGCGTTCACCATCGGCGCGGTCATCGCGTGGATCTGGTCGCTGATCGAGAAGAACTCCTGCAGGCTGTACTGCGTGCCCCTGGCTTCGGGGCTGGTCGCCGGCGAGAGTCTCATCGCCGCGTTCATCGCCATGCTCGCCACCGCCTCGGGCCTCATGGGCTGGAACCTCTGACGATCAAGCCGCGATCGGGGGCTACTGTCGGCACACAACGCCATGCCCATCCCGCAACTCACCGAAGATCAGGTCCGCACGTGGTCCCTCCAGCAGAAGGACCAGTGGTGGCTCGCCAACGTCTTCCGCGGCGACATGGCCCAGCTCACGTTCCGTTCGGCCATCACCGGCTTCCTGATCGGCGGCGTGCTCTCGGCGACCAATCTCTATGTCGGGGCCAAGACAGGGTGGACACTCGGCGTCGGCCTCACCAGCGTCATCCTCGCCTTCGCCATGTTCAAGGTGCTCTCGAAGCTGGGCGCGAAGGACATGACGATCCTTGAGAACAACTGCATGCAGTCGATCGCGACCGCGGCAGGGTATATGACCGGCCCGCTCATCTCCGGCATGGCGGCGTACATGTGGGTGCAGAACACGGTGCTTCCTTGGCACCAGATGCTCCTGTTCAACGTCGTGCTTTCCATACTGGGTGTGCTGGTGGCTTTCCCGATGAAGCGTCGCTTCATCAACGATGAGCAGCAGCCGTTCCCCGAAGGGCGAGCCTGCGGCGTCGTGCTCGACACCCTCTACACCTCCAGCGCCTCGGTGGGCATGTTCAAGGCCAAGGTGCTGGCGGTATTCGCCGCCGGCGCGGGTCTGGTCAGCTTTGTGTCCGGAGAGTCTTACCTCAAGGCCATTCGCGCGGCAGGCATGTGGGCCGGCAGCGGCGGCAAGTGGAAAGAGCACATCACCGCGAACAAGGACCTGCTGGACAAGACCTGGCACCTTCCGCACGAGCTGGACAAGTGGATCTCCTGGGTGTTCGTCAATGTCTGGCCCACCGCTCCGAATTGGCTGCAGAAGCCCACGATCGCCGGCATCCCGATGAAGGAACTGGCCCTGCGTCCGGCCCTGGATCTGGCGATGTTCGGCGCGGGCGGCCTCATGGGCATCCGCTCCGGCACCAGCATGCTCATCGGCATGCTCCTCAACTTCTGCGTGATCGTCCCGTGGATGATCACCATCGGCGAGATTCAGCCGGCCAAGATCAGCGCTGCCGGCGAGCCGCTCTATGGCCGCGCCCACATCCTCAACAGTTGGGCGCTCTGGTACGGCATCGTGATGATGGTGGTCGCGGCCATGGTGGCGCTCTTCGCCAAGCCACAGATCTTCACCGAGGCCATCGGCGGGCTCTTCCGCAAGGGTTCCAAGCCGACCACCGACCCGCGCATGGCCGCGATCGAGTTCCCGCTCATCGTCTCGTGGATCGGCATGCCGGTCGTCGGCGCTATCGGTGTGTGGATGGCCCACGAGTGGTTCGGCGTGAGCTGGATCTGGGGCGGCCTGGCGATCCCCATGATCATCGTGCTCACCCTCATCGCCGCCAGCAGCACCGCCATGACCGGCATCACGCCCACCGGCTCGCTCAGCAAGATCCCGCAGTTCATCTTCGGTGCCGCCGACCCGAAGCACCCGCCGACCAACCTGATGACGGGCGTGATGTGCGTCGAGGTCGCCAGCAACGCCAGCAACCTGTTGATGGATATCAAGCCCGGCTATATGCTCGGTGCCAAGCCCCGCCAGCAGGCGATCGGCCACATCATCGGGATCATCGCCGGCTCGCTTGCTTCGACGCCGCTGTTCTATCTCCTCTTCCTCTCTGACTACAAAGAGGGCGGCAACATCCAGGCCGCGATGACCCCCGATGGCGGTCAGTTCAGCTTCCCCTCGGCCGTGCAGTGGAAAGGCGTCTCCGAACTCGTGACGTCCATCTTCGGTGGGCCGACCGCTAAGACCCTCCTCACGCCGTCGATCATCACGTCCATGGTCATCGCCGGTGTCGTCGCACTCGTCATGGAAGTCGTACGCATCCGGAGCAAGGGCAAGTTCCCTTTGTCACCCCTGGCCATGGGGCTTGGCGTGGTGGTGCCCCCGGATTCGGTCATGGCGATGTTCGCGGGTGCACTCTTCTTCACCATTACGCACGCGATGTACTCGAAGAAACCCGACTCGTTCGGCAACAAGTTGTGGGTCGCCACACACGAGCCAATCTGCGCCGGCATTATCGCGGGAGCCGCGCTGGTGGGCATCGGCGATGTCATTGTGAAGGTCTTCCTCTTCAAGTAGCCGCCGGCCCCAGGTTGCGGGATGGGTTCCCCACGCTGTTAAGCCATCCTCTTGCACATTCCGCTGCGACTGATACACTCTTCTCGCGCCGCTCGGCGCTTTGTTGCCCACCCGGTCAGTCCATGCGTTTTCTCGGTCCGGCGGCACGGTCCGCCCCTCGTGAGGAGTCCTCATGCTGCGGAAGTGTCTGATTGCTCTCGTTGCCCTATGCACGCTCGCCTGGTCCGTCGCGGCGTTCGCTGTCGACCCGCCCGATGACGGCGGCGTGCGGTACATCGAAATCCCGCTCAGCGGCAGCTTCGGCAAGGAACTGCTCCCGAAAGGCGTTGAGCAGGCGCTCGATCGGGCCGTCAAAGAGAAGGTGCAGTACGCCATCTTCACCGTCAAGTCCGGCGGCGGGGCGGTGTGGGCGGCCAAGTCGATGGCCGAGGCGATCCAGAAGTTCGACGGCCAGATCTACACCGTTGCCGTGATCGAGGATGCTCTCAGCGCCACGCTCTGGCCGACGATGTCCTGCGATGCGATCTTCATGACTCCGACCGCGCGAATCGGCGCAGCGGTGGCATTCTCAAAGGAGAAGTCCACGGGCGCCGCGGCCGTCGATGCCAAGTTCAACTCAGCTTTCGCCGCTCAGCTCGCAGCCGTGGCGGAGTCCAAGAAACGATCGCCCTTGCTGGTGCGGGCGATGGTCCTGCCGGAGGTCCAGGTCTTCGCCCTCAAGCAACCCAACGGCACGTACAAGATTGTGGACACGCAGCCCTCCAACTTGCCGCCAGACCAGGTGTCGGTACTCAGCGACCGTGAGGGAATCTTGACCATGACCGGCGTCGAGGCCGCCAAGTACGGCTTCGCCTACCCCATCAAGAAGGCCGACATCGACACGCTGCGGGCCGAGCTGCGCGTGGATCAGTGGACCTCCGCGGGCACCTATGGCAAAGACCTGCAGAAGGAAAACGTCCGCCGCGCCGAGGCCCTGATGGACAAGGCCCGCAAGGTGGATGCGGATGTCGAAAAGTCCTTCAAGACGTACAAGGAGAGCCGGCCGGAAACGCTCCAATACGACTACTACCGCGAGACCGGCAAGTTCACCCCCGGCAGCCAGAAGCAATGGACCGAAGCTACCGACCGGGCCACCGCGGCTCTTGGCAAGTTCAAGACCGACCTCAACCAGTGGCTGACGCTCAAGAAGCAGGCCGCGGAAGTCGGCCTGGAGCCGCTTTTCGACGACGGCTTTGAGCGCAAGGACCTCGTCAAGACCACGGCCGAGATCGACAAGATCCTCGCCGACCTCCGCCGTGACCGTGGCCGAACGACACCACCCCCGGGAATGGACCGAAAGTAATCAGTGCGAGCGAACTCGTTGTTCCGTCGGCCCGTGATTGTGGATGCCGGCGACAGGGGAAGCTGCAGAGTTCGGTTCAAGAGCAGCCTTGGAAGAACGCCGCGATGTACGAGACCACATCATCGGCGGTGAGTTGCCCGTCCGGCGGCGACGCGCCGCCGAGGCCCGTGATGTCAGCGATCGACATATTGCCGGCAAAGAACGCGCTGAGGAACACAATGAGGTCGTCTGCGGTCAGTTGGCCGTCCGGCCCGACTTGGCCTCCAAGCTGTGCGACGTCGGCGAGGTTGCACGGTGCGATCGGCGTCAGAACGTAGATCGCGCCGTTGGTGATGGCGGCCTGACCGGTGCGCAAGCCGGAGCCCGCGATCCGAAGGCCGTCCGCGGATGTCGATTGAACCGTTCGAAGCGACCCCCACCCGTTGGCGGCAAGGCCGGCGAAGGCGGTGCCGCCGAGATCCTGGAAACCGTCGGTGAGCGACCAGCGGAAGGTGCGATCGCCTAGATCCGTGGCTCCGCTGTAGAGCCTGTATGTGCCGAGCACGACGCCAGATGGGGTGATGAACTGCGGGGTTGTTACCGACACGCCGCCGGTGCTGACCGAGAACTCCAGCAACATCGTGGTGTTGGTCGCCCGATCGTAGAACCAGCCCGACGTGCCGAAACTCGTTGTACCCACGGAGCGATCGATCGTGCCGATCACTTGTCCCGAGTCGTTCAGCGCCACCGGAACACTGAGCGCGGGCCTGATGGTGCTTCCCGGCGGCACAACGAGCGGGCCGATCGGAAACGTGTCCCCGCCAGTGGCCGTGGGCTCGAACATCCACGGCGTCGCCCCAGTGCCCGTAGCGAGGTTTGACCGGCCAATCACCCGCCCGGTATTGCTCATCGCGACCAGATTGGTGTACTGTGAGCCGTTTCCGTCCACGTACGCCGCGCTGAACAGTCCGATGCGCGTCGTAGTCCCGTCGCGATAGAACCACGCACTGCGGCCATTGGCGGATGTCGTGCTGTACCGCGTCGAGATCCCCGCGAGGTCGCCCGCATCGTTCAGGAATTGTGGCGTCGTGTCTTGGCGACTGATCTCAGGACCGCTGGACTGTGTGTGTACGCCGTCGAGCAGTCCGACTCGTACCGTGGTGCCGCCCGATGGACCGGGAGTGAACACCCACCCACCCGTGATGATCCACGCGGCGCCAGCGTAGCCTCGGCTGCGGCCCATCACCTGGCCCGAGGCGTTCATCGCCAGGAATTCACTGAACTGCGTGCCGATCTCTGTCCCGCTCGACTGCACCCATTGCCCGCCGGTGAAACCCAGGCGTGTCGTTGTGCCGCCGTCTTCTGGCGTGTAGTACCAGAGGCTCTGCCCGCGCGGCGAGGCTCCGGTATATCGCAGCGAGTACCCCACTGCCGCGCCGGTCTCGCTCAGCGCGTTGAAATCACTCGTTTGGAGACCAGGAAACTGGCCGGTCGACATGGTGTGTTCTGCATCGACATACCCGATGCGCACAGTCGCTCCGCTCGGCTGGCGGTACCACGCAGCGTTGCCCAGTGAAAGTGCACCGTCGCAATGTCCTGTGTAGCCGACAGCCTGACCTGCGGAATTCACAAATTCGGCACGGCTGGTTTCCACGCCGTTGCTTGGCCCCGCTGTGTAGACGTACCCCGGTCCGCTTAGCCCCACACGCACGGTCGAGCCCCCGCCCGGCCCGGGCGTGAACAGCCAAGCCGTGAATCCCTTGCCCGTCGTTCCGCCGAGATACCGGGTTGATTGTCCGATGACGTGGCCGGCCGGGGAAATCGCCCACACATTCGCGGATTGATACCCCGGCGTCACCCCGACCGTCTGTGTGTGCTCCGGGTTGTCGAACAGCCCGATGCGCACCGAAGTGCCGGCCCCCACGCCGTCGGGTTGAAAGAACCAGGCGCTCTCCCCCAGGCCGACATTCCCGAACCAACGACTCGAGTAGCCTGTCGCCTGGCCTGCATCATTCATGGCAATCGCCCAGGACTGCTGCACGGTGCCAGTCAGCTTTGTGTGCGGATTGTCGAACAGGCCGACGCGCGTCGTCACGCCGCCTCCCGGCAGAGGTCGATACGCCCAGACCGCTGTCCCTCCGGGATAGACCCCGGAATCACTCCCCATCCAGCGCGGCGAACGGCCGAGGATCCATCCCGACGGGGTCAGTTGCACCGCGTCGGATGTGATCGTTCCGTCGCCACGTATGTACTCCGGCCCCGATATTCCGGCCGTCACAATACTAAACACCGGTGACGCCATGGCCGCCGCAACAACCCATCCGGAGGCAGCCATGCCCAATGATGCGGTAAAGATCGATCGCAAGGGAAACCTCCACGAACGGCGTACGTGATGGAAACTCAGCAGGGCAAAAAGAACAACCGAAGGAACTCAACGATGTCGTCGGCGGTCAGTTGGCCGTCGGGGACGGGGAACCCGCCGAGGCCAATAAGGTCGCATTTCACCAAGCTGCCCGCGAAGAACCCCTCGATGAACGCGATGAGATCATCCGGCGTGACGCGGCCGTCGGGCCCCGGGGCGCCGCCGAGCTTGGCGATGTCGGCCAGGTTGCACGGCAGCACCGCCAGGCGGATCACCCATCCCTCCTGACGCTGGCTTCCGCTTGGAAGTGTGTGCGACCCGGAACCCGCGATGGTCAGGCCATCTGCGGAGATATCGAAGGCGCCGCCGAGGTTCCAGTCGCTGTTGGGAATTTCTTCGAGCTCAAGAATCCGCTTGAGCTTCATCCATCCGCCGGTGGCCGTCCAGATCGATGCACCGCCGGACGAACCCACAACGACCCGGCCATCGGCATTCACGTTATTCGCGCCGGAATTGTTCGCACCGGCGATGATACCGAGGTCGGTCAGGCCGCCGGCGGCTGTCCACTTCCAACCGTGGCCCACACTGCCGACGATGGCGCCCCCGACAATTGTTGAGCCGTCCTCCGAACATGCGCTAGGAACAAATGGCGAGCCGGGCGACACATCGCCCATGTCTTGGATTCCGCCGGCACTTGTCCAGCGGAAGCCCCGTGCATCGGTTGAGGTGTTGAAGGCGTAGCCAATGACCACCTGGCCATCTCCGCTGATAGCCGTCGCCCTCGAGAAGCTCTTCCCCGGAAGCGTCCCCAAATTCAACATCCCGTCCGCCGCCGTCCACAGGAACGCACGGAGGCCTGCCGAAGACTCGCTCATCCCGCACACCCGTGAGCCATCATCGCTCACGTCTTCGCCGTACGACTGCGCTCCTCCCGCGAGCGTTCCCAGGTCTTGCGGAGCATCGCCAACCCACCGAATGGCACGGTTCGAAATCGGACCGGAGATTCCCGTTCCCACGACCACAGTCCCGTCCCCGTTGGTGGCGTAGGCGGCGGTGCCGTTCGTCACTCCCGGCATGAAATTCATCGGTGACATGCCGCCGGCTCTCGTCCATCGGAACGGTCGGATATAGGGTGACCAGGAGCCCACCCCGACCGCCACAAGTCCGTCGGCCGAGAGACCATGGCAATTCGACGCTGGGCTGTGCAGTGTGCCCACCGAAATACTCCCCGGCGGCAAAAGCCCGATGCCGGTAAGCGTCTGAGCGTCCGCGGCGCTCGCGATGCCGAGGACTGCCAATCCGGTGATTCTCAAGTGCTTCACGCGCCAAACCTCCTTGTCGGACGGAGATGCCTCTGACAGTTGCTCGACGCCGATGCGGCAATGATCGGTCGCAAGACGACGATACCCGACATACGAACAACGACGAGGATTCAGCACGGCACGAAGAACAATCGCAGGAATTCCACGATGTCGTCGGCGGTTAACTGACCGTCGGGGACGGGAAACCCGCCAAGCCCGATGAGGTCGCACTTGACCAGGTTGCCCGCGAAGAACCCTTCGAGAAATGCGATCAGATCATCGGGTGTGACGCGGCCGTCCGGGCCGGGAGCGCCGCCGAGGCCCGCGATGTCCACCTGATTGCACGGAACAGCCGCAATCGTGGCATACCACCCCTCAACCCGCTGCAAGCCATTCGGCAACGTGTGCAGGCCGTAGGCCGCAAACGTCAACCCGTCCGCCGACACTCGGGTCGGGCCATCGAGCCGCCACCGCTTGTATCGACGCCGCTCAGATTGAGAATGCGTTTGAGCGTCATCCAGCCCATACCCGCCGTCCAGATCGCGGCCTCGCCCGAAGTCCCGGCGATGACGCGACCGTCCGCACTGACGTTGTCGGCGGTTGCGCCGCCGGCACCCGGCGCCACACCCAAATCCACTAATCCAGTTGCCGCCGTCCATTTCCAGGCGCGAGGAGTCCCCGAGGCGACAGCGACGCCCACGATGAGCGAGCCGTCGTGGGTCGCGTCGTTGGCCTGCAGCCACGTGTACCCCGGCAGCGTGCCGAGGTCCTGGATGCCGTCGGCCGCGTTCCAGCGAAACGCACGCAGGTCGGTGGACCCGCTGTAAGCGTGGCCGACAACGGTGTTCCCGTCGCCGCTCATCGCGTCAGCGCTGGAACTGGCCTTGCCCGCAAGCGTTCCCAGGTTGACCATGCCGCCAGTCTGTGTCCATCGGAAAGCACGCAGACCGCTGGCTGATTCGCTCATGCCGCAGACAGCGCTCCCGTCGTCGCTCACGTCCGAGCCATAAGACTGATTACCTCCCGTGAGCCTTCCGAGATCGCTTGGCGTGTTCCCTACCCAGCGCAGCGCTCGGTTCGGCACGCCGTTCGACGTGCCGGTGCCGACAACGACCGAGCCGTCCGCGCTCGTGGCGTACGCCACGGTCGCGTTGCTTACGCCCGGCATGTAGTCCATCGGCGCCATAGCCCCCGCGACAGTCCAGCGAAACGGCCTGATACGCGGCGACCACAGCCCCACACCGACTGCGACTTGGCCGTTGGCCGAAAGCCCATGACAGAGCGATGCGGGCGGTTCGTTTCCTGGCGGCAACGCGCCGGCCGGCAAGATGCCCATCGCGGTCAAAGACTGCCCACTCGCGGCACCCGCCAAGCCGCAGAGCGTGCAGACACCCAACAAAGTTCTCATCACTCGATGCTCCCCGGCCACACGGACGTGTGCCACTGAGTCTACCGAATGCTCTACCGAGTGCGGGCTTGGGTGGCGTTCCGAACTGTTGATCGAGCATATTTAGGGATACCCACTGCGCATCCATTGCGATGGTTCGTATTTAGTCTGGGTAGCAGGTGCGACCGCAATCACCCCGTTCAACTTTCAATTGCCAGTGAAACTTCACGGGCCGCGCTATCATCCAGCAGCATGGAGACTGCATCCCTCATTGCTCCCGCGCGAGCCCCCGGTCGCGACCCACGGCTGGATGCCATCCGATCGCGTATTGGGACTGGTGAGCGCCTGACCCTCGCCGACGGCGAGTTGCTCTACGCCACGCCCGACGTCTGGACCGTCTGCGAGTTGGCCGACATCGTCCGCCGCCGTCTGCATGGCGATGCCGCGTATTACAACATCAACCGCCACCTGAACTACTCCAACATCTGCGCCCTCTCGTGCAAGTTCTGCGAGTTCTACCGCAAGGACGGCGACGACGGCGCATACACGCGCGACATGGAGTACGTGAAAGACCAGGTGCGCAGCGCCGTCGAGGCGGGCGCAACGGAGATGCACTCGGTGGGGGGGCTGCACCCCAAGCTCCCGTTCAGCTACTACACGGATCTGGTCCGCACCATCCGCGAGACCGCGCGCGAACTCGGCAGCGACCTGCATGTCAAGGCCTTCACGGCCGTCGAAATTGTCCACCTCGCCCGCATCGCCAAGGTCTACAAGAACGACGACCGCAAGGCCGGCATCCGCTGGGTCCTCCAGCAGCTCAAGGATGCGGGGCTGGGCTCACTCCCCGGCGGCGGCGCCGAGGTCTTCGACGACCGTGTTCACGACGAGGCGTTCAAGGGCAAGATCCGATCGGATGTGTGGCTCGACGTTCATCGAGTCGCCCACGAACTCGGTCTCAACACCAACGCCACCATCCTCTACGGCCACATCGAGCAGCGCCGCGAGCGGCTGGTCCACATGGACATGCTGCGGCGCGCGCAAGACGAGGCACTGGCGAGGATGGGATACGAAGGCGTCGAGGCATCGAAGGATGAAGGAGTCGAGTCCGACGATGAGCAGTGGGGGGCAAGCGGCGCCGGCACCGCGCCGGTCACCACGCTCACCCGCCCAGGCACGCAGCTCCCCGAGCATGTCGCTTTCGGCACGCCCAGTGCCCAGTGTCCAGTGCCCAGCGCCTCCGCGTGCGGCTACTTCCAGACCATCATCCCTCTCCCGTTCTTCCCGGACGGCTCGGAACTCGAGCATCTTCCCGGCCCCGGCGGCCTGGAAAACCTGCGCACCCTCGCTGTTGCCCGCCTCATGCTCGACAACTTCCCCCACGCCAAGGCCTTCTGGATCATGCAGACGCTCCCCATGGCGCAGCTCATGCTCCAGGCCGGCGCCGACGATGTCGATGGCACGGTCGTGTGGTACGACATCACGAAGGTCGCTGGCTCCACGACCCACCAGGAAGTGAACGTCTGGACGCTCCAGAAGGCCATCCGCGAGGCGGGCTTCAAGCCCGTCGAGCGCGACACCGTCTACCGGCGGGTGACCCGCGACGGCAAGGCCTGGCGCGTGCAATCGTGAATCACTCGGAGCCCGACTCGGAGCCCGACTCGGAGCCGCCGGCTTCAGCCGGCGGGAAGGGGCGCCCGAACCTTGCCAGAGGCGGAAACTACCTGCTGACGTGGACCACCTACGGCACCTGGCTGCCGGGCGATGAGCGCGGCTTTGTCGGGTATCACCCGGACGATCATGGAAACATGGTCATCCACAACCGCGTGAATACAACGTACGACCGCGATATGCCCGCTTGGAAAGCACGGGCGGCGCAATTGATGACGGGTCCAGAAGTGGTGTTCGGTCACGAGCAGGCCCGTGTCTGTGAAGCGGGTATTCGTGAAGTTGCGCAGACGCACGACCTGCGTGTGCATGCCGCAGCGATCATGCGCACGCACCTGCATGTTGTCGTCGGATCGCCTTCGCGCGAAGGCGAGGATGTGCTCAAGTTGTTCAAGGGTGTGCTTTCGCGCCGGCTCGGGCAACACTTCGCCAAGCCGGTCTCGGGCAAGTGGTGGACCCGCCACGGATCGCACCGATTGCTCACGAACGATGCGTCATTTCTTGGCGCGGTTCGATATATCCTGCGCGAGCAGGAGAATCCGCTCGCCATCATCACGTTGGATGATCCAGAAACTCGCGACCAATCGCCCGCCGGCTGAAGCCGGCGGCTCCGAGTTCCGACACTCTCGCCCCCTTGCTATTCTGCGGACCAATGGGCGTTCCCACCGAAATTCCTGCGACCTCTCCGCCGCCGCCCGTCCCCGCTCCGCACGACGGCTTCGCCGCCCTGCGCCTGCCCGACTACCGACGGTTCGCCTCCGGCTACCTCTTCTCCGGTCTTGGCCTGCGCATGCAGGCCGCGGCCGTCGCGTGGGAGGTGTATGAACGAACCGGAAGTGAGTTTGCACTCGGGCTCATCGGCGCATCGCAAGCGCTGCCGGTGATCTGCTTTGCTCTCGTGGGCGGGCATGCGGCGGATACACACGACCGCAAGACCATCATCTTCTGGTCGCAGTTGGGGTTCTTCACCGCTTCGCTCGCCCTGTGCGCACTCTCCTACTTCCAGTCGCCGGTGTGGATCATGTACATCGTTCTCGCGCTCGGAGCAATCTCCAAGGCCTTCAACGCTCCTGCACGCGGCGCGATCCTGGCCCAGATCGTCCCGGCCGATCGCTTCCAGAATGCCGCTTCGTGGAACAGCACTTTCTTCCAGATCGCCGCCATCGGTGGGCCGATCGCGGCGACATCCGGCCTGATCGCCGTTACACATCAGGCTTGGCCTGTCTACCTGGCGACCGCGCTGGGCGTTGGATACTTCGCGCTGAGTATCAGCGGCGTTCATCCCGCCCCCGCCAAGAGAGTCGCCGAGCCGCGGTCCTTCAAGACGATGCTGGCCGGATTGCAGTATTTGCGGCACGAAAAGACTGTGCTCGGCGCCATCACACTCGACCTCTTCGCGGTGCTCATCGGCGGCGCCACCGCGCTCCTCCCCGTCTTCGCGAAGAAGATCATCGATGCTGGCAGTATCAACCGTGAAGTGCTCCTGGGCTGGATGATCGCGATGCCGTTCATCGGCGCACTGGTGACTTCGCAGATTCTCGCGCACCGCCCGCCATTCAAGCGAGCCGGTCCGGCGTTGCTCTGGTCGGTCGCGGGATTCGGCGCGGCCACGATTGTCTTCGGGTTCTCCACCAACGTCTGGCTCTCGCTTGCGGCGCTCTTTGCCCTCGGCGCGCTCGACGGCGTCTCGGTCGTCATCCGCAACATCCTCGTTCAGCTCCGCACCACCGACGCCGTCCGCGGCCGCGTCTCTGCTGTAAACGCCGTGTTCATCGAAAGCTCCAACGAACTCGGATCATTCGAATCAGGAACGGTAGCAAAGCTGTTTTCCCCGGTGACCTCCGTAGTCGCCGGCGGCATCGGCACCATCATCATCGTCGCTGGAATTGCACTCGCCCTTCCCGACCTCCGCCGCATGCGAACCCTCCAGCCGGACGAAAAGAAGTAGCAGGGGACATCAACCACGCACCCGACTCACGGTACACTCCGCACGGTTGCAGACCGCGGAGGCACGCCATGGTCCCCCTCGCCCGTCTCACCCTCGCAATTATTCTCGCATTCGCCCTGCCCATTGCGGCAATCGCCCAGACAACGCCGCCAAACGCATCTCCCGCCAATGCAGCCGCGGCAACCCCGCCCCTCCTCATCGACTTCGCCACCACCGACCTCGGTCAAATGCCGGACGGTTGGTTCATCCCCACCCCCGGCTACACCGCCAAGGTCATCGCCGACGCAGACGCCAAGGGTGGTCGCGTCGTTGAACTCGCCCGCAACCCCGGTCCGGTCCGCGGCTTCGGCAACTTCATACACACGATCGACGCCACGCCCTACCGCGGCAAGCGCATCAACCTCAAGGGCTGGGCCCGCCCCGGACCCGGCGATGAGCCCGTTCGCGCACAAATGTGGCTCCGCGTGGATCGCGAGGACAACAAGCCCGGCTTCTTCGACAACATGTCCGACCGTCCCATCACCCGCGCCCACGCCGATCAGTACCGAGTCTTCTCCATCATCGGCAACATCGCCGCCGACGCCAAGACCCTCAACTTCGGCTTCATACTTATGGGCATGACCGGCTCGGTCCGCATCGCCTCGATGTCGATCGAAGTCATGGGCGACGCCATCGATGCCGACAAGCCCGCCGCGCCCCTCTCCGGCCGCGGGCTGCACAACGTCACGGCCTTCGCCGAGCTCTACGGCATCGTCCGCTTCTTCCACCCCACCGATCAAGCCAAGGGCGTTGACTGGGACCGCCTTGCCATCGCCGGTGTTGAACGCGTCGAGCCGTGCAAGGACGCCGCCGAACTCGCCGCGGCACTCACCCACGTCTTCAAGCCCATTGCCCCAACTCTCCAAGTCTGGCCGGGCGACGAGCACACCGCGCCTCCCACGCCACCGCCGGCGATGCCCGCCGAAGCCACGCAGATCACCGCATGGAGCCACTTCGGTGTGCAGCTTCCGCAGCCCACGCCTGGCAATCCTTACCGCTCGACCCGCGGGACTGAATCCATCAGCACTCCGGCCGCCGCTCGCAAACTCCCCGCCCCCGACGCCGCTGTCACCCACGAACTCGCTGGCGGCGTCATCGCCCGCATCCCGATCGCGATCCCAACCGACCCCGAGGGCCACACGCTGCCCCTCGAAGCCCCCGGCAAGCTCCCTGTCGTTGATCGCCCCGAAGGCTGGCAGCCCAGCGGCAACGACCGCAGCACCCGCCTCGCCGCGATCATCATCGCGTGGACCACGCTCGAACACTTCTACCCATACTTCGACGTCGTCGAGGCCGATTGGCACGACGCCCTGCCCCAGGCCCTCGCCCGCGCCGCCGCCGACCGCGACGCGCCCGCCTTCCTGACCACCATCCGCACCCTCATCGCCCGCCTGCACGATGGACACGGATACGTGGCATCGCCCGGCATGGCCGGCCCATCGCCCCTGCCGCTGGATTGGGCCTGGGTCGGCGAGTCCCTCGTGATCACGGTTCCGGACCCGGCCGGAAAACTCCAGCGTGGTGACATCGTGGACGCCATCGACGACAAGCCCGTGGACCAGCTCTACGCCCAGCTTGTTCCGACAATCTCCGGCGCCACCGATCAGTGGGTCCGCTGGCGTGCCATCGCCGAATTGCGGCAACTGCCGCAATTCGGCGAGCAGACGAGCCTTTCCGTCCGCCGTGCCGACGGGGCCAAAGCCACCGTCCAGATCACCCATCGTCCCACCGATCCGCAACCCAAGCCCGAGCCCCGCCCTGAAAACGGCTCGGAACTCGCCCCCGGCATTGTCTACTTCAATCTCGACGGCGGCACCGCCGAGCAACTCAACGAGTCGATGGACAAACTCAAGGCCGCCAAGGGCATCGTCTTCGACCTGCGAGGCTACCCCGCCGACGCCGGCGCGCTCGTCCTCCAGCACCTCACTTCCAAGCCTATCCAGAGCGCCAAGTGGATCATCCCCGTCACCACCATGCCCGACGGTGACAAACGCACCTGGTTCAACTCCGGCCGCTGGAACCTCACACCGCGCCTGCCGCGTCTCGGCGGTCCGGACCAGCCCGTCGCCTTCGTCACCGACGGCCGCGCGATCTCCTACGCCGAGAGCTGCATGGGCATCGTCGAGGCCTACAAGCTCGCCGAGATCGTCGGCGGCCCCACCGCCGGCACCAACGGCAATATCAACCCCTTCGTCCTTCCCGGCGGCTACCGCGTTGTCTGGACAGGGATGAAAGTGATCAAGCACGACGACTCGCGCCACCACGGCGTCGGCATCGCGCCCACGGTCTCCGCCCGCCGCACGCAGGAAGGCATCGCCGCCGGCAAGGACGAACTCCTCGACGCGTCCGTGGAAGTGGTCAAGAAGAAGCTCCCGTCCGCGCCGGCACAGCCTTGAACCAACAACAACCAAGAGAAGAAGCAGCAACCACTCCCTACCGGTTCGCCGCCACGACCGCCACGATGATCCCCACCGCGATCAGGCATGCCACCACCC
>JBOHNM010000050.1:0-24998 GCA_050730675.1 Phycisphaerales bacterium | reverse complement strand
TGATCGCCACGCTGATCGCGGAGGTGGTGAAGCAGGAGCCCGACGCGGCGCCGGTGCGCGTGGAGTCGTTCACCGGCCTGACGGTGGACTTTGCCCGCAAGGTCCACGCTTCCGTGCTCTTGCGCGGCATCCGCAATCTCTCCGACCTCCAGAACGAGGTGCAGCAGGCGGTGACCAATCGCGAGGTCGCGGGGCTAGAGACGGCGTTCATCGTCGCCGGGCAGTCGTTTGCCTACACCTCCAGCTCGCTGATCAAGCAGCTCACGGCGATGGGGCGGGACCTGGCCCCGCTGGCGGGCATGGTGCCGCCGCTGGTGGTGGAGCGGCTGGCGAAGAAGAAGAAGGAACGCCACCCGGTGCTGCTGCGGCTGATGGAAGAGAAGGATGGGGCCCGGAGCTAACCCGGGGGAAGACGGCTGTTCGCGTCCTCTCCCCCCGCGACCCCAGAGGAAACCCCAGTACGCGGCATCCTTGTGGGTTAGGCCTTCCCACTGTCCAGACTTGTGGTAAGCTTCTCTTGTCGCGTCGCTGTGGCCCACGCACCAGAGGAAGGCTTTCGCATGCAACTTGACCTCCGCGCCTTGTCGTGCTGCGCTGGGTTCTGTCGTACAGGCTCAGACTGTCCCGACGTACTCGACCGAGACTCGGTGGACTGTCAACACCGTGATTCCCGCCACCGGCGCGACGTCGATCACACTCACGCTGCAGGGGCGCGCCATCTTCAATGGAGCGTTCCCCGCTGACACGGCCAACTCTCTGTACGGTGACTTCGGGGTGTTCTCGATGGGCTTCGGGCCCAACGGCGCTGCGCAGCCCTCCACCATTTCGCGCTCTGACCCGTCGGTGATCATCCGGCGCGGCGACTGGGGTGTCTACCAAGTCGCAAACGACGGGGGCGACCCTTCGCCGACGCCCTTCATGCGCGGCGCAGCACCCGGTGTGTACGACGCGGCAACATTCTCGTTCTCGCGGGGCATGCGGTTCCTCTTCCCAATACAGGTTCCCGAGAACCCCCCATTCCCCAACGCGCCCGGACCGGTGTTCCCGGTCGACGGAATCGCTCTCGCGAACGGCGAGTGGAACACCGCCGGGAACATGACCAGCTTCAACCTCCTGCGCGGCGACTTCCAGAGCACCACGCCGCAGGCTCGAAACCTCATGGACCCCGCCGGCGGACCCGCTTGGATGGACCTGTACCGGATCCAGATCGACACGCTCACCCCGGTCATCCTCGGCGCCGGCGGGTTCACCGTCGATTTCAACGGCTGGCTGCGTGCGGCGGGACAATCCTCGCTCGTCGGCGGCAACTGGACGATGACGGGCGGGGCCGCGCCCCCCTCGTCCGCCGCCATTGGGTTCATTGCTGTGCCGACGCCGTCGGCCGTCGCGCTGCTCGCCCTTGCGGCCGTTGCTACACGGCGCCGGCGGGCATAACACTCCGTCCGACTTACCCGGGCATGCCAAACCCCGATCAAGCGGGTCCGGTGGGCCGACGCGTTATGATGCGCGCGGATTGTCCGTTCCCGTGCCCGCTCCCTTTCCGTGTCGTTCTCACGCGTTTCCGCTTCTGGTCGCCTGATCACTGACCGCCTCCCTCCCATGCCCGACACTCGCGTTATTTCGATTGGAGCCCTCGCCGCCAACCCGTTGTGGAACGAGCGGACCCCGGTCCGCACGGGGCACGCGACCACCACGCTCATCCGCTCTGACCGAGCGGTGATCATCGTGGACCCCGGGCTTCCCGAGCAGGCGCTCGAGGCGCGGCTGGCCGAGCGCGCGGGCATCCGCGCCGAGGATGTGACCCATGTGTTTCTTACAAGCTTCCAGACCGACACGCACCGGGGCATCCAGGCCTTCGAGACCGCCACGTGGCTCATCTCGCGCGCCGAGCGCGAAGGTGCGGGCATCCCGCTCATCAACCACCTGCGGCGCGCGGCGGAGGCCGACGATGCCGAGCTGAAGGACCACCTGCAGCGCGAGGTCGCGATCCTGCAGCGCTGCAAGGAAGCGCCGGACAAGCTTGCCCGCGCGGTGGACATCTTCCCGTTGCACGGCGTGACCCCCGGCCTCACGGGGCTGCTCGTTACTGAGGACGACCAGACGACGCTCATCGCCGGCGATGCCGTCGCCACCATCGAGCATCTCAACAAGGGCATGGTCCTCACCGATGCCACGGATGTGAAGGCCGCCCGCGAGTCGCTCGCCGAAGCGCTCGAGGTCGCGGACCTGATCATCTGCGGGCGCGATAATGTCACGCTGAACCCGGGCGGGTCGGGGGCGTTCTGAAAATCGCGTGTCCCGCGTCTTGCCTGCATGCTGCCTTTTTCTGATCGTCTGTTCGCCTGATCCACTGGTCGTCTCCTCACCATGCCCTGCCTCCTCTGCCAGACCGCCGCCGCCTGCCGCTCGGGAGAGCATCCCGAACTGATCGCCACGCTTTCGGAGTCGCACCTGATCCTCGCCACGGAGCAGGAGTGTGAGGGGTGGTGCGTGCTGATCCTCAAGGACCACGCCGAACACCTCGACCAGCTTCCGGCGGATCGTGCCGCGGGGCTGCACAGGGACCTGCTTGTTGCCGCGGGGATTGTCCGGCGCGCGTTTGACCCGGCGCCGCCTCGGTTGAACTACGCCTGCCTGGGCAACCTGGTGCACCACGTTCACTGGCATGTCATCCCGCGGCACGTCGGCGACCCCGATCCGAAGTCGGCCGTCTGGTCGTGGCCGCCGGAACGCCAGCGTGGAAGCATGACGCCGGCCCGGCGGGCGGAAATCGTCCAACTCCTCCGCGCGGCCGCTACGAGCCGATAATTCGGTATGGCCCGCAGGCACTTGCTGCAACTTGGCGCGTCCGCCGTGCTCCTTTGTGGTGTCGGCGCGGGCGCGCAGCCCGCGGCACAGGCACCGGCCCCTGCCGCGCCAGCACCTCCCGCGCCCATCACTTCCCCCGCGCCGGCTCTGGTAGCGCCCGTCACGCGGCGCATCGCCCAGCCCGAGGCCGAGTGGTCTCGTGCCGCGCGGCTCCAGACGATCCTCGCACGGAGCGGATTCTCCCCCGGCCTGATCGACGGGAAGCCGGGGCGGAAGACCAAGATTGCCCTGGAGCACTTCCAGCGGGCGCACGAACTCACGATCACGGGCGCGGCCGATGAGCCCACCCTCGCTGCGCTCGCCGGGGCTGATAAGCTGGTTACCACAGATACGTGGACACGGCCGTACCGCATCACCGAGGCCGACGTCGCCCTCATCACCGGCCCCATCCCCACCGACTGGAACGAGCGGGCGACGCTCACGCGCTCGGGGTACGCCGATCTGCAGGAACTTCTGGCCGAGCGCGGCTGGTGCTCGACCGATCTTGTCGCCACGCTCAACCCGGGGGTCGCGCTGGGCGAATTGAAGGCGGGTGACGAGGTGATTCTTCCCGACGTGCAAGCCAAACCGCTGCCGCGGCTGGCGCGCATCGAGATCGATCTGACCGAAAAGCTCGTCCTGGGCTTCGACGCCAAGGACACACAGGTAATGCTCGTGCATTGCTCGATCGCGCGCCTGGCCGAGAAGCGCCCCGCCGGCGAGCTGCACGTGAGCGTGGTCGCGATGGACCCCGAGTACACCTTTGACCCCAAGGACTGGCCCGAGGTGGACAACGTCTCCACCCGCCTGCGCATCGCGCCGGGGCCGCGCAACCCCGTCGGCATGGCGTGGGTCGGCCTCGACAAGCCGGGGTACGGGATGCACGGCACGGTCCGGCCGCAGGACATCGGCAAGACCGGCAGCCATGGCTGCTTCCGCCTGGCCAACTGGGACGCGGTGCGGCTGGCCAAGGCCGTCAAGGTCGGCACGCCGGTGGCCGTGAACGAATAACGTCTCCGCATGGCAGGGAGACCTTCGCCATCACGCGCCCGCCTCGAAGCCATCTGCGGCCCGATGTTCTCGGGCAAGTCCACCGAGTTGATCCGCCGGCTGCAGGCCGCCGCCGCGGCCGGACAGAGCACGCTCGCGTTCAAGCCGAGCCACGACACCCGCTACCACGCCGAGGCGATCGCTACGCACAACGGCGCGACGCTTCCCGCCGGCGCGGTCGAGACCGCCGCGGGGATCCTGACGCACGCGGCGGACGCCCGCACCATCGGCATCGATGAGGCACATTTTTTTGGTATCGCCCTGATCGACCCGATCCGCGCACTGCTCGCTCGCGGCGTGCGGGTGATCGTCGCCGGGCTCGAACGCGACCACCGCGGCCACCACTTTGAGCCGTTCCCGTGGCTTCTCTGCGAGGCGGATGAAGTCGTCAAGCTCGCGGCCCCCTGCTCGGTCTGCGGCCAGCCCGCCCTGCACTCGCAGCGACTGGTCGATTCACCGGACCGCATTGTCGTGGGCGGAGCCGAGGCGTACCAGCCGCGCTGCCGCGACTGCTTTCAACCCGGTCGGTAGTCGGCATTGAGCACCACCACGTGCGCCGCCGCGCGGTACTCCGCCTCGCGCGCAGCGAACGTCGGCTCGGCCACCTGGTCGAAGAACGTCCGCGCTCGCTCGACACCCCAGCCGCGCACGCCCGTCTTCTCCAGATGCTCCCAGCGGGCCCAGCGCACATCGGCGGGCGCCTCGATGAAAACCGCGACATCGAGCGCCCCGCGCACGCTCGCGTGCAGCGCGTGGATCCCCTCGCACACCACGATCGCCCCCGACCGCACCTCGCGCACACTCTCGCGCCGGTGCGTCTGGAACGACCACACCGGCGCCATCGCGGCACGACCGGCGCGCAGGTCCTCCAGATTTCGCCGCAGCGTGCCCCAGTCCAGCAATTCCGGCAGGTCGCGCTCGTGGTACGCCACCGCCTCGTAGTCCGGCAGGTAGTCGTCGGTGCTCAGGATCGTCGCCCCCAGCAGCCGGGCGAGCGCGCTCTTGCCCGCCCCCACGCGCCCCGTCACCCCCACCACCGCTACGCCATTTTCACTTCGTCCGACGGCCGCCGCGGCCTTTCGCGCCATCTGCGCGATCACACCCGGCGCGTCCGCCCATTTCAGGGGCGAAGCACCGCCGCCGACAGGTTGGCCGCTGGTTCCCACGGCCCAGAGCGTAATCCGTCATAATCGCCGCCGGAGGCTTCCCCATGCAGTTCCAGGGCCTTATCGGCGTCGTCGTCCTGATCGCCATCGCCTACGCCCTCTCCACCGACCGCCGCGCGATCAACTGGCGCATCGTCGCCGCGGGCATCCTGCTGCAGGCCGTCCTCGCGTTCCTGCTCCTGCGCTTCGAGCCCGTCGTCCAGCTCTTCGACATCTTCGCCGCGATCATCACCAAAGTCATCTCCTTCGCCGACGAGGGCACGCGGTTCATCTTCGGACGCGTCGCCGAGGACACGCTCCCCGACGGCTCGCCCGCCCCGTGGGGCTTCATCTTTGCCGTGCGCGTGCTGCCCATCATCATCTTCTTCTGCTCGCTCATGACGGTGCTCTACCACCTCGGCGTCATGCAGCGCGTCGTCGCCGCCGTCGCGTGGGTGCTCCGGCGCACCCTCGGCATCACCGGGGCCGAGGCCCTCTCCGCCGCGGCCAACATCTTCCTCGGCCAGACCGAGGCGCCGCTGGTCGTCAAGCCCTACATCGCCGGCATGACCCGCTCACAGATCATGGCCATCATGACCGGCGGCTTCGCCACCATCGCCGGCTCGGTGATGGCTGTCTACATCGGCATGCTCGGCCGCGCGTACGCCCAGGTCCTCGGCGTCGCGCCCGACCAAGGCCAGGTCCTGTTCGCCAAGCACCTGCTCACGGCCAGCGTCATGTCCGCCCCCGCCGGGCTCCTGATGGCCAAGATCATGCTCCCCGAGACCGGTGCGCCACGACCCGAAACCGTGCATGCCCTCATGGCCGACGAGCGCCCCACCCGCAACATCATGGACGCCGCGGCCGCCGGCGCGGGCGACGGCCTCCGGCTTGCCCTCAACGTCGCCGCCATGCTCGTCGCCTTCGTGGCGCTGCTGGCCATGGTCAACTGGCCCTTGGCGGCCCTCTGCGAAGTCAACACCTCATGGCTCCCCATCGCCAGCTGGCGCGAGGCCCACGGCATCCCCGTCCTCAAGCTCCAGACCATCCTCGGCTACCTCCTGCGGCCCCTCGCCTGGTGCATCGGCGTCCCCTGGAACGAAGCTCCCACACTCGGCACACTCCTGGGCACCGGAGTCGTCGCCACCGAGTTCGTCGCCTATCTCGATCTTGCCGCGGGCATGAAGGCCTCCGCCATGTCCACCCGCACCGCCGCCATCGCCACCTACTGCCTCTGCGGCTTCGCCAACATCCCCTCGATCGCGATCCAGATCGGCGGCCTCTCCGCAATGGCCCCGGACCGCCGCTCCGACCTCGCCGCCATCGCTCCGCGGGCCATGGTCGCGGGCGCTCTGGCGTGCTGGATGACGGGGGCAATTGCGTCGGTATTCATCTGAGCCGCGCCCGAAGCCACTTGGACGTATCCGCTGGAAAACCAATGAGCGATAGAACCACTTTCTATCGCTCAAGAATCGACCTATTATGAGCGATAGAAGGCACTCCTATCGCTCATGCCCTGGAACTGGCAACAACCCGATTGGCCCGAATTCGCTTGGAAAAGCTCACGGCTCGCAAAGGCCGAGGAGCAGTTCCTCCGCGGCAGCGGCCTGTTCCTCGGAACCGTCAAACACCTCGCCGGGGAGGACCGCGATCAACTCACCATCGACGCGATGAGCAACGAGGCCCTCACGACCTCCCAGATCGAGGGTGAAGTGCTCAACCGCGACAGCGTCCAGTCATCCATCCGCCGCCAACTCGGGCTCGCCGCCGATCGCCGCAAGGTTCAACCCGCCGAGCAGGGCATCGGCGAACTGATGGTGGATCTCTACCGCAACTTCGCTGTCCCGCTCGACCACGCCGCGCTGCACAATTGGCACCGAATGATCGTCAGCGGCCGCACCGACCTCCACGACATCGGGCGCTATCGCACGCACGCCGAGCCCATGCAGATCGTCTCGGGCCGGATCTACGACCCCACCGTCCACTTCGAAGCGCCGCCCTCCGCGCGCGTCAAGGCCGAGATGAATCGTTTCATTGCATGGTTCAACCGCACCGCCCCGCGCGGTCCCCAACCGCTCCCGGTTCTGACGCGCGCCGGGTTTGCTCACCTCTACTTCGAGAGCATCCACCCCTTTGAAGATGGCAACGGTCGCGTCGGCCGCGCCATCGCCGAGAAGGTGCTCGCGCAGACTCTCGGAAGTCCCTCACTCACCGCCATCGCGGCGACGATTCTCGCCCACCGCGCCGCCTACTACGACGCCCTCGAAGCCGCCAACAAGAAAAATGAAATCACCGAATGGCTCGCGTGGTTCGCGGGCATCGCGCTCGAGGCCCAGTACCGCACCCTCGCTCAGGTCGAGTTCCTGATCGACAAAGCCAAGCTGCTCGACCGGCTCCGAGATAAGCTGAACTCCCGCCAATCCGCCGTCCTCATCCGCATTCTCCGCGAGGGTCCCGAAGGATTCAAGGGCGGCCTCACCGCCGGCAACTACACCACGATCGCCAAGGCCTCCGCCGCCACCGCCACCCGCGACCTCGCCGAGATGATCGACCTCGGCGCACTCCGGCGCACCGGCGAGAAACGCCACACGCGCTACCACCTCACGATCCCGCTGCGCCCGGTGCCGCGGATCACCATCGCTCCCTCCGGCGCCATCATCGAGTTCATCAAGCCTGCCCGTTGAGCTACGCTCCCGCCCATGCGCATCCTCCTCTGCAACGACGACGGCATCCACGCACCGGGCATCCTCGCCCTCTACGACGCCATCGCCTCACTCGGCGAGGTCTTCATCGCCGCGCCCCTCACCGTCCAGTCCGCCACCGGCCACGGCATCACCTTCCGCCAGCCCCTCATCATCAAGGAACTCGAGCCCCGCCCCGGCCTCCGCGGCATCGCCATCGACGGCCGCCCCGCCGACTGCATCAAGCTCGCCGTGGCCGATCTCTGGCCCGCAAAGTTCGGCAAGGGTTCCCGCCCCGACCTCGTCGTCAGCGGCATGAACATGGGCGCCAACGTCGGCATCAATGTCCTCTACTCCGGCACCGTCGCCGCGGCCCTCGAGGCCGCCTTCTTGGGCCTCCCCGCGCTGGCCGTCAGCCTCCACCATGGCAACAGCTCCCCACGCTACGACGTCGCCGCCCGCCACGCCCGCGCCGTTATCGATCGCATCCTCGCCGCCGGTGGGGTCAAGCCCGGCCACTGCCTCAGCCTCAATGTTCCGATCACCGAGCGCGAGGGCCCTACGCCCCCCGCCGCCGTCTGCCCCATGAACACACACGGACTTGTGGACGCCTACCAGCGCAGCACCAACCCCCTGGGCGAGACCTACTTCTGGTCCGCCGGCACCCCCATGGGCTTCCACGCGACCGAGCCCGGCTCCGATGTGCAGTCACTGGTCGAAGGCAAGATCACGGTAACGCCGTTGAAGTTCGACCTGACCGCCTACGACGACCTGGCCGCCTGGAAAGCCCGCATCTGACCGCCTCCGGCTCCGCCCGGTCGCCAAGTTTGAATGCCCCGACTTGCGGCAACCGATACCGTGCCCATGTCGCTCCTGACACAACCGGACATCCGCGCCCACTACACCAAGGCCTGGGCCGAAGAAAAGGCCCGGTCCGATGCCGGCTCGCCGTCGTTCTACGGTCTTCGTTCCGAGGACATGGTGGTCCAGCCCATCTACCTCGAACTCATCCGTGACCTTCGCATCGCGGTCGGGAACGGAACGGGCGACATCCTCGACGTCGGCGCCGGCGCCGGCCGCTGGATCCGCTTCTTCGAACAGCAGGTGAAGCCGCGCACGCTGGTCGGTGTTGATTCCGCGGCCGAGTCCGCCGAACTCCTCCGCTCGCGTCACCGCTCCACCCCGCTGACCACCATCAGCTTCGGCGTGGCGGATATCACCGCGCCCTTCCCGCAATTGGATCTCAAGGCCGAGGGCTTCGACCTGATCAACATCGCCAACGTGCTCTTCCACATTCCTGAGCACGATCTCTTCAGCAACGCTCTGGCGAACCTCCGCAAGCTCGTTCGGCCGGGTGGATGCGTGGTCACGACCGAGTACCTGCCGCGCACCGAGATGCGCACCCCGTGGATGCTCGTCCGCAGCCGCTACAACTTCGAACGGCTCGTCGCCGAGGCCGGGTTCCGGATCGCCTCTATCCGCGCGTTCTCGATCTTCAGCAACGACCCGATGGGCATCGACGGCCCGGACCAGGGCACGCGGGCCTATTTCAGCGGCGTCCGCCAGCAGCTCCAGGTCATCGCCGGCGTCATGAAAGACCCCGCCAGCCAGCTCTTCCTCGACGAGCTGCGCGCCAACATCGACCGTGCGATCCTCGCGTTCTGCAAAGAGCGGATCGCTGACATGGACCTGCCCTCGCAGAAGCTGGTGGCCCTCGTGCCGGCCTGATACTCGCCGGCCGGCATCCGCCCTCAATCGCCAAAAATGACGCCGCCGGCGCAGTGCTGTCACCGTGCCGGCGGCGATTGTGTGGGCGCTTGAACTCATTCAGTTACGACACAAAGCACGGATTATCGCTCGGGATGACCGTGCCCGGCTTGGTGTACGGGCGAAGACTCTTGCAAGGATCGGGGGTCGTGCCCGCCGGTAGCGGGGACGGCGTGCATCCCGCGGGTGGAGTGACCGTGCAATTCGCGCAAGCCCACGTCAGGAACTCGCAGAACCTTCGCTGAATGTCGTCGAAATCCAGCCCGGGCTTCGGAGCGTCGCCAGGGTACCGCACCGTCGGATCGTGCATCGTCGGGTTCGGCCACTGTGGGCCCGGGCTGCCCGGCGTCTCCACGTGCGGGCGAGGCTCCTTCGTACACGTCTGACCCGTCGTGAGGGTGCACGTGCACGACGCGAAATCGTTGTACGCGTAGTCGTACGCCTTCTTGATGTCGTCGAACGGTCCGATGGTCTTCCCGCTCTGTGGATCAACCAACCAGAACTTCCCATCCTTGATGATGATGACGATCTCGTGCGCCGCGGGTTTCCTCGACACCTCGTGACCGGCCGCGTCCTTCACCACGCAATCCCAACTGAAGTAGAAGTTCTTGATGTCAGCGTCCGGATAGATGGCCTTCAAACGCTTACGCAGGAACCAGTCGAGTGCATCAGAGAAATCGTCGCAGTCGAACCTGCCGCGCGGCTTCTTATTCGTCGGATCAGTCCCGTTCTCGGGCACGTACAGCCGCTTGTTCCCGGGCTGAATCGTGTGGCCGGCCATGCACGCCAGCAGACTCTTCTGGATCCAGTAGCGCAGGTCGCAGTCGAACTGCGTCAGCGCGGGCGGCACTGTCGGAGTCGGCGTCGGCGACACCTGCGCCACGTACGACTTCAGCCCCAATTTCGAGCTGACCAGCGCACCATTGTCGACCGACAGGCCGTCCAACTTGTACGACTCTCCCGACCCGATCGCGTCGAGAATCATCCACAAGTGCTTGTCGGTCAACGCCGGATCGGTCGCGGGGCTGGTGACGACCTGGCCCGTAACGACGAAGAACTGAAATCTCGCCGCTACGTCCGCGTCGTCACGCATCAAGTCCAGGATTGTGTAGATCGGTCCGTTCTCGCCCGTCGTGTTCAACCGATCCGAATAGAGGTTGGTGAAGACCGCCATCTCGTCGTAGTTGAATTGGAGGTCCGTAGCCGGGATGTCGTTCGTGAATGTGAAGTTCTGGTAGGCCGCCTCCTGCTCGGCCGATCGATTCGTGTTCCACGCCAGAGCAAAGTACTGGCGTTTCTCCGCCAAGTTCACGGGGTCATCGGGGTTCCACGACGGACCGATGACCTGGCCAGTCGCCGCAGAGACGGCCAGCAAGAGTGGGAAAATAACGACGAGAGACTTGTTCATGCGCGGCAAACTAGCAAGAAGACACGCCCGTTGATCCACACGCATGTGTGTGGATAACCGCCGCTCGACACGCCGGTGTGTGCGATGCCGACGCATACCATCGGACATGCGATGGCTCCGTTGGCTCTGGTCACGGGCGTTTCTCCTCTCCGCCTCTGGCGTGCTGCTGGTTGTCGTCGTCTGCTCGCACGACAACTTCTCCCTGCGGTTCCGCGGGCGATGGAGTCTGTCGGTCGAGCAGGCGGAGATCGTCGTCCGCTGGGTCACCGACCCGGAAACCCGGTGGTACGAACCAGAAAAATGGGTCGAGGCGACCAGAACACAACCCGAAGCCCCGATCGTGACGCTGCACTGGCTGCCCATCCATGTCGCGTCAGCCTCTCCGGCCGCCCCCGGCTCGTTCAACGCGATCGCGGTCTCGCTCTGGCACATCGCCCTCGCCACGCTCCTTGCCGCCGCCTACCTCTCCGGGCGAGCCCGAGGCAGAGCCCTCACCCCGACCGACCGATGCAGCGTCTGCGGTTACCCGCTTACGGGCCTCCCAATCACCAATGACGGACCACGCTGCCCGGAGTGCGGCGGCGCCAGCAGAGCATCCACCGCCGCGCGTGCCCTCGGCTGCGCGAATTCCTTGCGCCGCCGACTTCGAAGCGTCTGGTCGCGCGAGCTCATCATTCCCGCGGCGGCCCTCATGCTGGTCCTGGTTCTGGTCGGCTCACACTTCAAAATCACTGTCCGATTCCCCGGCCGCTGGAGCGCGTCGCTCGAACGCGCGGAATTCGTTCTGCGCTGGGCGAGCGATCCGGCGGTGCAATGGCCCGATCCGAAAGGCTGGTTCGAGACAAGCTTCATTCCAACCACTCCGGCGACTGTGGCGCTCCGCTGGCGTCCCATCCACGCGGCGTTCAATTCCTGGCCCAAGCCCAGCCCATTCCACGCCATCGCCGTTCCGCTCTGGCAAGTTACACTCGCGTTGCTCCTTGCCGCCGTCTACCTCTACGGGAAGGCCCGAAGCAAGGCACTCGTCGCAGGCGCCCGCTCGAAGGCCTGATAGGACCAACGCTCCGTTTGTGATGCCAAACGCCGCGTTTCGTACACCGTCCCTCGATTGATAATCCACATACGTGTGCAATACGCGATCGCCCCATGCCCCGCGTATCGATCCCCGCGCGTACCATCCCCCATGCGATTCCTCCGCCGCCTCTGGTCGCGCACGTTCCTCTTCTCCGCCGCCGGCGTCCTGCTCGCGCTGATGGCCATCGGCTCGCAGTACGACATCACCCTCCGCATCCGCGGCCATTGGAGCTTCTCGCTCGAATGCTCCGAGTTCGTCGTCCGATGGGCCGCCGATCCAAGCGCGCAGTGGCGCAACCAGCAGGACTGGCTCGAGCCCACTGTGACTCGGAGCTACTCCCCCGTAAGCTCGCTCCGCTGGCGCCCCATCCACTCCGCCGTCAACCCCTGGCCCAAGCCGAGCCCATTCCACGTCTTCGTGTTTCCGCTCTGGCACCTCACCTTCGCCACGCTCCTGACCGCTGTCTACCTCCATGGCAAAGCCCGCGGCAAAGCTCTCGCTTCCATCGGGCACTGCAAGAAATGCGGCTACGCCCTGATCGGGCTTCCCGGCAGCGCCGACGGCCCCCTCTGCCCCGAGTGCGGCAAGCACGACCAGCCAGCATCCTGAAAAGCTCATCGCCATGGCTGCGGAGCCATGTCGGCGGCAGATGACGAGACGGGGAATTGAGAATTCCCCCTCCCAGAACCAGCCAAAGGACGCTCCGTTGCGCAATCTGTGGGCGCTCCGCGCATCAACCCTTGCATTTCCCGAAAATCCCGTCACAATGCGGGTATGAATACCCAAACAAACACCCCGTTCACCGACGCCCTCGCCGCCTCTCACCTCGCCGCCCTGCAGGAGCTGCAGACCCAGCTCACCGATCCCGCGGCAACCCACGCCGAGCGCCGCCTCGCCGCCGCCGCCATCCTCCGCATCCGCCCGCCGACGCCACCCCGCGAGGCCCCGTCCCCCAAGCCCGACAACGAGCGTGCCGCCCTCCGCCGCGACCTCGCCGATGTCCTCGACGTCACCAGCCGCCTCATGGCCACCCAACCCGCGCAGCCCTCGATCCAGCGGCCCCAGACGCAACCCCCAGCCCCGATGCCCGGCCGCTCCGCAAGCCCGACACCCAACGCCCCGCGCCCGACTGCTCTCGCGTCCGCCGCCGGCGCGCCGCCCGCGACTCCCTCCCCACTCCCCGGCCGCGCCTGGGCCCCCACTGACCCCCTCCCCAAAACCTGGCCAACCCCCGCGCTCTCCCCTTGACACCATCTCGTGGCCCGTGTCTGCTTGTTCACCCGCTTTCTTGTCTTTCTCTGTGTCGCCCTGTGCACTCTGTGGTGAAGTCCTCTTCTTGAGCACCCCCATGAACCTCCTCAAACACTGGGACGAGTCCCTCACCGGCGGCCTCTGGTTCGCCTCCTGGCGCGCCGCGCTCGCCGATCTCACTCCCGCGCAGGCCACGTGGAAGCCCGCGCCGGAACGCCACTCCATCTGGCAGATCCTCAACCACGTCACCTACTGGCGCGAGGTCACCGCCCGCAAGGCCCGCGGCGACGCCGTCCCCACCGACGATGCCGAACTCGCCCGCGAGAACTTCCGCGCGCCCGAGACCGTGACCGCCACGGCATGGAAACAGGACGTGGACCGCTTCGAGGCCGTCCACGCCGCCATCCGCGCCCTCATCGCCGACCCCGCGGCGTCCCACGACCGCGCCGAATACCACCTCACCCACGACGCCCACCACCTCGGCCAGATCATGCTCCTCCGCGCTATGCAAGGAATGAAGCCCATCGAGTAGCACGCGAATGCAACGAGCCATCCAGGCCTCCACATGCGTGAATCGATTCACCAAATTTCGCGCCTGTCGCTGGTGCCGCTGGCGATCTGTTCGATGCTCAGCGCTGGCTGTCCGGCGCCGCCGCCTCCACCGCCAACCGGCATGGCGTGGGTAATTGTCGTCGACCACACCACCGTGTCGCAGGGTGAGCCCATCACAGGCAGTTGGACTATCCGCAACGGTTCCAACGCACCGAACGCCGTGTTTGCAAGAAACTTTGACGAGGTGAACATCACCGCGCAGGGCAGCGGGCCGGCTGAACGAACGTGCATTCGCGCGGCGATTGGACGGAACCGATTCTTGCACGCTCGCTCCGAACGAAGAACTCTCTGGAACATTTCACTTCGATACCCATCCGCACGTCGATGCTCCCATTACGGCCGGGCCCGGCCGCTTCCAACTGGCTGGTCCTGACCAGATCCGCCTGACCGACGGCTCATCCGCACAGTTGGCCGGATCGCCGAAAACGGTCGAGGTCGTCGAACCGCCCGCCTCCACCCTGCGAAAGCCGCAGCCGGATTCAGAATGGAACGCGGTTTTCGACCGCACCGGCGGCTGGACCGGCGGCGACATCGGCGCCACAGTTGAGTTGGGCAACGATCGAACCCTCTGGCTGTTCGGCGATTCTTGGGTCGGTCCCATTCAGGATGGCCGGCACGCCGAGGGCACCGTCATGGTGCGCAACGCCATGGCCGTCCATGCGACTCCGCGCTTCGGAACGGGCATTCCGCCAACATCCGATACTGTCGCCTTCATGTGGAGTCGCGACAGCGTGCAGGAACAGCAGCCGCAATGGCTCGGGCCCGCCGACGCTCCACGAACGTTTGAATCACCGCCCGACAAGACGTGGTACTGGCCGATGAGCGACGGGGTGGTGGTCCCCGACAAGCACGGACGCGACCGCCTCGTACTGCTCGCCGCCGTCATCGGCCCCAGCGGCGCCAAGGACGGCATGTGGGACTTCCGCTCGGTTGGTGGCGTCTTCTGCACCATCGACAACTTCAACGAAGACCCGCACCTATGGAAGGTACGTCAGGCCGACAACCCGTTGGCCGCCGTCGAGAACCGGGTCGATGCTGCGAGGGCTCACGTCGCACCCACAGGACTGTTGCCCGCCGCCATCGTCTACGCGCCTTGGAGCGATCTTCCTAAGGGCGAGCGGTACACGGTCCACGTGTTCTGCACGCGCGAGACGGCATCGAAGGATCGCCAACTCATCCTCGCCAAGGCTCCCTCGGCAACGCTCGAGCAGACTTCGACATGGAATTTCTGGTGTGCTGATGGCTGGTCATCTGAGCCCGGCGAGGCACAACCTCTTGCGAGTGGCTTCCCCACCGAATTCACCATCCGCTATCTCGAGATCGACGGCCGCGGCGTCTGGGTCGCCATCCACTCCGAGCCCATGCTCGGCCACCACATCCAGGCCCGCACCGCGCTCCGGCCCGAGGGCCCGTGGTCCGCACCGAAGAACATCTACCTCGTCCCCGAAGTCGAGGCGGACAAGCGCCTCATCACCTACGCCCACAAGGTCCACCCCCAACTTTCCCGCCGCGGCGAACTCCTCGCCTCCTACATCGTCAACTCCTCCGACTTCGGCCAGGTCATGGCCGACGCCAGTCTTTACCGCCCCCGCTTCGTCCGCGTCCCGTTGAGCTTTCTCCCCAAACCTCCAGAGTAATTCTTCAACTCAAGGGCTCAAAGAAACTCAAAGAAATCAGAGCACTGCGCAGCCCGATTCCTGATGCCTTTCCCCCTTCGAGTCCCCTCGAGCCCTTCGAGTTCGCTCCCCGTCTTCACCCGCCCGAAACCCTACACTCCGCACCTATGGCCTGGACCCCCGCCACCCCGTTCCCGATCCTCACCCGGCGCATCCCCTGCTGGCCGCACGGCGACCCCAAGCAGCGCCGCACGATCTCCATTGACGAATACATAAAGCCAGCCGCCGACAAGCGCGCCGGCTCCATGGGCGGGTACGAGGCCCTCCGCAAGGCCATCACCACGATGACCCCCGACGAGGTCGTCGAGTTCGTCAAAAAGGCCAACATCCGCGGCCGCGGCGGCGCGGGCTTCCCCTGCGGCACCAAGTGGTCCTTCCTCCCCAAGCCCGACGCCAACGGCGACGGCGGCCAGCGCTACCTCGCCATCAACGCCGACGAGTCCGAGCCCGCGTCCTTCAAGGACCGGCTGCTGATGGACTTCGACCCGCACCTGGTCCTCGAGGGCATCGCCATCGCCTGCTACGCCTGCCGCATCCAGACGGCGTACTTCTATATCCGCGGCGAGTACCACCACCAGGCCCACGTCATGGAGAACGCCATCAAGGAGGCGTACGCCAAGGGCATCTTCGGCGGCGGCGGCCTGCTCGGCGGCGTGAAGACCCGCAACCGCGACGCCGCGTGGAAGGTCGATTGCCATCTCCACCGCGGCGCAGGTGCCTATATCTGTGGAGAGGAAACCGGCCTGCTCGAGTCCATCGAGGGCAAGCGCGGGTGGCCGCGCAACAAGCCGCCGTTCCCCGCCATCAAGGGCCTCTTCGGCAAGCCGACCATCGTCAACAACGTCGAGACCCTCGCCCACGTCCCCAGCGTGCTGGAGAACGGGCCCGAGTGGTTCGCCAGGCAGGGGTGCAACTCCTCCTTCCAGGGCGCGCCGCCGAGCTGGGGCACCAAGCTCATGGGCGTCAGCGGGCACGTCAACCGCCCCGGCGTCTACGAGTGCGACCTGGGCATCCCCCTCCGCACGCTCATCGAGAGCAAGGACTACTGCCAGGGCATGCGCGGGGGCAAGAAGTTCAAGGGCGCCATCGCCGGCGGCATCTCCATGGGCGTCCTCGGCCCCGACCAGATGGACGCCGAGATGGACTTCGATATCGGCCGCAAGTACAACGTCCTGGGCCTCGGCACCGCCTGCCCGACGGTCTTCGACGAAGACACAGATATGGTTGCCGTCGCCCGCAACATCGCCCGCTTCTACAAGCACGAGTCCTGCGGCCAGTGCACCCCCTGCCGCGAGGGCTCCGGCTGGCTCTACCAGCTCCTCACCCGCATCGAGAGCGGCGCCGCCAAGACCAAGGACCTCGACCTCGCCCTCGAGATCGCCACCAGCATGGGCATCATGCCCGGCACCACCATCTGCGGCCTCGCCGACGGCAACAACTGGGCCCTGCGCACCATCATGAACAAGTACCGCGACGAGTTCGAGTCGCGCGTCCAACGCACATTTGTGCCCGTCGGGATCACCGTCGGCGCCCGCTGACGCCTCTTTGACATCCGAAGAGCAAGCCGGACGCGCTGCGTCCGGGCTCTGCTACGGGCACCCCGAGAAGAACAGGCTCAGGAACCGCGTCAGGTCGTCCACCGTCACCGCCCCCTCGGGCGGGCCGCCGCCGGGACCGACGATGTCCGCCACCGCCACGTCGTTACCAAAGAAATGCGCCAGGAACAGGACCAGGTCGTCGACCGTGATCTGCCCGTCGCACCCGAGGGTGTTGCCGAAGCCGGCGACGTCCGCGGCGTTGGGGCAATTGATCGTCAGCAACGCCGGCGAGCTGGTGACGACGCCGCAATCGGCCGTGACGATGCAGTCGTAGCTGGCGACATCGCCGGCGCCGACGGGCGCAATGACCAGCGAGGAGGATGTAGCACCGGGGATGTCGACCGAATCCTTGCGCCACTGGTACGTGGGCGGCGTCGAGCCGCTGGCGACGACCGTGAACGTGGCCGACCCGCCGGTGCACGTTGCCACACTCGTGGGCTGCTGGCTGATCGCGGTCCCGGGCTGCACTGTCAGCGTGACGGCGCTCGATGTCACGCTGCCGCAGGTGTTGGTGACGATGCAGTCATAGCTCGCCCCGTCGGCGGGCGTGGCCGCCGCGATGGCGAGCTTGGGATCGATCGCGCCGCCGATGTTGATGGTGTTCCTGCGCCACTGGTACGTGGGCGCAGGGCTGCCCGAGGCAACAACCGTGAGGGAAGCGGGCGAACCTTCGCAGACGGTCAGATCGGTCGGCTGTGTGTCGATCGACGGCGAGGTCTGGACAGTGAGCGCAACGGCGACTGTCGTGATGCTGCCGCAGGCGTTGGTCGCCACGCAGTCGTAGTTCCCCACATCCCCCGCCACGACAGAGGCGATGCTCAGGGTCGGGCCGGTCGCGCCGCCAATGTCCACGGTATCGTGCCGCCACTGCAGCGTCGGCGCGGGGGAACCGGAGAACCCGGCGGTGAAGGACGCGGGCGAGCCGACACATGCGGTCTGGGCCGTCGGCGCGGTCGTGATCGCTGGGGCGGTCTGGACTGTGAGCGTGACCGCGGTGCTGGTCGCGGTGCTGCAGGAGTTGGTCGCCACACAGTCGTAGCTGGCGGCATCGCCCGCGACGACGCTCGGGATCGTGAACGTCGGCGACGTCGCCCCGCCGATGTTCACGGTGTTCTTGCGCCACTGCAATGTCGGGATCGGCGTGCCGCTCGCGGCGACGGTGAACGATGCCGAGGAACCGACGCACGCCGTCTGCGCCGTCGGTTGGGTGCCGAAGAACGGCGCGGCGTTGACCGTGAGACTCACGGCGTTGCTGGGCACGCTGCCGCAGGTGTTGGTGACGACACAGTCGTAGCTGGTGGCATCGCCAGCCGAGACCGACGCGATATTCAATGTTGTGCCGGTGGCCCCGCCGATGTTCACGGTGTTCTTGCGCCACTGGAACGTGGGCGAGGGCGTGCCGGAGGCGGCGACCGTAAACGATGCGGGCGAACCGACGCAGGCGGTCTGCGCCGTCGGCTGGGTGCCGATGGACGGCGCACTGTTGACCGTCAGCACCGCGCCGCTGGTGATGGCGCTGTTGCAGGCGTTGGTCGCCACGCAGTCATAAGTTCCGGCGCTGCCGGCGATGACCGGGTTGATGGTGAGCGAGGCATTGGTTGCGCCGCCGATGTTGACCGTGTTCTTCCGCCACTGATAGGTGGGAGCAGGGCTGCCGCTGGCCGCGGCGTTGAACGTCACCGAGCCGCCGGTGCAGACGGCCTGCGAGGTGGGGTTGGTGGTAATGGCGGGCGACGTGCAGCCCGCGGAGGGTGGATCGCAGGTGGCGTTCGGGGCCGTGACGATGATGGAGAAGGCCCGGATGTTGCCGGTGTCTTGCCCCGCATTGTCGGAAACAGTCAGCGTCCAGGCGCCGTTGGCGTTCTGGCCGTTGAAGGCGCTGAGGAGATTCGCCGGGATGAACGAGCCGGTGTAGGGCGCGCCCGCGCCGTCGTTGGTGATGGACTGGATGGCCGACGCCGCGGAGTCGTCGAAGACGGTGCCGCAGAAGTTGTTGCCGTTGGACCCGCTGCCGGCGGAGGCGCCGGGGCGGTTGGCGAGGATGACCGAAGTGCCCTGCGGGCTTGTGAGAGTGACGACGAGGTCGCCGACCCAGGAGTGATCGAGACCCACTGTTGTGGCGCCTTGCGTGTTGGTGCAGGTGGCGCCGTCGAAGCGGAAATTGAGGTCCGTGATGCCGCCCGCGACCCCGGAGACGGAGATGGCGGCCGTGGCGGGAACGCCGGTGTTGTCGGGGATGGCGACGACGGGACCGGTGTAGGAAAACGTCTGGGTGGCGGGCCCGCCCGGCTGGCCCGTGGTCAGCGAGAAATCGTAGATGCCGGAGACCTGCGCGGACGAGATGGACAGGCGCAGGGCGATCGGCGCTCCGCACGGATGGGACGGCGACACATTGATGACGTAGGGCGAGTTGTTGACGGCCGAGGAGCCCGCGGCGATGCTCGGGTACGCCGCGCCGGCGGTGGTGACCGAGACGGTTCCGGTGAGGGACGAGAGCGTGCCGACGACGCTGGTGGCGGTCTGGTTGCCGGTGTTGCCGACGACGACGGAAACGCCGATGGCGGTCTCGCCCGGGTCGATCCGCCCGTTGGAATTGCCGTTGCCCGTCGAATCGGAGATCGAGTTGACGCCGGCGCCGGAGAGGATCGGGCTGTTGATGGGCGGGGTGATCGTGACCGTGCCGGGGGCGATGTTGAAGTAGATGTTGTTGGTCGGCGCGACCTTGATGCGCCCGGAGGTGGTCTGGTTGTTGGGGACGACAAACGTGGCCGACCCATTATTGGGTACGGCCGAGGCGAGGGTGATCGGGAAGTTCTGGCCGCCGTCGGTGGAGAGCAGGACGTTGACGGTCGCGGTGTTCACGCCGTTGGCGGTGGTGCCTGCAACGTTCCACGTGACGGTCTGCGTGGAACCCGCGGCCCAGGAGGTCGCGCTGGCCGGGGCGGTGACGGTGAATGGTCCGGCGGCGGCGGTGACGGTGAAGGAGACGTCGGCGCGTTCGACGCCGCCGCCGGCGGCGCGGTTGTCGCGAGCGGTGACGGTCCACGCGTAGTTGGCGCGGGCGAGGTTGGGGAGTTTCTCGGAGTTGTTGCTGGTGCCGGCGAGAATCTTGGCGAGCTGGGGCACTGTGCGGCTGGGACTGGTCGTCGGGTTGAACGAGCGGGTCAGCGGCATGGAGCCGTTGTCGGCCGCGGAGAGCGCAACGCCGCTGGAGCCTGTTCCAAGGTTGTGCTCTTCCCAGCAATAGGTGAGCGGATCGCTGTTGGGGTCCGAGCCGGTGGCGGTCAGGGTGAACGGCGTGCCCTTGGGGATGGTGACACCGGAGACGCCGACGGGGGAGACGGAGGGGGCGCCGTTGCCGGTGCTGGAGTTGGTGCCGCAACCGGCGCCGGAGCCGGAGGTGACGTAGTTGCGGATTTCCTGGAGCGAGATCCAGTTGAAATAGGCGTCAGAATTGGTCTGGAGGTTGTCGACGCCGCAGATACCGGCGTAGTTCATGATGGTGGAGCCGGAGCCGGGCTCGTAGGCGGTGGCGTCGTTGCGGTTGGTGGCGTTGCAGTTGTCGGTGACGCCGTCGAAGGCATGGTCGCCGCCGAACTGGTGGCCCATCTCGTGGGCGACGTAGTCGATCCAGAACGGGTCGCCGTTGGGGCTGCCGGAGCCCGTGACGCCGCGGGCCTTGCTGCCGGTGCAGACGACGCCGAGGCCGGCGATGCCGCCGCCGCCGGTGGAGAAGACGTGACCGATATCGTAGTTTGCCGAGCCGATGACCGTGTCAACATTCGTCTGGTTTTGACCTAACATTGTGGTACCGTTCCCGTTGGTGTACGGGTCGGGCGCGGTGGTGTAGACGAGGCTGGAGTTGTTGGCGACGAGCGTGAGGCGGACGGCCAGTTCCTTCTCGTAGACGCCCGTGACGCGGTTGATGGCGGTGACGATGGCGGCCTGGCCGAGGGCGACGGTGCCGCCGTGGAAGGCGGTGTACTCGACGGTCGCGGCGACGGCGAGGCGGTAGGTGCGGAGCGTGGGGCCGCTGGTGAGGGCGGAGTAGTAGACCGTCGGCGGCTCGGCCTGGATGACGTCGCGCTCGACACCGAGGCAGTGCCACGCGTGTGTGTTCTTGAGGTCGCGCTTGTAGTAGCTGGTGTAGTGGGCGTTGTCCCCGGCGTTGTAAGGGTCGATGTACCAGTGACCGTCGGGCGAGAGCACCTGGGCGTGGAAGCCCTGGGGGGTGACATCCGCGCGGAGCGTGGCGGAGGGATCGTCGATGCCCTGGCCGACGTAGGTCTTGATGTCGGGGAAGATCGCGGCCAGGCCGGGCTCCATGATGGGGCTCTCGGCGACGGCGAAGTGCTGGAGCACACCATTGGGGTCGGGGAGCTGGAGGATGATGGGGTTGAGCCCGCCGGCGACGTCGACCTCCAGGGGCGCAGCGGCGAGGGCGTTGCGGATGGTCGCCATCTTCAGGACCAGCGCCTGGCCGTTGGATGGACGGATCCACGGGGTGGCGTTCTGGACTTCCGGCGGTTGCGCGGCCATGAGCATCCACGCACCGTCGGGCGAGAGCACCGGCGCGGCGGGCTGTGTGCCCGGGATGGATTGAGTGGAACTCTGCGCAGCGGCGGAAGTTGTGACGCAGGCGGCCGCGGTGAGTGCGAGAAGGACGGCCGCGAGGCGGCGGGATCGAACGGATCGGATGGACATGTGCTGCAACTCTCCGCCACGGCGCTGGGAGAAAGGGGGGCGGCTGTGGTTGGTGGGAGATTAACGCAGAAGCATCGGAACTGCCACGGGAATGCGCAGAATGGATGCGAACAAGATGTGAAAACGCTGCGGCGTTTGGGACATGTGCGGAGCGATTTTACCAGAGGGGCTGGCTGGGATGCGTGGAGAGGTGGCTCAGACGGAACGCTTGATCTGCTGGGTGATGGACGAGTCCTTGATCTTGTCGTCGGCGGCGAGGAGAAAGGCCTTGCTGAGGATGATCGAGAGGGTGCGGTCGCCTTCGAAGGGGAGGAAGACATCGGCAGACGAGGTGTCGTCGCGCTGGCCAGGGACGATGCAGAGGTACTGGTCGTTGGGTTCCATGAGGATGTTGCCGGAGCCGAGGTGGATCTTGTAGGTGCGGAGTGTGCCCTTGACGACGAGGAAGCGGTCGGAGAGGGAACAGGCCGCGGCGATCTTGAGGCGGGGGAGGAGGCGGGAGAGGAGGTCGCGGCGGCCGGCGCCGGTCTGGCTGAGCTCGCCGAAGCTGCTGCCCCACCAGTAGTTGCGGTGGGCGCCGCCGGGACCGCCGTCGTTCCACTGGGGGTTGTTGGAGACCGAGGCGACACCTACAAACAAATCTGTGTCGCGCATGACCTCGCTGAAGACCAGCGGCGGTATCTGCTCGAGAGGGACGCCCGCCTGCAGTTCGGCCTGCGTCCAGCGGGGGCCGTACCCACCGCCGCCGGCGTGGGCGGAGGGGAGGGCGGCGCCCTGGGGATAGAAGCGGATCTGATCGGTGGTGAGGTGGAGAAAAGCGCCGGCCTCGTTGGTGTCGCGTCCGAATTCATCGCCCGCGCCTTCGACCCAGTATTCGGCGCGGAGGCCGAAGGCGGGGAGGGCGCGGGTGGCGGGCGGGTACTCATCGTCGACCATCAAGCGGAGCTTGTTTTTCCAGCCACGGGCTGCGGCGAGGGCGTGGAACTGGTGCTGCTTGAGGATGTGGGCGGCGAAGCGGTTGGAGTAGGTGGCGGTGCGGCGCTCGGCGTCGGTGAGGAGGTAGACCTCGCGGTGGGCTTGCTTGAAGGGCTGACGGATTTGGCGATCCTCGAAGAACCTGCGCCACGCGAGGACTTCGGACTGATCGACCTCGATGGGGTGCCAGAGGCGGACGATGGCGGAGTCGGCGTTGATGGCGGCGGGTTTGCCGGTGACATCGACGAGGGCGTTTGCTTCATCAAGCCAGGCGAGCGAGCGGGGCGTGTCGCCGTTGCCGTCGGCGATGCGCCAGATGAGGCGGCGTGCCAGGACACCGACGAGGGGATGGTCGAGGTAGCGTTCGCGCCAGACGGAGAAGGCCCAGGTCTTGTTCTCGAGGAAGAGGGAGTCGATACGGTCGCGCTGGGCGGGGAGCATCGCGCCGATGTCTTTGGCGGCGGCCTTGAGATCCTTAAGGTCGTCGGTGTGAGAAGCCTTGAGAGCGGCGGGGACGCTTTTTTGTGGCTTGGCGGAATCGGCCTTGAAGAAGAGGAGCTCGGTGTCGCCGATGCCGGTGACCGAGAGTTCGACGCGATAGTCGCCGAGCTGGTCCACAAGTTTGCCGACGGCGGTGAGGCCGTAGCTGGGGACGCCGAGTTCCTCGATCTCCTCGCGTGGGAGGCCCTCGCGCTCGGCGGCGGCGTTGAGGGCTTTCTCGATCGCCTTCTGAGCTCCGCCGAACTTGACCTTGACGCGGAGCATGGCGAGCTGCCCGAGGGAGTCCATGCCGGGCATCTCGCCGAGAGAATAGACGGCGGCGTTGCCGACCCGGACGGCGCGCGGGCCGAGGCCGGGGACTTTCTTGTAGCTGGTGAGGGCCAGGCGACCGAGGGCACGGGCGAGATCGGGGGATTGAAGCGTGGCCGCGACCCAGCACAGACCCTTGAGGATGTCCATGTGGGGATCGATGATGCGGTTGGCGGGGTCGGGCTCGTGCTGGTAGGTGCGCGCGAGCGGGGTTGTGCGGGGTTTCTCGACGAGGGCGAACCAGGGAACCACGGTTTCGATGAAGCGCTCGTGGCCGACGGCCTTCAGCGCCGGCGCCGCGGACTTCATCCACTTGCCGCCGGGCGCCGCGGCGGCAGCGGCGGCGCAGACCGACACGAGCGTGGTCCAGGCGGCGCGGAGTTGCGGTGTGGAAGCTTCAAGGTCCGCTCGTGCACGATCAGACCAGGCCTCGCCGGCCACGAGGCGGAGGGGCGTCTCCATGCCCAGCACCTTGCCCAGCCGGTCCTGGATCTTCCGGTCGTCCGAGTCAGTGGCGTGGATCGAGGCCAGGACCTGGGCGGTCAGGTCAACGAGCCGGGGCGTGGCGCGCACGAGGTCCGCGTGGGCCTCGAGCTGCTTGGCGAGCCCCGAGCGGTTGTGCCACGTATCGGCGGTGGTGAACAGCTCTAACAGCGACTGGAGGCCGTCGGCTGTCCACGGCTGTGTGCGGTTGAGGAGCATGTTGGCAAGGCTGACCATCCCCCACCAGCGGTGTCGACGCGCTTGATCCTGCTCCCAGGGCTCGCCGGGCACAACCGCGTGGTTGTGATCACGCGACGCACGGAGGGCCACAAGGATCAATGCGGCCTGATCCACCGGAGCAAGCGACTCGGCCTGCGCGAACGAGGGGGTCTGGGCGGCGGCGTCCGGCTGGAATGCCTGGCCGCTCTCGCGGGAGATGACATCGGCGAGGTGGTCGAGTTCGGCGGCGGGGACGGGGGCTTCGGCCACGGTCAGCCCCCCACCAGCATGACGAGGCGGAGGAAGGTGACTTCGCTGCCGCGGGTGATGGTGATGGTCTCGTCGAGCGAGGCGGTCTGGTGGTCACCGGCGAGGACGAGGACGCGGTTGTTCTCGTAGGCCTCGCAGGCCTTGGCGAACTGGGCGTTCCAGTCGATCTCGCGACCGGGCTTGACCTTGGAGCCGTTGAGGGCGATCTCGGCGTCGGAAGGCTGGACGAGGCCGCGGAAGACTGCGCCGTCCTTGCGGCGGTTGTAGTCCTGGACTTCCTGGTAGACGCGTTCGCGGATGAGTTCGCGGACGGAGATGCTCTCGGTGGGGAACTCGAGGGTGAAGCGGTGCTGCTCGACGCCGCCGAGGGATTCATCGCGGACTGTGAGTGTCGCGGGCATGGGTGGACTTCCGCTGAGTCACCGAG